>CAZIKS010000007.1:9573-38339 GCA_964539795.1 uncultured Pirellulales bacterium
CAATGTTACCGGTGCCGATAGTTGCCGATAGCGCCGTAGTTAAAGCGCGAAAATGTGAAATGTCCCCGGAATCTTCCGCCTTGTCATATTTACCCATAACACACCGGACGGAGTGACGCAGCCAGATAAACTGCACAAATCCCAGCCGCACCGTCAGGTACAAACCTGTTCCGACCAGCAGGCATATCATAACCGGCCCCCAGACTATCTCACTGAGGCTAACAAGTAGTTTATCGATGCTAACCAGTAGTTCATTCATAACGTATTGCCTTTCCTTGCTGAAAATCTTTGCTACAGCCGTCTTACTAAAATCATTGGTAAGAAAAAATCAATGCGCCGTGGGCCATACAATAACCAATACAAATATCCCCGTCAAACCAAAACCAGATGCTCAAAAGACAAGGTATTTGCTCGCCTTTTTCAGCCTGACCCCCATTTTGCCGATATCTTCAACGCTCCTTATCCTGCCTGCGGCACGCTGCTTCAGTATCCGCTCAACTGTTACCAGCCCGAGACCCGGAACCCTCAAAAGCTCGAACTTCGAAGCAGCATTCGCATTCACGGGAAAAATCTCAGGGTGCTTCTCTGCCCATACCTGCTTGGGGTCGTCTGCAAGAGAAAGATTACCCTCACGTTCGAAAACAATGTCCGACTCTTTGAAGCCGTATTTGCGAAGCAGAAAATCCACCTGGTAAAGCCGGTGTTCCCGCATAAGTATGTCCGTCGCACTATCCGGCGCTCCTTGTTCGGCGGCTATGGATTCATCCCCCAGTCCCCTCTGGTAAGCGCTGAAATATATCCTGTGCATTTTCAGCCTGTCATAGAGCCCCCCCATATACCTGACTATTTCCGAATCCGGTTCACCCGCCGCCCCGATAATAAACTGTGTCGTTTGCTTTACCCTTGAGTATTTCGCCCCTCGCCCAGTCAGCCTGCTGATTAACTTTATTGGCTCGATGATATCTCTGATATAGTTTTTCTTTTCCGACAGTTTCGCCAGGTTCTTCGCTCCCGGCGTCTCGATGTTCATCGACACCGTACTGGCCATTGAAACCGCCTCTTCGATTGCCGCATCGCTCGCCCCCGGTATAATCTTCAGATGGATATACCCGCGATACCCGTATTTTTTTCGCAGGATGCTCGCTGTCGTATTGAGCCTGTCCATCGTTGCATCAGCAGACCCTAACACACCCGAGCTCAAAAACAGCCCGAATACTTTTCGCTGTTCATAATAATCCAGAAAAACCTTCGCTGTCTCCTCCGCCCCTAAACTGCACCGGCGGACATCCATCGCCTCCCGCAGCGGACAATACTTACAGTCGTTGGTACAGACATTTGAAATCAAAGTCTTGAAAAGTGTGCTTTTGCCCCCGTTTGGAAGTGTAACCGGATACACCCATTTACCGTCGCTGCTTCGTTTGCGATGTTCCTCTTTACCGCTGCCGCACGCACACGCGAGGTCATACTGGGCGTCGGCGCTGAGTATCTCTAATTTCTTCTGGGTATCAGGTTTGCTAATTACCCCGACCATAAGCCTTCCCTGACTTCAATAACTAATCGTAGAACCGATTATAAGACTAAAGATATTTTACCGGATTTATTTGCCTCCTGCAACAACAGACTGCCCTGCACCGGATACACAAATATCTGTAAATAACCTCACTTTGTCCGTTCCTCTAATAAAGGAAATCGATAAATGTTTTATTGCAGCGCCGTCGGCATAAATCTTTCACGCTTTCGGTTGTTGGAAAATGAATATTAGTATTTCTTTATAATATCCACGTTTTAATCAAAATCCATATTCCTAACGCCAGGGTCAACACGCCTAAACCGGTTCTTAAACGTTTTTCGGATTTGAATTTGGATGTTAATAAAGCTCCAAAAGGGGCTCCGATTAGAGCTCCCGTACTTAACAAAATGACCAGGTTCCAGTCGGATATGCCTTTGGTTATTAAAAAGGTCAGAAATCCGGCAATGCAAATCGGCGCTTCTGCAAACGTGGTGGCCCCTATCGAACTTTTGCCGTCCCTGCCGGCTATAAGTTGGCCGCTCGTAACAACAGGTCCGAATCCGCCTCCGGATATCCCTTTGTTAAAAGCGCTTAATATCCCTATTGCTAACATTTTCTTCCAGGAAAATTTAAACTCCGGGCCGAAAAGCAATATGGCGCCCATTGCGACAACTAATATGCCGATATATGTTTTGAGGGCCGATTTAGAAATATTAATCGCTATCAGGACCGCAATTATAGTGGCTATTACACCTAAGCTGGCCACGCACATCGAGACCTTAAAATCTTTGGTTGTGCCCCGCTTGAAGGATTCAATATAACCTAATTCGGATAGTTTCTTGATGATTACCTTGGGATTTGCGCTTTTCACCGCGAGGTTTACATTCTTGAATCGATGATGAAATATGCTTGCTGTAAATCCTCCCAGTGCTTGAGAAAAAAGAATCGCCGGAACTACGACCAACGGTTCGAAACCGGCTATAATGAGAACCGGTGAAAGGATTGTTCCGTACATCATTCCCATCGAAGCATCGATAAATTCACAGATAAGTGCCCCTGAAACTATTAAGATTGCGACTTGTAAACTCATTTTTATACTCCTACGCCGATTCTTGACACTCGCATTATTTGTTCTTATTCCTGTTTCATTATCTCATCTCAGGCGGTTCACATTGATACTGCGCTGAATGATTCTTTCTTCAAAATACTCAAACCTTTTAGGCCGCCCTCGGCTGTTTCTACCTTGTTTCCACCCTCTGAATGTATTTGTTCACACCAATCTCGCATGGTTTCATCGTCGTCGATGACTAAAATGTTCGCAAGGCTGCTCATTATATCCCCTCTGGTTTTATAGTATTTTTATTATCCCGGCTTTTTCTTCAGCTTATTTTTGACTGCTCTAAAAGCTGCCCATAAACATAAGGTGTCCGCCTTATTTTTAAAACGGTATTTTTAACAAAACTATCTGTTCAGATATTTACTTATAGCGCCAAGCAGTACATCGGGCTTTTCAAGTTTATCTACAAACTCGTCCGCTTCCGTAAGCAGACCGTCCGCGCGGGTGGCTGTGGTCTCGCTCCATCTGCGGGTAACGCTGGTAAAAACAATTATTGGTACATTCGCTAAAGATGATTCGCTCTTCAACTCCTCGATAGCTGCATATCCGTGCTCGCCGGCCATTATTATGTCCATAATGATAAGGTCGGGCTTCGCTTCTAAAGCCAGACTTTTACCTTCCTCTGCTGAAGAAGCCGAAACTAATTCCCAACCTTGACTCTCGATACGGGGCTTGAATGCTGAGATAATCTCATCGTCATCCTCTACCCAGACTATCTTTTTCTTTGCCATAATGTGCTCCTGTAAACATTTTTTTGATTATAGCTGTTAGTATCCCTTTTCTATCTGGAAGATAAAGGAATTACCATTTTCTTTTGACTCTACCCATATCTTGCCGCTGTGTTTTCCGATTATTTCCTTCGTAATAAATAGCCCAAGCCCCGTACCTTTGATTTTTTTCTCATAAGCCGTATTTAGCCTGGAGAATTTGTTGAAAATTATTGCTTTTTCTTCTTCTCCGATAGGTTCCGAGTCATTATAAATTTCAATCTGCACCTTATCTCCGATACCCCTGGAGTTCAGGACCACTTTACCCTTGGCAAAACCGTAATTAACCGCATTGCCGACAAGGTTGTTTGCTGCTATCAGCAGCAAATCGCCGTCGCATTTGACTTTTATCTGAGGCTCGATATTATTAATAATTTCCATTTGCTTTTCAACGATTTGTCCCGAAAACGTTTCCACGGCGGCGTCGAAAATATTCTCCTTAAGATATACTTCTGTTTTATTAAAGCTAAGCTCACCCTTTTCTATTCTGCTCAGGTTAAGAAAGTTGCGTACTGTTTCCGCTAAGTAATCCAGGTTTCTTGTAACTGCATCAAGGGCTTTCCTCTGTTTGGAGTTTATATCACCAAAACATCCGTCCCGAACGGAATAAGCGTTCACAATTGTCGATGCCAGTATGCCTTTGAGTTCATGCGAAACAAAACCCACAAGGTCAAGGTAAGTTTTATTTAAAGTTGCCAGTTTTTCATTGGAAATTCTTAAACTTTGCTCTCTTTCTTCAAGTTGTGATGACATCTCGTTAAAAGAAGAGGCGAGAGTATTTAATTCCTCCGTCCCTGTCTTTACATCCACCTTGTAACCGAGTTCACCAGCCGAAAGTCTCTCGGTAGCCTTTAGCATATGCGTAAGAGGACGGGATACCGCCCCTGACAGTATCAGGGCAAGAAAACCCGCAAGTAAAGTGGCAATTAAAACTATAAAAAGATAGACAAGAAAAATATTTCTGGCCATATCAATGAAAGGCCTTTCCAGCGTGCCGACATATAATATCCCGATCATTTCTCCGTTAATGTTCCTGATAGGTTCATAGGCTGTTTTATACCAGTCGTTTACTACGAATGCCCTTGCAGTCCAGGCTTGTCCTTTTTCCAGCACCCGCCTGTAAACTTCTTCGGATACTCGGGTGCCTATTGCCCGGCTCCCGTCCTCTCCCATAACATTTGTTGAAATACGAAGGTCGCCTTGAAAGATTGTTGCTGTGCCGATATCTTTGCCCTTGTACTTGACTTTCTGGTAGACGATTTCTTTTACCTTGTCGACAATCTCGTAGTTGCGATTTAGCAGATTACCGCCGTATAATATGCCTATCAGTTCGCCCTCGTAATCGAAAACAGGTGCCGCCGCCTTTATGCACATTCCTGAACTCTGCTCTGTTTCAGGTTTTGGTTTTGCCTTTGATGTGGGTATAATTTTTATATGTGCTTGCCTGGCTAACACGTCTCCCTCTTTAATAAGTTCTTCTTTGGGCACTATTACTGTCCCTGCAATGACTTGTTTTTCTGATAGAACATTATTCACAACCTCATTATTTGCTTGATTGTCCCCGTAAACAGACGGATTTTGTGCTCTGACGATAACCCGGCCGTGTGCGTCGGTAAGAGTTAGTATATCAAGACTCTCGGATGTTCTTACATTTTCCAACTCTTCTTGAATACTTTCTGTATCACTTTCTGAAAGAGCGTCTTTTATGAAAAATCGCAATGCCGTAAAGCGGACCACATCTTTTAGATTATCGGTTTCTTCGCGATATACCTCCCGCGCCGAGTTAAGGTCGCTTTTAACTTTCTCCTGGGCTCGTTCTATTATGTCCTTTTCGATAACGTAATAACCCAGTACACCTATGGCCGACCCGAAAACAGCGATGACAACAAAGAACGACAGTAGCAGTTTCGTTCTTAGTTTTCTGATTTTCATTTATTTTGCCTTCGTCTTAGCTGACACGGATTTCTTATTGAATCTGAAAACCAGCCTTTTCCTGAATGCCTATTCTTTCTCCATATAAGGATAACGAAAATCTCTTGGCGGAAGGAACGTTTCCTTTATCGTACGAGGTGAAACCCAGCGCTCAAGGTTAAGCCAGCTGCCCGCCTTGTCGTTTGTCCCGGACGCCCGCGAGCCGCCGAACGGCTGCTGACCCACCACCGCACCCGTGGGCTTGTCATTGATGTAGAAATTGCCTGCTGCATGACGAAGTTTATCCAGCGCCTTGACAATTGCGCCCCGGTCTAAACCGAAAATAGCTCCCGTCAGTGCATAAGGCGAAGTCTGGTCGCACACATCAAGCATCTTCTCGTATTCACCTTCCGGATAAACGTAAACGGTCAATACCGGCCCGAAAATTTCCTCAGCCATAAGCTTGCTCTTCGGCTCTTTGGAAACAACTATCGTCGGCTCGATGAAGTATCCTTTGGAATCGTCACAGCCGCCACCGACGATAATATCCATATCCGCTGAACTCCTGGCATATTCAATATATTCTTTGATGGTTGCAAATGAATTGGCATCGATAACAGCACCCATATAAGTGCTGAAGTCCACCACATCACCCATCTTGATTTCGCCTATCTGCCCAAGCATTTGTTCTTTCACTTCCGGCCAGATTGAATCGGGAATATATGCCCGCGAAGCTGCCGAGCACTTCTGACCCTGGTACTCGTATGAACCTCGCACCAAAGCGGTAACCAAAGCCTCGATATCACTGCTCGAGTGTGCGAAGATAAAATCTTTTCCACCGGTCTCGCCAACGATTCGAGGATAAGCGACATACTTGCGGATATCAGAACCAATCGCCAGCCAGATTGTTGAAAAAACATAAGTGCTTCCCGTAAAGTGAATGCCACCAAGCCGGACATCATCAAGCATGGGCGGCGCAACAACCGGACCCGGCCCGGGAACCATATTGATAACGCCCGGTGGCATTCCTGCCTCTTCCAGAATCTTCATAATAAAGTATGCCGGCAGTACTGCTGCCGACGCCGGTTTCCAGACGACCGTATTGCCCATCAACGCCGGTGCCGTCGGAAGGTTGCCCGCTATCGATGTAAAATTAAACGGCGTCACCGCAAGAACAAAACCGTCAAGAGGCCGGTGTTCCATATAATTGAGCACTCCGTGAGTTGACATCGGCTGGTCGCCGTATACCTCCTCCATAAAATGAGGATTGAAACGCCAGAAATCTATCAGCTCGCAAGCTGAATCTATCTCCGCCTGATTAGGTGTCTTGCTCATATTTAGCATAGTCGCCGCATTCACTGTCTGCCGGTATTTGCCCGCCAGCAGTTCCGCCGCCTTAAGCAGAACAACCGCTCGCGATTCCCACGGCATTTCACCCCATTCCTTCTTGGCCTTCTCAGCCGCATCAACCGCTTTGATTGCATACACCGCATCTGCCTGATGATACCTGCCAAGCAAATGCTGATGGTCATGCGGACACCGAATATCGGCAAGATTGCCGTTACGAACTTCCTCCCCGCCGATTATCATCGGGATATCAACCTGCTCCCCCAGCATCTCTTTAAGCTTACCCTGTAATTCCGCTCGTTCACCACTGCCCGGTGCATATTGCAAACACGGCTCGTTAACCGGCTGCGGAATATGAAATATACCGTTAAACATTTTTGCCTCCTTAAATAAGCTTGAATTTACATTTCATGAAAAACGAAAATGATTATTCTCCCCCATTTCCCCCGAAAAGTCAAACAATCTTTCTTGCCCGAAAATTCTTTTTTACGAAAACTCAGCCCCTGGTTCTAACCGTATGTTCTGCCGTCCTCGTCGACAAAAATGTTGCCCTTGGCCTGTTTTATTATCCTGACCGCCCTCGGCACATCCTCCAGTTTCGGGACCTTGAAAAGCAGATGGCACTTACAGCATCTTATCCTTTTGTCGGCGGCGCTGTCGTCTAAAAGCCGACTGCTGCCGCAGTTTGGACACTGGGCGATTATCTGCATTGGTGGATACCTTAAAAAAAAAGAAGGCGGTAACCTTTTTTCGACCGACAAAAACGTTCCTGAACCTCGCAGGCCGATAATGTCATTCCTGTTTTTTCTTCTCCGCTTTGATTTTCTCAGGACTGACTGTCTCCGTTTTTACTTCTTCGCGCTCAGGTTTCTTTGTTTCAGCAGGTCGGGATTTTTGTTTCTTCTCCGGTGTGGTCAGCCACTCGGCTACCTCTTTCGGGCTGGCCTCGTCATGACATTGCAGACTAATCCCCCCCACGAATCCGCAGACAGCTTGTACTGATTGCGCCGCAAAACCGGTCTGCTCGCAAATACTTTTAACTATCGACTCTTTAGAAAGGGGAGTAATCAGAAAAACAAAAATGACAAATCCGCACACTACATAGCCCGAAAAGAAACCGACCAGCCCCGCCCCGATGGTATTAACTACCTTCGGAAAGCTGATTGCTTCTTCATTTTTTTTATTTTTATCTGCCTCCTCACCAAGCAGAAAATTCACCGTAATCGTTTGGAAAATAGCGAATATCACCACCGCAATTCCCCCCACGCAGCCGGCATGATGATAACGCGAATCACCGATATCCGGAATCAGTCCTATTATTGTCGGGCAGAGCATTATGCCCAGATAGATTGATATAAGAGTATTGAAAAGTATCGCCCACATCGTATAGAACCCGGCCTTTATCGCCATCACCGCTGCCAAAATACCGATTAGTATCGCACACCAGAACATAACTCTTATCCTAAACTCGATATTACTCGTTTCACTTCTTCGAGCGTCGTTATTCCCGCCAGAACCTTTTTCATCCCCTCATGTTTCAGCGTCGAACGGCCCTTTTCATCTCCATCTTTTTTCAAATCTCCGAGAGACAAACTATCATCAGCTAACTTGGCCTTCACGTCTTTATTCAGTCGTACTACGTCAAGGATGGCTATTCTCCCGCGATATCCCGTCCCGTAGCACTCCTCGCATCCGTCTGCTGTCATAATCCCCTCAGGATTGATTCCCTTATCCTTAAAATACGCAAGTTGCTTTTCACTTAATTCAGCCGGATATTTGCAGTTTTCGCACAACCGCCGGACAAGTCGCTGGGAAATTATAACGCTAAGCGCAGATGCCAGTAGTAACGGCTTTATACCCAAATCCATCAGACGGACAAGGGCCGCCATATTACTGCTGCTGTGCAGAGTGGCCAGTACCAGGTGGCCCGTCTGTGAAGCCTGAAGGGCCATACCTGCAGTTTCAGCGTCGCGTATCTCTCCCACGCAAATTACGTCCGGGTCCTGCCTCAGAACGCTACGAAGGGCGTTGGCAAAAGTAATGTCGGCCTTAACATTCACTTCTATCTGGCTGGCATCGTCCAGAACATATTCAATAGGGTCCTCGACCGTAACCACGTTACGCTCATAAAAATCGATATTACTGAGCATAGCGTATAAAGACGTCGTCTTGCCGCTGCCTGTTGGCCCGCAAACGATAATCATACCCGATGACTGTTTGATTATGTCCGAAATCGTATCGTAGTGTTCCTTCGACAGACCGACCTCGTCAAGACGCAAAAGACCCGTACTTTGATTCAGAACTCTTATCGATAATTTCTCCCCGCCAAGCACACCCGCACTCGCCACACGGAAGAATACATTACACCGCGGTATCCTCCCTAAAAACGCCCCGTCTTGGGGACGACGCTTCTCCGCTATATCCATTCCGGAAATGACCTTGATACTGTTGACTATCGCTACACACGTCTCCCCTTCTATCTCGTCTATCGTCCTCAAAAATCCGTCAATTCTGTACCTTAGAGTAAAAAGGTCATTGCTCTTCGGGTCTATCAGGATATCGCTCGCCCTCTCATTTATTGCCTCAAGGATGATTTTCCCCGTCATATCGAGGATTTCCCTGTTCGCTTCCTGCCCTTTCTCTTTGTCACCGTAAAGCTCGGAAAAACTCCTCCCCGATGAATCCAGCAGCTCGATAGGTTTTTCTTTTCCCCCCTTGCCCCCTTTGCCTTTTTTGGCGCTCTCGAAAGCCTTGCCGAATATGTCCTTGAAGACATCGCCTAATGCTATCTCGCCTTCCTCGAGTTTCTTGCTCGTATCGGCTATAAAAAGCACGAAAAGAATCAGCGGACCGAAAAGAAGCGATAGAGTATTCGCCGTCGGTTTGTATTGTTCAGGAAGCAGCCGATGGGAATTAACACTCTCCACGCTGTACATGCAAAGGTAAATCCATACGATAACAAAGCCCAGTCTGAACGGACTAAAAAGCAGTGAAGTTGTGGGAAGTGCCCCCGCCTCCGCCGTACCGGCCGTGGCCGCAAAGAACAACAGGAACATCTCATTACCCGCATAGCACATATTGTAATTCACTTATTGCTTCTTATAATCTAACACTATCGGCGAAAAATGCAAGCAAAAAGCGGATTTCTCTCACTTCGCTGACACCATAGAAGCTACACAGCATTCTTAGGCTATAAAATAACCCAAATTGCAACTTTAGTCAAACATTTTTTCCTCCACTTGTAAATAAAAAAATCCACTCTGCTCTCAACCACTGTTGTCCCATAATATTCAATCAGACTCGAGCGTAATGGTGGATTTAACCGTAAACATGCTGAACTTTTACAAACTTAGCGAAAATACTATTACTGATTTAAGTACCATATTGACCCGTTCAATATTACCGCATAGCCCACCCATATCAGGTATGGCAGCA
Source organism: uncultured Pirellulales bacterium (assembly GCA_964539795.1). Taxonomy (GTDB): domain Bacteria; phylum Planctomycetota; class Phycisphaerae; order Sedimentisphaerales; family Anaerobacaceae; genus CAZTKW01. The sequence continues at coordinate 19,661 of CAZIKS010000007.1, forward strand.
GGAGCATACCTGCCCGGACAGAAATTCGCTTGAAGACTAAAAACGTTGCGAGTATTGCTAACCATAAAAGCACAATCTCAATCAATGCCGCCAAAATTAAATGCAGCCCGAAAAATAAAGGTGTCCAGGCTGCGTTTAGACACAGCTGTATCACAAACAGACCAAGGGCTTGTTTTACTTTAGGATAATCCAGTCCTTTATTCCAGACGATAAAAACTGATATCCCCATCAGCAAATAAAGGATTGTCCAGACCGGCCCGAAGACCCAGTCGGGCGGTGTGATATTCGGTTTTTGCAGCCCGGCGTACCAGTTGCTGATAGAATCATCGGCCATGAAAATGGCCCCAATCCCGCTTGCACCAAAACATACCGCCAAAGAAGCAATGAACTTAAAAACTTTTATAGCCTTCACCATGTCTATTCCCCTATAAGTGCCCTTATTCTCTCTACTCTGAAATATACCAGGTGTTTCTTCGAATCACCTTCTTGATATTTTTCAGTTTTTCTTCTTCTCATAGAATCTATCACTTCCCTGTCGGTCTCTTCCTTTACTTTGGTTAGATATAGCCTTTTGCCTTTATAACCGGCCGTCTCTTCCAAAAACAGATACGCCGCCTTGGGATTCGAGCATACATTCTTATAGCTCAGCCGCTCATTCATAATAAAAGCAACCGTCTCTTCGTCGATAACATGCGGCCTTGCATAAATTGCCGCATCCACATTGCCGTTGCTGTCAGCCGTCGCCAGTACGCCTGTCCCTTCCGTTTTTTCAAAATACTCTTGCAGATTCATTATTCTTTCCTCCCGATGTCCATTGTTTCTAATGCCTCTTTTAATCCACTGTTCTTAAACTTAAAACCCCCGGCCAGAAGTCTTCTCGGATAGACTCTCTGGCTCGACAGAAAAAGCTCATCCGCCATTTGCCCGAAAATTAACTTAAGCAAAAATCCCGGCATCGGCAGCAGGCAGGGTTTTTTGAGCCTGCCGGCCAATATCTCAAAAAAAACTCGATTTCTCATCGGCTCCGGACTTGTCAGGTTAAAGACCCCTTCGAACTCATAATTTTCTATCAAGAACCTGATGGCCGAAATCTCATCAGCCAGGCTAATCCAGGATATCCATTGTTTGCCCCCGCCCCAGTAACCTCCTAAGTAAAACCTAAACGGCATTACCATTTTCGGTAGCGCCCCCCCGGCTGAACCAAGAACTACCCCTGTGCGTATAACGATAATCCTGATACCGAGCTCTTCGAATTCTTCAGCGATACTTTCAATCTTCCGGCAGACCTCCGCCAAAAATCCCTCCCCGCCGCCGCTCTCTTCATCAAGTTCCTCGTCACCTCTTGAACCGTAAAAACCGGTTGCAGAAGCTATAATAAAAGTCCTGGGCTTTGCTTTTGTTTCCTTCACCGCTTCAAGCAATGTCCTCGCTGAATTTATTCGGCTGTTAAGAATCTCGCCTTTGAACTTCTCGCTCCACCTGCCCGACGCCAAATTGCTTCCGGCAAGATTTACTATTGCATCCGTCCCCTCTAAGCTTTTCTCCCACCCGTCCATACGCTCTGCATTCCACTTGATAACATCGACTCTCTTTTCAAAAAGACCTGCTCCTTTCCCCGGCCTTCGCGTCAGCGCGATTACATTATGTCCTTTGCCAAGCTCGTTGCATAGCGCCCTGCCTATAAATCCCGTCGCACCTGTTACAGCTATCCTCATAACTATCCCTCTCGCTCGATTTGGTTGATTTTTTCGACGTATCTGTCGGCGTCAAATTTCCTTTTCAAACCGGCCGCGTTCATATACCGCACCTTCCCGAAAACATCACGCTCCCCCCACGCCCTGTCATGCTTTCCGAAGCACCACGCCACCCCTGCAAATCCGTTCGCATCCCGCCCGTCAAGTTCGTATTTATTGTTCAGGTAAAGGGCAATCTTAAAACCCACCCTGGGCTTTTTGCTCCATTCCAGAATCTTTTTCCCCCAGTACATCCTCATATAACCATGCATCTTCCCCGTTATCACCATTTCCTTTTGAGCTGCATTCCAGTAAGCGTCATGAGTCTTGGCCTGCTCGAATTCTTCCGCCGAATAAACATACTCTCTTTTGTCCCGGCCGTGATAATTGAGCGTGTTTTTTGCCCACGGCGGAAGGCTTTCGAACTTGTCGTAGCTCTGATTGTAATAGATAAAATTGTAGCTAAGTTCCCTTCTGACGATAAGCTCTTCCAGATAGGCATCCTTTCCGCCGCCCTCCGTTCCTAAAACTTCCAGTGCTATGTATAATGGCGATATCTGGCCGAAGTGCAGGTAAGGGCTCATATTGGAAGTAGCGTCAAGACTCGGGTCGTTCCGAAGTTCCGCATAACGTTCCAGCTTGTTTTTTATAAAATCTTTTAGCCGTCTTTTTGCCTCGGTGGTTCCCCCCTTAAAACCTTTTACGGCCCCGACGCTTCTGTCGATATTGAGTTTCGATAACGACAGTTCGATATCGCTTATATCGAAGCTCTTGAATTTCATATCAAGACTGCTGTATAGCGGCTTGCCTTGCCTTATTTTCACAAGGTATTCGGGCACTCTTTTATTGATTCGCGGCCTTAACGTACCTGCCGAAAAATTCTCCTTATCCGAAACTTCACTCACAGGCACAATCAAATTCGTCTCGACCTCTTCCAGCAAGCATTTAATATTCTTTGCTGCCTGCCGGCGCCATTTTCGCTCGATACGGGTATGACCTGCATCGACAACCGCCGAAGCTGCCTTTTCCGAAAGTTCGATTGCTGCTTGTTCCGGCGATTGGTGCCTTACCACGAGTTGTATCCTGCGTTTTGCAAGCGCCTCTTTAGCGTCCTTAAGCCCTTCGAGCATAAAATGGTAATGCCTGAGATTGGCCTCCGGATAGGAATCCGTTATCCCGAATATCGCCACTAATGGCAGCTTTAATTGATTGGCCCTTGTGATGGCCTTTTCGAGGGCATGGTTATATTCCGCCCGCTGAGCGGCCTGCATCCAGTAAAGAACATATCTGCCTTTCCTTGCCGGCTTATTGTTTAAATTACTTATTTGCCTCTGCTTGGTCATTTTGCACACTTGACTTGCTTTTTTAAGCTCTAAATACATTCTAACCTATAACGGCCAAAAGTGCACCAATAACAATCCACGTCCTATAACCTGTCTCAATTTTTCATCGGGCAGGTATTATTGTAATATCCATGACGACATAGTATAATACTGACCGCAGTATAATTCTTAAAATATTAAGAATTATCAGTGAATGATAAATAAACAGGATTAAAAAAAGTATTAAGGGAGATTCAAAATGAAGGAGAAGAAACTTACCTCAGCGGCAGGCATACCTGTAAGTGATAATCAGAATTCTCTAACTGCGGGTCAGCGCGGCCCGACATTAATGCAGGACCATGTACTGCTTGACAAATTGGCGCATTTCAATCGTGAGCGTATCCCCGAACGTGTTGTTCACGCAAAAGCTGCAGGAGCACACGGAACATTTACTGTCACAAATGATATAACAAAATACACAAAGGCAAAGATATTCTCAAAGGTTGGTAAGAAAACAGATATGTTTGGTCGTTTTTCTACAGTAGCCGGTGAAAAAGGCTCTGCCGATACTGTTCGTGATGTCAGGGGTTTTGCCTTAAAGTTCTATACCGAAGAAGGCAACTGGGATATGGTTGGCAACAATACGCCGGTCTTCTTTATCCGCGATGCGATGAAATTTCCCGATTTCATCCATACTCAGAAGCGAATGGCACAGACCAATTTGAGGTCTCATACTATGTGGTGGGATTTCTGGTCACAGGTCCCCGAGGCCTTGCATCAGGTTACCATTCTCTTTTCAGACCGTGGTATTCCAAAAGGTATTCCATATATGAATGGATATGGCAGTCATACCTACAGCTTCATAAATGCTGAAAACGAACGCTTCTGGGTCAAGTTCCACTTTAAAACTAAACAGGGTATCCAGTGTCTTATGCAGGATGAAGCTGACCGAATTGTAGGAGAGAATCCGGATTATCATACAGAACAACTGTTTGAGATGATAGAACGGGGCGAGTATCCTAGGTGGACTTTTAAGGTACAGGTTATGCCTGAGACCGAAGCCGAAAATTATCGCTGGAACCCGTTTGACCTGACGAAGGTTTGGCCGCACGCTGACTATCCCCTGCTCGAAGTTGGTGAGATGGAATTGAACCGAAATCCTGAAAATTACTTTGCCGAAGTCGAGCAGTCGGCCTTTTCGCCTGCCAACGTTGTACCCGGCATTTCGTTCTCACCCTGTAAAATGCTTCAGGCGCGTATCTTCTCTTATGCCGATGCACATCGTTATCGACTGGGTGCCAACTATGAAAGCCTGCCAATCAACCGCCCGAAATGCCCTGTAAACAACTATCAGCGTGATGGTTCTATGCGGTTCGATGGAAATAGTGGCGCATCTGTCAATTACGAGCCTAATAGCTTCGGTGGACCCAAGGCAGACCCGGCATACGCCGAGCCGCCGCTGAAGATTTCAGGTGATGCCGATAGATATGACCAAAAACGCGGCGTTGATGATGACTATGTCCAGCCGGGAAATCTCTTCAGGCTTATGCCTGCCGATGAACAACAGCGGCTGATTAAGAATATCACAAGTAGCTTACAGAAAGTCTCCAAAGAGCTTCAGGAAAAGATGGTCAAACATTTTCGCAAAGCGGATAAAAACTACGGCGATGGAATTGCCAAAGGACTGGGTTTGTCATAAAGAGGCTCTATTTGCCTGACTGCTAAGCCGGTTTGATATTTCCAATTAGCAAAGGTACCTTGACAATCCGGCAACGCTCAGTTAGCGGAACCTCCGGAGAACCTGGCTTACTCTTGCTTTGGAAAACACCACGGTGACTCGCTTAATCAGCTTTACTTTCGACAACTTTCATACCGGTTAACTGAGCTGTTTTAATTCAGATTTGCTAAGAGCTGATTTTGCATCGGCAAGTTTTTTATATAAGGACTTTGCTTTTGCTGAATTCTTGTCTTTTACTGCCTTAAACAAATCGCCTTCGAGTTCAGAGACTTCCAGCCGTCTGTAATAATCTGGAGACTCCATAAAATGCGCCAGTACAATTTTGCCGGTAAGGATAGGGTGATTATTGGTTACATTTGCATTTTCGAATACAAGACCATGCTCAAGTTCTACTTCAAGGCCTTTGCAAAACTCTTCAACTTCGATTTTCATCTTTCCAGGTTTTATTCCTGCTAATATTATTCGCGCTTCTTTTAATGGAACTTTTGCTTTTTTAACTTTGGTCCAGTCTCTTATCTTTAACTCTTTGCAGACTCTTTGTACTTCCTGAACGGTTATATATTCTGGTATTTTCATAGCTTTTCCTTTCCTTATCTTACTTCACGTTTTGTTGACATTATATCATTTCTTTACTCAGCCGACTTGTCCCATATTAACCGCTTGGCTTTGCAACTTGGCCTTTGAATGCCGCGATCGTATCAAAATCTTCCTTCAGTAGCAACCGCCGAGATTTTAATGACGGTGCGCCCGTAAAAAGCGAGAAAAATCACTAATACTGTACTACAACCAAAAGCCCCAATAGCGTGTAAAATCGCAAAAATCACAAAAAATGACGAACGTTGTGAAAATACGGTTGAAACTGGATTGAATGTCCTGTTGCAATTATTACGATGTTACACAACGACTCTTTTAGCGCTCATCATCAGTACTTACAAACAGGATTTACACAAATGTTAACACCATCTGCTTTGCCAATCGGTAAATTAGTTACCGATTGAGCAATGGTTGCGAAGGTGTCTTTTGCCGACAAAAACTATTCTGGACTTTTTTATTGCGCCGCCGGCTTAGGCACAAAAACAGTCATAACTTCACTTATATGCGCCTTCGGAACAGCAACTTTGAACATAACCTTCCCGTCGCCTATTTTACCGCCAAACGCTATATTGCTCTTGCTTTCAACAGATATATCTGGTATTGGGAATGACGGCATGACCGACATCATCTTCAGCATGCGAACAACATTAAAAGTCCCGAAGAAATCATCTGCCCCGTCTCCAAGCATCGTCACTGCCTGTTTTATATCCGTTGCCGCTTCACTCGCTCCACCGGCCTTAACCTCATCGATTAACTGCTTTATTGCCGTTTCTACATCACCGGCTATCGCCTCTACACAGAGCCCGTCAACCGTCGCCCACCTGTAATCGAAACCATCGCCGTACATCTTTTCTATGATCTCGGCCTCTGGTGAATTAGGGTCTGACGCCTTAAATTTCAGTGAAGCCGAATTGACCTTTGCTCCCTTATACTCATAAACGTTCATCTGCGTAACAAAATTCATCTCCAGCCCCATCTCTTCGTAAAAGTTCATAAATCCGCTGTCCTTCCACAGTTCGATTCCTTTTAAGAGCGTCTTATTAAACTTCTCAGCGTCACTCACTTCGATAATACAATCCTCCATAAAAGGAGGCTTTGCCGTTTCATCCGCCCACAATGATACTGCCATGGCCCCGCCAACAGAGTCGATGATATCAGTCGTTATCTCCTTCATCTTCGCAACTTCATCGTCTGTCATTTCCCCGCCACTCATAACGCCCATCAGCCCGATTGCTTCGCTGTAAAACTTCTGAAGCAAAGGCTTATTCAACCTGCACGCAAAGTTCACCATCGCACCATCCTGCAGATAATTTACAAGTTTATCCGCCTTGGCTCCCGATGCATCCGCCACAAGTGCCTTGGCAGACTCACTTCCCGGTAAAGCTGTATAAGTTTCCAGTATAGTCAAAACTTCCGCTTTGGGCTCAATCGCCAGGCTAAAGCTCTTGCTCTCTTTCAGCAGCGTCTCGAAAATCCGAATATACATATCCATAACGTTACCGAAATTGTCCATCATCGGGTTACTATCGAGTTGTTTTATACTTTCTTTCGTGGAGGCTATTTGCTTGTCGAGTAGCTCGATAGTCTCCTGCTGATTCGGGTCATTAACATCAATCTCCGCCCTCTGCTTCTCAAACCCGGCAAGCATAGTTTCCATTTTCACCTTCATATCAGCCATCATCGTTTTGCTCTTCTCCATCTGCTCAACTGCCATCTCCCCATAAACTTCTCCTATCCTTTGCACATTAGCATACGCCCATATAGGCTGCCCTCCCGCAATGGCTTTCTCGGCTGTGTCTATAGAGCTTTCGAGTCCTTTATCGACTGCGAAGTTGACCGAATCGCCGGCCTTCACTAACACCGCATAATTGCCCGCCTTTTTTACCAATGCAAATGCCTCACCGTTAATCATCACTTTCGATATGCCGCTTGCGTCAGGCTCGCCGACATTTGTGCTGCCGCTGATAAACTCAGCATAGTCATTCACCGGCACAAGCACTTTTATTGAAGGCACAATCTGTCCCGGCTGTGCAGTTGCACAAGCTCCAAAATTCCCGCCGGTATTAACTCCCTTCAATTCCGGATTACCAAGTATCTGCCCGAACTGCATCCGCGCCAAACCGGATAAACCAAGGGGTACTGGTGACACCCCCGCAAGATAAGTATCAAGCTGACTCAGTGTAGAATCGAAATTATTCAATCTAACTGCAAGGATACTCTCCGCCGGTATCAGACCAAGTAGCTCATCGGATGATTCTGCCGCGAAAGCTGACCCGCCAATACAAACCATACCTGCCAATACAAACAAAACAACATTTTTCAAAGACCGTGAATTAAACATTTTTAATTCTCCTAAAATTAAACTTGGTTAACATTTCCTTTTTTACCCTGGCTGCGCAGCCAGGACTTACAATTCAACAAAATAACTGAGACTTCCCTGTAATATTGTTTATAATTGCTCACTTGCGCCGCTAAACCTCCTTTCCAATAGAGTATCAAGTCTGGCTTGAAAAGTCAACCTTCATTATTGTCCTTGTTCTATTAAACTCTCTGGAAGCATTTTCCTCACTTTTTTATCTTGCATTCTTAATTGCTGTTCTAACTCATCAATCTCTTCACCTGTTGAGGTGGATTGTGTAGGGAGCGTAAATCCTTCGATCGTAAAATCGATTGTTTCTGTCCCTGTTTTTACTGCGTCGATTCTTACAAGCTCGGCATCTGCCAGCCATTCTTTGTCTAATTTCGGAAGAAGTCCGCTTCTGTCATTTAAATCTGTAAAATGGAACTGTTTTGCCAAAGTTTCAAGCCGTGACGGCTCAAAAGCTGCCATTACATTCGCATATACATTACCTTCTACTTCTGGCAAAAACGCTTCACAACGTTTGTTGTTCACCAGCAAATAAATATGATTATAATCTGAATAGATATCCAGGGAGCGGTCATATTGAGATTTCTTTTTAACACTTCTGTCAAATAATAAATTTATTTTCTTTTCATTAATTACTACTGATATCGCATTAGGTCTCTCAAGAATGTCGTATATTGCCACTTGCTCCGAACCAAACGAATCTCTCAACCCTTGCTTTAAAGAAACTTGCGAAACGATTTCATATGTATAAATGTCAAAATCAGCACGAGCAGAATAAGTGCCTGTTCTCTCCTTAAATTGATGGAGGGCTGATTCGTCTAAACTGAAAATTTCCGTGTAAGAAAACTTCTCCTTAAAAGGATTAAGCAATTTGACATCCTTTAAAACAGCTTGTATCGGCCGCATAAACTTTTCACTTGAAAATGTCTCTTTTTTAACTGTTGACGTATATTGTGATTCGAGGACGGTGCCGTCAGGGTATTTCATTTGTACATCTTTCATTCTTCTTAAAATTGCAAATTGCCCGGCAGGCAGACCTTTTAATCTTTGACGGGTACTTATAGATTTCTCTCTGACGTCTTCTTTGCGATGTCGAAATTCATCAGATATTATGAGATATTGAGTATCAAAATGCACCGACACGGGCTCTGATATTGCTGGAGAGCTTGTAACTACAGTAACCTCTTTTAAGAAATCCCAATTCCATAATCGCGTAAAACAAAGCATAACCAGAAAAGCAAAAGACAACCATTTTATTGTCTTTGCAGTATACCTGGTCAAAAACTGGTGAATTATGAGAACCGATCCAAATAAGAACACATAGATATCTTTAAAGACGCTGAATGATGCTTCTAAGGAAGGGTTATTGTGAAATTCGAAGTTATAAATGTACTTTCTAAGATTTGGAAGGAACATTTGACTCACTGAAATAATAATTGTAACAACTACAAGGACAGCGAAAACAATGACTCCAACAAGAGCATATCGGCTTAACTTAGTTGTTAAGGCGGCTAAAATTACAAAAGGAACAATAAAAGCCAGCTTTTCTATAAGGACCTCTGGTACCGCAAGCAATAGGTGATAGGCCGACGCTCCGTTTGCCGCTAAAACAAACAGTTCGGCAGCGAGAGGTGGTATAACCAAAAGGATTAATATTGTACATGATTTGGTAAACAGTAAAGCTTTTCTGGAAATCGGACGGGTGTACCAAAAGGCTGTCGTTCCGACTACTGAATCATCCTGAATTATTAAAGGAACAATGATAATTATCATCAAGCCCTGCAAAAATCCAATCAGCCTTATAAGTAATGGCAAAAACATTTGAAACTCAAAAATTTCAGAAGCCAATCTATGACCGCCTAAACCTAAAGCTGATTGTGCAAGAATAAGAAGGAGCCAGACAAGGTGCAAATACTTAAAGCGTATTAAATCTTTTTTAAATAAAAATGGTATAAAATTCATAAGCCTGACTCCTATAATTCTGATATCTTAAATTTCTTGGCAAATACTACAAATATCTCACGCAATGACATTCCTGAGACTTCTACATTTGAGCAATTTGGAAAAAATTCACAAATCTTGGCCTCGCCCTTTCCCTTCTCGTATTGACTGTCGAAAAAATGGACTGTACGACCTTGCTGTTTCGGTAAATACCATTGTTCTAAAAAGTTGGCTTTGAGGTCAGTTGGCTCTTCTAAAGTTATCTCGATTCGTCTAAACCTGTTCTGTAATACTTCAGCTTGTTCGACAACCTTTAACAATCCTTTATCAATAATACCTATCCAGTCAGCTAATCTTTCAACCTCATCAATATCATGGGAAGATATGAATATCGTCCAGTTCTCATCCTCTGTAATATCTAACATTCCGGAAATAAATTCATCACGAACTAAAGGATCTAATCCGCTAAAAGGCTCATCGAATATTAGCAATTTGGGTCTGTAGGCCAATGATGAGATTAACGCAGCCTTCATCTTCATACCTCGTGATATTCTCTTCAGTTTTTGTTTCAAAGGTAAGCTGAACTGCTCTGTCAAATCTTTACAGAATTTATCATCCCATGTTGAATACATCTTCTTGCAATAAATCAAAAATTGTTTCACGGTCATCCATTCCGGCATTTCTTGATTCTCAGATACGTATCCAATCTGGGCGAATTCTTTTGGACTGAGCTTCTTGGAATCGACTCCTAATACCGTCGATGATCCTTGTGTAGGTTTCATAATATTCATTAAAGTTTTGATTGTCGTTGTTTTACCTGCTCCGTTCGGACCCAAAAATGCAAAGATGCTTCCTGTTGGAACCGTTAAAGTTAACCTCTCAACGGCGGTATTTTTACCGAATCGTTTGGTTAAGTCTTGTGTTTCAATGGTATTATTCATTGTTAACCTTTCTTACTATCCAAATTCCAATTGCGATTGATTGCATCCACCACATCTTTTTTTGTGATGGATAATCGCTTGGATTCAACAACCAGTTTTTCTACTTCGTCTCTTAAAATTCTATCACGTTGAGCTTTAGTTGCTGTACTTAGTGCTGAAACAACACTCCCAATCCCGGGTTTTATTTCTAACAAGCCCTCCCTGACCAGATGAGCTACTACTTTTTGGGCTGTATTAGGATTGATTCGTAACTCCTTGCTCATTTCTCTTACGGATGGGAATCTGTCCCCCGATTTCAATTGTTCTGTCACTACGGCCTTTTTCACAGCATAAACTATCTGTTCGTAGATTGGTGTGCCGTATTGAAATTTGATTGTAAAATTTATCATTTCTTAAAACCGTTGTTCTCTATTTATTTAACAAAATATCATACCTAACCAACTGTACTATATCACATAGTACACCAATGTCAAGAGAAAAAATAAATTTTTTTCAAAAATATTTTGCCCGCCACCCTTTTTAACCCCAAAAACCAGCAAAAAGCCTTTATACGGCTGTAAAAAGTGAGCAAAATCCATAAAACACAAGCACCAGATAGCTCATAGAACCGCAAAAATTGCAAAAATGATGAACGTTTTGAACATCCGATTGCCTTAAAAATTTCTGAAAAAGTTGAATTTTTTGCCTAAAAATGGGGCGTATTTTGGCTGCGTGGAGCCAAAAGTCGTAGCTGCCGGTTATCTAAGGCTTCGGACCCCTTATTCGTTGCTTTTATTTTTATAGTTCAAATCTCATCTTAAAAAAAAATGGTTCGGAATCGCCGATTTACCATTGATTTTCGTTTGACTAAGTGGGTGCCTTTGGTTACTGTATAAGAGGAGAAGTTGATTTCATAATCGGAGTTAACTGAGAATATAAGCAGCTTCCTCTGGACAAAATTGTAGCGGCACAAGTAAAGGGTAAAAAAAATGAAAGCAATAACTTATATGATTTTGGTGCCTGTGGTATTGGGCATTTTGGTATCAGGCTGTGAAACAGTCCAGCAGCTTTTGGATACTAACAAACCCAGCGCAAGCCTCAAGGGCCTGGGATTTGATGATGTATCATTAGACTCAGCTACACTAATATTTAATGTTGAGATTGATAACCCTTATCCTGTAGCTCTGCCCTTGACAAATATGGATTACGGACTTTCCAGTGGTGGCAGCCCATTTTTGTCCGGCAGCGCAGCCGTTGCAGGCACAGTGCCGGCCAAATCCAAAAAAACCGTTTCCCTCCCTGCCAAAATCAACTATCTGGATATGCTGAAGGCCCTGAAGGGTGTACGCCCGGGGACAACAATTCCCTATAAGGCTGATATCGGCTTATCCGTCGATACACCGGCTTTGGGCCTCTTAAAATTGCCATTAAAAAAAGAAGGTGAACTTGCTCTTCCGCGTCTTTCGGACATAGATACCGCCGATATTTGGAACATTATAAAAGGCAATTAAGTTCTTGTTGTGGATTTGAGCGATTAGATATTTTTTTGTTCTCCATAAAAGTATGCCAAATGAAGTTGAAATAAGGTCATTTCCGTAATTGTAGGAGGTAAAAATATTTATTCACCTTTTTTATTGCCCTAATGAATTGAGAAGAGCTACAGCACCAATAAAAAGCCCGACAGCAATTGCAATACATAAACCAGCAATAAAAATAATAACACCCCACATTCTAATAGTAGCCCTTGATGCTTGACTTATTATATACTTTGTCTTGTCAGGCCAAAGTATTATGATAAATCCTAATATCCAATAAAATATAACACATACTATGAGAAAGATTGAAAGCATACCTACACTGCTCCTATTATCTATATTAAAACAAGAGAATTCATGCCTCAATACCTTGGTATCCCTTTTTTCTATCAAACATTTAAATGGCTTTAAACTAGAAATCTATGTACCGTTTGATGCGCAAAACAACATATTATCAATAATAAATCGGCTCTTGATTTAATGCCAGTACTTTATTTGTAAATACCAAAGATAAGAGGATCAGAACTTATGACTTCCGGGCTATTGGCCCGAAGTAAAATTCTTCTTTAGGCGGCTGGCGTTTCTCTTCGTCCAAAGTTTTTCCGTTTTCGTATTTCCATTCACTCCAGCCAGGCTTCCGCCAAAACGGCAAAATCCAGCATATTAACTATCTTATCCCCCGCTGGTGCCGGTGCAATATCGGCGTTCAGGTAATGGCTCCCTGTCTGTAGCCACTGCTCAATAAAAGCTGCAAGGCTGTCATAGTCTTCTGCAGTTTGCCACCCCTCTGCAAACACAGCCCAGTCTAAAAAGTTCACAACCCCGTCTCCGCCATCGGGAGCGAGGTCGTCTGGTATTTCCTCCAATAGCCACTGCTCACATAATACCCCAAGGTCATTGCTGTCTATACCGTCCGGACAAACAAAATCCCCCGATAAAAACTCCCACCAAAGCATAGGATAATTCACATCATCAACACACATCCGCCATATATCTTCCGTCCCATTGACCATTTCACCAACAAAGTCCCACCCGGCAGATGTATATGTGCTTTGGGTCTGCATATTTGTTGTAGTTTCGCCAATTACGTTAGGATCACTTCCATTCCCAATACCATTCACATCCGGATTAATATCGCTGTCCCAAAAACATTTTGTGTAAGAACCTCCGTCATCAAATCCAACCAATCCCCCGCCATTAGTTATAAGAGCCAGAGCAATGCCATGCGGCGAAGACAAGCCTGTCGTGATAATGTCCTCGACATTGGTACCATTCAGATTCGCCCGCTGGATCTTATCCGTACCAGAATCTGTCCAGTACATCTTTGAAGCAGCTATATCTATGCCAATGCCATAAGGTGAAGACAAACCGATGACAAGATCCTCGATATTAGAACCGTCCAGATTGGCCCGCTGGATCTTAAACGTACCAGAATCTGTCCAATAAATCTTGCCAGCTACTGTATCTAAGGTAATGTCATGTGGCTCGGACAATCCTGAGGTGATAAGGTCCTCGACATTAGAGCCTTCGAGATTTGCCCGCCGTATCTTGCCTTCCGAGGTCTCTGTCCAGTAAATTTTTCCACCCACTGCGTCCAAAGTAATGCCCGTCGACCAAGACAAAGAAACAATAATATCTTCAATATTTGTGCCGTTCAGATTGGCCCGCTGGATCTTACCAGAATCTGTCCAGTACATTTTACCCACTGCTGTATCTAGAGCAATGCCAAGTGGTCTAGATAATCCTGAGTTGATAACCTCCTCAACATTTGTGCCATCAAAATTTGCCCGTTGGATCTTATTCGTACCGGTATCTGTCCAGTATATTTTTTCTGCCCCTATATCCAATACGATGTCAGATGGGTTGGATAGCCCTGATATAACAACTTCATCGATGTTCGTACCATCTAGGTTTGCTCGGCGGATTCTTTGCCAATAAGAATCCACCCAATACATCTTACCACCTACTGTGTCCAACGCAATGCCATATCGGGCTGCTCCCCCCGAGGTAACAAGATCCTCAATGTTAGAACCATCAAGATTTGCCCTCCTTACCTCAAACTGACTGGTTTCTGTCCAGTATATCTTACCACCCGTGATATCCAAGGCAATGCCAGACGGTCCATCCAGTCCTGTGATGATGTCCTCGACACCAGTGCCATCAAGATTTGCACGTTGAATATTGTCCGTACCATTATTTGTCCAGTACATTTTACCGCCTATTACATCCAGAGCAATGCCACGTGGCAAAGACAACCCTGAGGTTACAAGATTTTCGACCTCTGTGCCATCAAGATTTGCACGGCGGATCTTAGTAGCATCAAAATCTCCCTCTATCCAATACATCTTGCCAGTAGTTGTATCAATGGAAATACCATAGGGTTTATATAAACCTAAGAGTAAATTTTCTATGTAAGTTCCCTTTAAATCTGACTGATTAATTTCTCTTAAGTAGGTGTCTGTCCAGTAGATTTTTTCAACTATTTTCCCGGACGAGTAGCAGTTTGAAATCGTTCCAAACGCATTAACTCCCGCTAAGCCTCCAACATTTTCATTTCCGGAAATCGTTCCTGTCGAATAGCAATTAGAGATAGGTTCATCCTCACCAAGATTCCATCCAACCAGCCCCCCTACATTTTCAACTCCTGTAATCTCACCTGCTGAATAGCACTCTCCAATTCTGCTCTCATTATTAAATCCCACCAATCCACCGGTGTTGTCGTTTCCTGAAACTTCACCTGTTGCATAGCAATTTAAAATCATACCACGAAGATTATATCCCACAACTCCGCCCGTATTATAACCTCCGGAAGTTCCACAACTTGTGTGGCAGTTTGAAATCGTACCATGATAATTCGTTCCCACCAGTCCTCCCGTATAGAATAAATGTCCACAGGCAGTAGCCGTTGCATAGCAATTTGAAATCACACTATCATAATTATATCCTACAAGCCCACCGACGGAACTGACTCCGGAAACTCTACCACCCAGCACAACGCATCCGGAAATGTTTCCTTTTGCCATCCCACCAATAAGAGAACCAACATCTGTACCTCCAGCAACATTGGCATCTACTAAAGTTAAATCTCTGATTTCTGCCTTCTCCTCATAAATTATCCCGAAAAGCCCTATATGATTTGCATCTGTGGGCCCGTAGCTGAAATTTGAAATACTATGCCCATTACCATCAAATACACCCATGAACGCATTTACATCGTTGCCAATTATATTGAAACTCGTTCCCGTATAAGCTGAAAGGTCAATATCATCACACAGCAGAAAATGTGCATCCCAGTAATCCGAATCAGCACCAATCGCCTGCAAATCCGCAGCCGTATATATCAGGTACGGGTCGCCCTCTACCCCGTTGCCGTCCCACGACTGCCCCACAACCGGCAGACAAATGCTCAATATTGCCAAAATCGTCAGTAAAACCGCTATTTTTGAAGACATAACTCCTCCTGTCCGTATCTGGTTCTTTCTTGGGAGCATCTCAGCCGGTATTATATCAAATCCCTTCCAATACCACAACCCTTTTTTCTTTTAACTTTAGAGCTTTTACCTCCAATATACTCTTTTGTTTTAGCCATCTCATTTTGAACGAGGATTTTCGTGCTTCGGATTTCCGACTGAATCTGTCTTCCGCCGCCTGTAAGGCAGGCGCTACTTACGTGCTTAAAGCACCTTGCAGTTCTGGCCGAGCGGAGTCGTACAATTGTACTTCGAGTATCAGCCGGAATTGTGTAACGCAGCAGTTGGGCAAAATAACCGCTCAAATTACCTATTTTAACATTTGAACCAGCCACATTTTAAGAGTGAAATTTTGCCCCACAAAAAACTTACCCATTTTAACATTGAAAGAGGTTTTTGTAACGGGTGTGCAATTTTTTACAAAAACACACAATAAAACGGGTCATTTTGTAACTTTTTTTTCAATTTCTCCGCTTTTTGTTCGTTTTTTCGTCTTTTCTTGACTTTTTTTGCGTTTTTTCGTCGTTTTTTTTACCCCAACCACCATTTTCAGCCCAAAAACAAAGGCACCTTAAAACCCTCCATACAAAACCACCTCCATTTTTGACCCAAAAACAAGCCCTCATTTTCTCCTCAATACCCAACCGGTAGTCGAAAATTGTAAATAAATAACACCCCCATTTTTAGCCCCAAAAACAAGCCTTTTAAAATCACCCGATTGTACCTCCATGCTGCGCCCCGCTCTTCCAAAAATCTAATCTTATTTTGGCCCCCATTTTTTTATTTTTCCCCATTTTGAACAAAAAAGTTGACGTCTAATTTGTTTATGGTTAGAATCCTCCGATTTTTTGAACCTATATTTAACGCTTATAGCCAATTAAGGAGGTTATGGTCCCAAATGAAAAACGTTAACCAGCTATTAAAAGACAAGCTGACAGCTGAAAATTACGCAAAACTAACCGCACTGAACAATCCCAGGATGCATGAATTTATCGCTGACACAATTAAACTCACCAGCCCCGAATCGGTCTTTGTCTGCACCGATTCCCCCGCTGACACCGCTTATATCAGGGAATTGGCCGTCAAAAACGGTGAAGAAAGACCTCTTGTCATTACCGGCCATACCTGCCATTTCGACGGCTACAGCGACCAGGCACGTGATAAGTCCCAGACCAAGTACCTCCTGCCGCCGGGCTCACAGTTAGGCGCAAGCCTCAATTCCATCGACAAATCCACCGGTGTTGAGGAGGTGCGCTCTTTTCTGAAAGACTCAATGGTCGGCCGGCAAATGCTGGTCTGTTTCTTCTGTCTGGGACCTACAGATTCGGTCTTTTCAATACCCTGCGTACAGATTACAGATTCGCCTTACGTTGCTCACAGCGAGACGATTTTGTATCGGACGGGCTATGAACAGTTCAGAAAAATCGGCTCATCACCGGATTTCTTCAGATTCCTCCACTCCGAAGGCGAACTGGAAAACTACGTCAGCAAAAACATCGATAAGCGCCGAATTTACATCGACCTCGAAGAAAACCTTGTTTACAGTACCAATACTCAATATGGCGGCAATACCATCGGGTTGAAGAAACTGTCTCTGCGGCTGGCAATCCAAAAAGGCTCGAATGAGGGCTGGCTCGCTGAGCATATGTTTGTTATGGGCGCTCACGGGCCCGGCGGCAGGGTTACTTACTTTGCCGGTGCGTTTCCTTCGGCCTGTGGAAAAACCTCAACATCTATGATACCCGGCCAAACAATTATCGGTGACGACATCGCTTATCTTCGCCAAAAAGACGGTGAAATGCGCTGTGTTAATGTTGAAAAGGGCATTTTCGGCATCATTCGTGATGTCAACTCCGAGGGTGACCCGGTGATTTACGAGGCCCTTACAAATCCCTGCGAGGTTATTTTCTCTAACGTTCTGATTGACGACAACTTAAAGCCGCACTGGCTGGGAATGGGCAGTGAACTTCCAGCCGAGGGAATCAACCATTCAGGAAAATGGCACAGCGGAAAAACCGATGCCAAGGGAAACGAGATTACCGCCTCTCATAAAAACGCACGCTATTGTCTTAATATATCAGAACTTAGCAATAAAGATCCAATGATGGACGACCCTGAGGGCGTTGTGCTCGGAGGTATTATTTACGGCGGACGCGACAGCGATACCTGGGTGCCTGTTGAACAGGCCTACAACTGGGCCGAGGGCATTATTGCAAAAGGTGCTTCAATCGAGTCAGAAACCACGGCTGCGACGCTTGGGCAGGAGGGTGTCAGGGCGTTTAATTTGATGTCTAACCTTGATTTTCTGTCGATACCTCTGGGCAGGTACATTCAGAATAACCTGGATTTTGCTGACGGGATTGATAAGCCGCCGTTGATTTTCTCGGTTAACTATTTCCTTAAAGGTAAAGACGGTCAGTACTTAAACGGCATGCTGGACAAAAAGGTTTGGATATTGTGGGCGGAACTTCGGGTAAATGGTGACGTCGATGGTATTGAGACTCCGACCGGGCTGATACCTAAATATGATGATTTGGCAAAATTATTCAGTGAAAACCTCAATAAAGAGTACAAAAAAGCGGATTATGTTCAGCAATTTACAATCCGGATACCGGAAAACCTTGCCAAGATAGAGAGAGTTGAGAAGGTTTATCAAGAGAAGGTTTCCGATACGCCGCAAATAGTATTCGATACTTTTGAAGAGCATCGCAAACGCTTAAAAGCCGCTCAGGCGAAGTATGGCGATAATATTTCGCCTTTTGATTTGGCTGGTAAATAAAATAATATAGGTTTTTGGGAAATCAGAAACGGGGATGAAAGTTAAAATCGGGTGATTTTAAGAGGGGTGGTTTTTGGGTTAAAAATGGGGGTGGTTTTGTGTGGGGGGTTTTAAGGTACCTTTGATATTGGGCTAAAAATACGGCTGGGCATTTTAAAAACGTCAAAAAATTGAAAAAAAAACGACAAAAAGTTTCAAAAAGTTAAAAAAAAGGGGGGAAAAGAAGAAAAATTGAAAAAAAAGTGACAAAAAGACCAATAGTGTTCGGCACTTTATTTG
>CAZIKS010000008.1:0-17374 GCA_964539795.1 uncultured Pirellulales bacterium
GAGTATATTTGTTTGTTCATTAGCATTTCAGACGTGGCAACCACGTTCATCAGTTTTTCATCGAGCACATCGACAATCGCCGAATCCAGCCCATGTGAGGCGGCCATCGCGAGAAATATGCGATTTATCAAGCTTCTTTCCGAGGCTCCCTGAGAAAGGTTAGACAATCCTATCGTCATATGGGGAGCAGGGTCGGCCAAAAATTTTATCTGGTCCATCGCAGCTAATATATTACCCGGCTGAACCTGGGCATTCGGAACTTTGACCGGCAGAATAATAGGGTCGATAAACAGTCGTTGCGTGTCAAAGCCTTTTTCCATCGACTTTTGCACTATTTCAGCTGCTATTGCTACACGGTTGTCAATGTCCTGCGGTACGCCGTTTTTGTCCATCGTAAGGGTGATAATACTTGCCTTCGGCCCGGCTTGCTCGGCCATTGCTATATACTTGTCCAGTATCTCCTCATCGGATTTCCTGTCCAGCGGCGTCGAGTTTAGGATAACACCAGCCTCGGCGTTAATCACCTTCAGCCCTGCGGCAATAACTGCGGGTTTTTGTGAATCCAGACATAAAGGCGTTGCGCAGCTCTCCTGAATTGTTTCAACAAGCCATTCCATAGTCCCTTCCTGGTCTGCCGCGGCGGTACCGACGTTCACATCCAAATAGTTGGCGCCAGCTTCGGTTTGTTTTTGGGCCAGACTCTGAATGACTTGCTTATTTTTCTCCGCGATGGCCTGTTTAACATCGGTAAACATTCCGTTAATTCGTTCTGCGATTAGTATCATAAATGCCTCCTTCAGATACAAAAAATTGGGTTCCTTTTGTTTTATTGCCAAATTTGATTGATGAAATTCTTAACGACCGCCACCGCCCGGGGATGGCGCATACGAATTATATCAACCCCGGCCTGGAGCAGACAGATTGCTGTGGTGGCCTCCCACATCGGGCCTCGGCCCTTGACATCTCCCCACTCGGGAGCATCCACAAGTTTAGCTTCTTTAACCCGCCATGACTCATAACCAACGTCACATATTACAGGCATTGACATCATTTTATCACCGCCCAGGGCAGCCAGCCGTTGACGCTCCTGAATCGAGTAAGCATACTCAATGCCATAGCCCAATGCTCCTGTGGTCTGAAATGTTACTATCCGCTCAAGTGGAAAACCCATATCCGAAGCCAGAATATTGACCTGTTTGGCGATATTTATATCCAGGGGCGCCTGCGTAATCAGATTGTGACCGTCGGCAAGTGCAATGGCCGTCAGGGCCTTGTAATTATCCTCTTTAACTGTCCCTATCAGGCAGTTTTCTCCCTTGGCCGCCTCGCTAACTTTCGGCATAACCTGATTGTCTTTTTCGTCGTTTCCACATCCCCACAATACAAGAGGAACACCGACAGCCTTTAATACTTCTTCGGTAACCTTGACAGCATGAGCGGCATCCTTATCCGCTTTGTCTGGGTGAATGCCGTCGAACTTCAGACATATTAAGTCCGCTCCGAACTGCTCTATGCACTTCTGTGCCCAGTCACCGGGACTGTCAAAAACATCTTTATAAGGCTCACATAGAATATCCGGCCAATCCTCCGGTTTGCTGTCGAGAACGTCTATCACAATAACCGGTTTTTCGCTTACTTCGTCCCCGGAGCCACCGTAGACAACATTACGCGCTCCTCCCACGGTCACCTTTGAGGTGCGAGTGCCACCCTCATCTTTGGTTGCCCCAAGCGTGACTCGGTTTACCGAACCGGTAAAGCTTTCTGAAACTTCAGGAACTGGCATCTGAAATCCTCCAAACTTAAAGTTATGAATTTTCAATTACGGTTTTTATATTTTCTATTTTGTGTTCGACTATTTTCCGCACCGATGAAAATGCCCGGCTGTCCTGTTCAACATCAAATATGGTTTTACCCTCCATAGAAGCCTCAATCACAGCTTCATCATAAGGCACACACCCGAATATCTCTATCGCATCTAATTCTTTTATACAGTCGGTTCTGTTCCATATTATGCCGATTCCTCGCACTGATATTGGCAACTTTTCAGCAAGCTTGTAAATCCTTTCGGCTGTAATCGCACCAATAGGTGTAGGTTCGGCAGCAATACACAACAGGTCAACATTGTTGGTTGTTCGTCGGGACAAGTGTTCCATTCCCGCCTCATTGTCTATAACCACAAAGTCGTATGCTGAACTTAGCTTGTCAAGAAACTGTCGCAATAGGTTATTTACAGCACAATAACAGGCCGGCCCTTCCGGCTGACCCATAGTGAGCAAATCGAAGCCGGCACCTTCACTAATTGCCTGCTGTATGCCGTACTCAAATGACCGAACTCGGTCCATACCTGCATCGCTCGGCTGCTTCTGGCGGGCTTGTTCCCGAAGTTGGGCGACAGTGACTTCCGGTTCAATTCCGCAGGTCCTGCCCAGGCATGAATTAGGGTCGGCATCTACGGCAAGAATCCCTCTGTTGGACTGTTCAATAAGAGCCCTGATAATCATAGCAGATAGGGTCGTTTTCCCTGAACCGCCTTTTCCGCTTATAGCTATGGTTATTGCCATATCTCGTATCTCGTCTTTCGATTCACACGCCACTTTTGATACGTTCTGCCGATGAGAATAGTGATAAATCTGTATGCGGCAGAAAATTTGCCTGAATAAATTCATCCATATACTTTGGATGATTCATTAAATCGAAATATGTCATACTTTTAGCGATTTTTTCAGCCGTTTCGAGTGCTTCCCGGCTCAGCAGTACTGTTTTCGCACCGGCAATGGATGTATTTCCCACAAATTGAATTTTCTCCAGCGGCACATCGGGCAGCATTCCTATAGCAACGGCCTGTCTGGTATTAAGAAAGTTCCCGAACCCGCCGGCAAGATAAACCGCATCAAGGTCTTCCGCTTTTGTTTTGGTCGTTTCCATTAGCACTTGAATAGCCGCAAATACACCTGCTTTGGAACGAATCAGATTGTTAATGTCCGCCTGGGTGATTACTCTCTCCTGGCAGTCGTCTCCACCCGAAACCAACTGAAACTGCCAGCCTTCCTCTCCTTCTGTTAATCTCGAGTCATCACTGCTTTTGAAGCGTCCTGTTCGGTCAATAATTCCACTCGCAAAAAGCTCTGCAAGCGTGTCCAGAAGACCTGACCCGCAAATGCCCGCCGGTCGCACTCCCCCTATTGTCTTAAATTCGATGGTACCGTCGCCACGAATACTAAGTTTTTCAATTGCTCCGGCTCCCGCCCTCATCCCGTGTTTGACTCCGCTTCCCTCAAAAGCAGGACCTGCCGAACTGGAGGCGCAAACCAGCCACTCTCGATTCCCAAGCACCACCTCACCATTTGTTCCAATATCAAGAAACAGGTAAACACCTTTTTTGGTATAAATTCGTGTAGTTAACACACCCGCCACTATGTCGCTACCCACGTAAGCAGCCACACTGGGAAGACAGTATAACAAACCTCGCTTGCTAATCTGGATTCCTGCTTCTGCCGCTCGAATCGGAGGTACAAAACCCGCCGAAGCAACGTACGGTTCTTTGCGAATGCGCGTTGGATCCAGATTAAGAATAAAATGCACCATCGCGGTGTTGCCTGCAAAAACTATTGACGTTATATCCTGCAAATCGACTTTCTGCCTCGCTGCCAGTGTTACAATCAGGTCATTTACATCACGCACAATTGCGTTTTGCAGTTCGTCGAATCCATTATTTTCTTCTGCGTAGATGATTCGACGAATATAATCTTCGCCGAATTTTATCTGGCTGTTGTAAGTAGCTTCTGTGTCTATGGTAGCGGCTTTTGCCAAATCAATCAGATGCGCAACAACAGTGGTCGTACCCAGGTCCACCGCCACAGCATAATTTGTCTCACACCGTCCGCTCGGCTCAACTTCTATAACCTCAGTAGTCCCACCTCGCCGTCCTATCGTCACAGAAACCTTATAATTTGCACTCACAAGCAACTTCGAGAGCATCTGCAGAATACGAAAGCCGGTCTGCATTATAGGAGCATCAACTTGTTCGCGTATCGCAACATAAAGCCGCTCATGGTCTGCCGTGTGGTCATGGACCGTCGGCGATGACATCTCAAGGCAAAGTTTTTGAACTAAAGGGTCAAATTTAAACACGCTCGTCCGTATCTCGCCGGCAAGCTCACTGAATCTGTGCGCGTCGCTCTCCATAAGTATTTGACCGACGTCAAGAGCATGGGACTTTGGAACCGTTACCGTCATATCGGAAAGGATTGCGGTTTGGCACGCTAAAACAACATTTCCCCGCTGTTCCTCCGGTGTAAGTAAAGTCGTTGGTCTGCTTTGAAATTGTCCTTCGTCAACGATTATCTTACACTTGCCGCAATAGCCGTCTCCGCCACAGATACTGCTAAGATAAATACCGACCTTATGAGCCGCTTCCAAAAGCACCATACCGGCCGGCACCTCTGTTTTAAGGCCGCTTGGCTCAAAACGAATTGTGAATTTTTTCTTCTTGTCTTTTTCCATTATTGTATAACATGCCTGTTGTACCTTACTCTGTAACGCCAACAGCAAGTTACGAGCAACGAATTATTTCCAGACCTCCTGCAGATATTTTGGCAACAGCGAACATTCTCGCGGACCAACCATAACTTCCCAGTTTGTTGCCTCTTCCAGTTTACCGCTCATTACAGCAACATAGCCGGGTATTATAAGTTTGCGGTGTTTAACCAGCTTTTCAACATTTGCTGCAGTCATAGCATTAGCTACCGTTTTTTCATTGAGTTTATCACCGGAATACGCTGTCAAAACACTGGTGCCTTCCGTATCAACCACAAGGATATAACTTGGTACTCTGCTGGCTTCGACGTCCGATTCCACCGTGTAATAAGTCAGAGAAAAGTTAGTTGTAAACATAAGCGGTGAATTGTCATTAGCTTCACCGATAGTATATAGTTTCGGTTCCACCTGGACAGGCTTCTGAGGGTCGGTGAATATATTCATCACTGTGGTAAGCAGAGGTAAAAATGCATACGGTTCGATGGTATCAACCACTACAATACCGGAATACTTACAGATAAGGCTTGCAGTAGTGGCAGCTTGTGTATCTGAGTCTCCATCTGAAACAAAAGAAAGAGTTGGATAACCCAAAGGCCGGAAGACCTTTTTCAAAGCCAGAGCCCGCATTTGAGAAAGGCTGTGTAGTTGGTCCTTTAGACTCAAACCTTCAAGGCTCAATACAATGTCCTCAACTCCCTGGGCCTTAATTTTCTCGGTTAGCTCAGCAAGGGCCTCGACTGTATCGGCTTTTGCAACGATAGGGCAATTATTTTCTTTAGCTATTTTGGCCACTGCTTCGGCCGTATCCGGCTTCGCCGATGCAATCAAAGGCACAACTTCGGAAGTTTTTGCAACTGCCGCAGCGAGTGCCTCCGGTGAATCAGAAGAAAGAATCAAAGCCAGTTGGCTCGATTCTTTTACCGCTGCAGAAGTTGCTGCGAAAGTTTCTGCTGAACCGCTGTCGTTAATAACAGCTATCGCACTGACTCCGATTTGGGCCCCTACCCGCTCAAACTGCAGGCCGTTTATACTCTCAATGCGCTTCTTCAAGTCCTCGCCGGCAAGTTTGTCCGAGACACTCACGCCCAGAATTGTCGGACTATAAAACTTCTCTTCATGCCGAAACATTACCGTCTCCTGGCCGAGTTGAACCTGATTATCTTCGATGCCGAAAACAATTTTTCGCATCGGTGGAGCCGCCGCCGCTGCAAGCTTTTGCTTTGCCTCTTCTGAAACATCGGGGCAGTCTTCAAGTTTGGCACGCTTCTGAGCAAGCTGCATAGCAAAAGCCAGACAAGTGGGCATACCGCACTTTTTGCAGTTGGTTTTTGGTAGGAGTTTGAAGATATCTAATCCTGTCAGTGCCATAATATTCTTCCTTTACTTTTATTGTAGTAAACTTTTTATTTTAACCGTCTCAAATTTTCCCTCTTTTTAGAACATAGGTTCTAAGGTGGTCACAGGATGGCCGGCTTTGGTAATAAACTCTAAAACTTCTTCTTCAGTGGTGGCTGTGGTTTCATCTGCTATCTTGTTGAAAAACTCTTCTCCACCAAGTTCAAGTTCTTCGGCTCTGCGAATAAAAGCCTCTTTAATTCCTTCTTTCAACATCGTAGGCATCCACACGATTCGGCGAATTCCGCCTTCAGCAGCTATGAATTTTCTTGAGTTGATGTAGTGCTTTGAATGTCCGATGAAGCCCGGCGTCTGGTTTCCGCCGCCAACCGTGCCTGCAAGGGTTGAGAATTTCATTCCACAGGGAGTCATTTCCGAGTACTCTCTGTTAACAATCATTATGCCGCCGGTTGAAGGCAGAATTGCAGCAATACATTCGAAGCACCCGCACGAGGTCATCGGGTCAACTATAATACTATACTGGCTCATTCTTTCGATGTTGCCGCCACTGGTTTTCAGAACGAAGGCATTTATTTTGTCCCACTGACCGATGGTCGGCTCAATGCAATTGCCTTTTGAGATGGGCTGATTTGGCCCACTCGGGGCTATCTCGTATGCTGCACGGCAGTCAAGCCAGCTATAAGCTCCGCACAAACCCGGCCGTTCCGGTGAAACCACACACACGTGGTTCGGCGCAAAGCTTTGGCACAGGGTACAGGAGTAAAATGTATCTATTTCCTCATCAACCATACCGGCAAGACGTTCGTCGCGCTCGGCGTACACTTTACGGGCCATTTCACGCAGTTGGCAAACCTTCTCCTTGTCGGTATAAAGTTTGACCTGTACTTTATCCACGATATTACCATACTCATTATGATAAACCGCATGCAAAATATGACCGAAGTGTTCTACTCTGAATCCCGCCTTGAAGGCATCCTTACTGATGCGTAACCAGTTTATATCTCGCTGGCCCATATGCCAGACACCCTGAGCCTCATTGATGAATGTGTGTACCTGCCGTTCCAGCACCGGCTCGAAATCTGGCTGCATTTTTCTCCCGGCGCCTTCAATTACTATCCCCAACGGTAACTGCCCACCGGCCTCGACAGTATCAATATCTGGACCGATGACCTCTATTTTGCCGTCCTCTACATCCTGGGTATCAAGCGTTGTGAACCATTCGAAGGCTGGTGTGCGGTTGCCTCCGAATTCACAGTGCATCTCTTCTTTGCGAATCCGTTCACCTTCAAAGGCTGGACTGTATGATACCGGAATAGGCACTTCCGAGACCTTTATCTTCAGGCCGCGAACCTCGATGGCCTTTTCCACTATCTTATCATAGGGCACATTGGATACGACGTGCTCGTAAGTACATACGCCGGTAGGAAGAATTTCCGGAATGTCCGAGTCGGCGATGGTCGGGAAACCGTAGTTAATTGCACCGGCTGCCGTGGCGTACCATTCATCGGTAACCTCCCCGAGGGCCATAACGAAGGCGAAGATTCTGTTTTTGTTGTAAAGAAGGTTGCGCCGAAAATCGCCGGCTTGAACACCGCCAAAGCTAAGTGCCGCCCTGCTGGCAAAACCAAGTGAATATATCGCAGAGGTAATCTCCCTGCCGAAGGGGACCAGACGTGTTTCCCAGCCCAACTGTATACCGCCTTCGGCGAGCTGCTCGGCAAAGCTGGTGCCGTTATGGTGAGCGGACATAAAAACGTACAGGCAGCGCTCTTGAAGTTCTCGTGCTATATTGACCGCTGTTTCGACATTTGGTGCGGCACCTGCGACCGCGGCGAATCCCGGTGCCGTGCCGTCCACAAACTGAATACCCCGCTCTCGCAGTATTATATCGTCCGCTGCTCCAAGCCAAATATCGTCTACCGGATTAGGCCCGATTAAATACTTGCAAGCCTCGATAATCTCCTCGGCGAAAAGAGTCGCCATTCCCGCATCGAGAGCCGGACCAAGGTAAGGTATCCACAAGTCATCATCAACCAGCGGTGGCAGCAGATCCTTGATTTCCCTCATAACTTCTTCGAAGTCAGCTAATTTTTCAACTGCTCGGCCGGTCATCGAATAAATAATCGGTATATAATAGCCGGTATTGGGAAAGGCGACCTCACAATCTTTGCCTTTTTCCTTGATTGCTCGTGCTAATATGTCTTCGGCCTGTTTGGCTATTTTATGAGCGCCACGTATCGCTGCTGAAGCAATGATTTTTGACATAAATTAACCTCTCGTATCCTGTACTTATTTATTCATCCATTGGTTACTCATCGGTAATTAATCCACACTTAAAGTACGCCTGTCCTCCATATCATAAAGCTTACGTTCGGCTTTCACATTAATCCCCAGTGCGTCGCGCTTACTCTCGATATGTTCAATCATCATATGGGCGGCCTTAATTGGGTCTCGTTCAAAGGCCCATTTGCCACCAACGTCTTTTTCAATCCCATCGGTTAAATAGCTTGTTAAATTTGGAGCACCGAGGACCGGCAGCGGTTCGGCAATCACCGTATAGACCCCGGAAGCAACGAAATACATCCCAATCGAAACAGCCTTTTCAGACATCCATTCGGGGGCTGCGCCGGCAACAGGTAAATCTGAAATATCATCTCCGAGTCCGCCTTCGGCAACCACGTTTGCCAGAGTCGTCAAAATTCTGCTGTTATCCACGCACGAGCCGACGTGAAGCACTGGTGGTATACCCACGGTCTCACATACCTCGTGCAACCCTTTGCCGCAGTATTTTTCCGCTGCATCTGGTCTCATAAGCCCGGCCTTACCAGCCGCAATGGCACTGCAACCGGTGCTCACCACCAAAACATCGTTCTTGATAAGTTCCTTTATCATCGTAAGGTGACCGTAATCGTGAACCTGCTTGGGATTATTGCAGCCTACAACTCCAGCGGCACCACGAATTCGTCCGTTGATAATATTGTCATTTAGCGGACGGTAACTTGCGCGATATCGGCCGCCAAGATGGTAAAAAATATTTTCCGTTGTAAACCCTGCAATCCCACGCTCCTTGAGCTTCGGAATCTTAGCTTCGCCCTTTCTGTTTGCGAAATTCTCAATACCGATTTTGAGGATTTTCCTGGCCGTTTCAATTGCCCTGTCTTCGTGAAATTCAATGTGCTCAGCACCGGCAATTTTGCACTTGGGGGAAGTCGTTATCAGCCTGGTATGGAAACAGCCGGACAATGACCCGAGTGCAGGCATAATGCATTGCACGTCCACCAGCATAACCTCCACCACACCAGTCATCATTGCCAGTTCCTGCTGTAGAAAGTTGCCCACAACCGGTATTCCATGCCGCATTAGTATCTCATTAGCCGTACAGCAAATACCGGCAATGTTTATGCCTTCAGCACCGCTGTCTTTGGCCATTTTTATAAGTTCAGGTTCCTGCGAAACCGCAGCGATAATATCCGACAATGTCGGCTCGTGACCATGCACAACTATATTAACCTGTTTCTCATCAAGAACACCTAAATTAGCACCAAATCGAATTGGCCAGGGACTACCAAACAAGATATCCGAAAGCTCCGTGGCTATTAGCGAGCCGCCCCATCCGTCTGATAAAGACGCTCTAATGCCTTGTTTTACAAGGTTTTTGTAGTCTGCCCCTACACCAATATGTGTTCTGTGCATAATCTCAACAATTTCACGGTCAATCGAACGAGGTGTTACACCCAGTTCTTTCCAGACCTTTTGCCTGGCTGGCGGCGGATAAGTCGACGCACTGACAAGTGTCCCCTCTTGTTTGCCGAACTCCGCCATAACAGCGTCAGACAGGTCGCCAGCGATCTCCTTTGTGTCTCTGCCCTCTACCTTTATGCCGTACCTTGCTGCGACTTCTCTTAACTTCAACTCATCCTTGATCATATAGTCACAGCTGTCGCCTTCAACTGCCATCTTGAATGTGTGCCCAACATCACGACCATGATCAGAATGCGCTGCGGCACCGGCGGCAATCATTCGCACGAGGTTTCTTGCCGCAATCGTATCAGCAGTGGCGCCACAAATACCCGCTTGCGCTCCATCTTCAAAGGGGTCGATTCGACAGGGCCCCATAGAACAATTCCGGCAGCATAATCCGAGTTTGCCAAAACCGCATTGGGGCTCCTGCTGCTCAAATCTTTCCCACGCATTCGCAAGGCCTGCATCGGCCATCTGCTTTATCATTTCCTGCGACGCTTTGTCGCTACTACGTTTTTTAGGCTCCATAAACAATTCCTCAGTAATCAGTAATCTCCAGAAATTTTGAAATTTACTAAGTTATCAAATTTTATCTCATATTTCAATCAGAATTATCGACTGTCAAGTTTAATGCCGGTCAACAACACTCTCAGTGTTTTCTTTTTTAGCTGTGCCGATTCTCAGTCGTGAAGCGGTCTCCAACCTTCTGCATTTCGGACACAGGCGCAAACGCTCACGGAATTCTTCACAATCAATTTTCACTTTACCCAGAGCCTCTTCGCTTACTTGAGCGCTGACTATAGACGCTCCACATCGCTCACAAACAAGCATTTTTGCCCGTGACTTAAACGGCGATATCTCCACTTCCTGCTGGTCTTTATGAATCCTTACTTTGATTGTCCCTACCGGACAAACTACAGCGCAGGCGCCGCAGCCGATACAATCCTCGGAAGGCTGCCGAAATGGTGCCGCTACGGCCCGATCCACGCCACGTCCTGCAAACCCAATGGCTGACCGGCCAATTATCTCTTCACATACTTGAACACACAAGCCACACAAGATGCAGTTTCGCTGGCTCTCGGTGACCTTAGGGTAGCGTGTCTCTTTCACACCCATACGTTCGGCCAATGCCTTTAGCTCTTTGCTCTCCGGTGCTCTGGCAAGTAATAACTCCATAACGCCATTTCGCGCCTGCAAAGCCCGTTTGCTGGAAACGTAAACAAAAATATCCTGCCGCACAGGGTAATTGCAGGCGGTAACTAATTGCCTCCAGCTACCCCTGTCAAGTTCCACGGTGCAGATACGACATGATGCATCGCTTGAAACTGCCGGGTGGTAGCAAAGGGTAGGAATCCACACTCCGACTTTTTTAGCAGCATCAAGAATCGTTGCACCCTTTTCAACCTCTACTTTATGTCCTTCTATAGTTACCGTAGGCATTAACTTATTTTTCCTTATACCTTTAAAACCGAAGTAAACGGACATTTTTCCCAACAAGTTCCGCACAAAGTGCACTTTTCCTGGTCAATTTTATGTGGAACTTTTTTCTCGCCGGTAATCGCCCCCACCGGGCAATTCTTCAGACAAATACCACAGGCTTTGCAGCTCTCGGGATCAATTTCATAACGGAAAAGACCACGACATTCCTTCGCTGGGCAGTTTCGCTCAAGAATGTGTGCATCGTATTCATCGCGGAAATAGCGTATCGTGGAGATAACTGGATTTGCGGCAGTTTTACCAAGCGCACACAGAGCTGTCCCCTCTAAAAGAGCTGCCAACTCCTCCAGCTTCTCAACGTCACCGACTTCCCCCTCCCCTTTTGCTATGCGGTCCAAAATATACAACATCTGGGATAAGCCTTCTCTGCAAGGAGTGCATTTGCCGCAGGATTCCTTCTGCAAAAAGTTCATGAAGTACTTTGCAACATGCACCATACAGGTATCCTCGTCCATAACTATCATTCCGCCGGAACCCATCATCGAACCCAGCTTCGTGAGCTCGTCGAAGTCCACTCGTGCATCGAGGTGTTCAGAGGGTATACATCCACCTGAAGGCCCTCCTGTCTGGACTGCTTTGAAACGCTTGCCAGCACTTACGCCACCCCCTATCTCGTTAATAACCTGCCGCAGCGTGATACCCATCGGAACCTCCACAAGTCCGGTATTTACCACCTTCCCAACCAGACTGAAGACCTTGGTGCCTTTGGATTTTTCTGTCCCTATACTGGCGAACCATTCACTTCCCCTGTTTATAATCTGAGGAATATTAGCCCATGTTTCCACATTGTTTAGATTTGTGGGTTTGCCTTGAAAACCGCTCTCAACCGTATGAACGTACTTTGCTCTGGGTTCACCAGTGCGACCCTCTAGAGACGCCATAAGTGCTGTGGATTCACCACAGACAAATGCTCCGCCACCACGGTTGATTCTGATATCAAAAGAAAAAGAACTACCCATAATATTACGACCCAAAAGCCCCATTTCCCGGGCTTGTGATATCGCAATTCGTAGGTGTTCAACGGCAAGGGGATATTCATTACGAACATAGATATAGCCTTGCTCCGAACCGATAGCATAGGCCCCGATTAGCATCCCCTCTATGACAGAGTGAGGATTACCCTCCATTATAGAACGGTCCATGAAAGCCCCTGGGTCACCCTCATCACCGTTGCAGATAACATACTTGGGAAAACCCTCGGCATCACGGCAGGAACGCCACTTTCGCCCAGTTGGAAAGCCCCCACCCCCTCGACCCCTAAGTCCAGACAACTCTACTTCCGATATCACCTCCTCCGGCAGCATCGAAGATAAAACTTTTGCAAGTGCACTATACCCTCCTTCTGCGATATAGTCGATGATTTTTGTGGGGTCGTACCGGCCGTTACCGCCCAATACAATACGTTTCTGAACACTGTAGAAAGGTATTTCATCTGCTTTCTCGGCTCTTTTTCCCGTGTCGGGATTTTCATACAACAACCTCTGGATTACCCTTCCTCCAAGCAAGGTTTCACGGAAAATCTCCGCCACATCAGGCTCCTCGACTCGTTGGTAGAAAATCTCCCCAGGATCAATCACTACAATGGGACCACGCTCACAGAATCCATGGCAGCCAACACATTTTGCTTCGACCCGAACATCCAAATCGGATTGCTTCACTGCTTCACAGAAAAGTTCATATAGCCTCCGTGAACCCTTGGCTGCGCAACCAGTCCCAATGCAGACTCTTACCGATTTAGTAGTCGAACCTGTGCGTTCACGCAACGACCGAGCAAAAGTTCCTATATCAGCCGTACTCTTGAATCTAACAGGAGCTTTAATCACGGTGCTGTCTCCTTCGTTGCAGGTTCCTCGGCTGGCCGAAGAGCTCGAAGAATCTCAACCGCTGATTCGGTGGTAACTCCGTCATAGTATTTCTCATCCACTATCATCACAGGCGCAAGAGCACAAGCACCTACGCAGTTAACAGGATGAAAACTGAATAGGCGGTCGCGGGTCGTTCCACCCGGCTCAACACCGAACTCCTTGCAAACAGCCTCAGAAATCTTCCCTGCACCTTTGAGGTAGCAAACTGTACCCACGCAAAGCGTTACCTCATGCGCACCCTTTGGCGCCAGCCGGAAAGATGAATAGAACGTCGCAACCGCATATAAACGGCTCAGCGGCACTTGAAGCCGACGGGCCAAACAGCGAACATGGTCATCGGGCAGATAACCACATTCAGCCTGAATGTCCTGCATCATCGGTATAAGCATACCAACCTCACCGTCATAAAGGTCTATTATCTTTTCTATAAGCTTATTCTCTTTCGCCATGTACTGTACTCACCTCAGGAACTTGTCAATAAAATGAACCTGTATTTATATTCAAAAGCACATCTGCAGTCAATAGACAGCCTATCATGTTAAGACCTTACGGCTTTTACCTTTACCCGGCCTGCTTCTAAACAGTCTCAATAGTAACCTCCTTGTCTCTTTTCCGCAGTTCCTCAGCAATCTCACGAACCACAGCCAACTTCATGCCTAATTGTCGAGGCAGGTCGGGATTTTGATGGGCTGGGTTAACACCTAAACCTACTATAAAATGGGTGTGGTCAACATCAAGGCATAGGCGAACCAATGCTGATGCTCCATCTGTATGGAACTTTACCGTCTCCTTATCGGCGCCTGATCTAAGTAGGTCGTTGGCTTTGGTAAGGGTCAGGATACCCTCGGTCGTTAGGTCAACACCTTCAACCTTGGCCAACGGGGGAACATCTGACTTCATCGTGGATAAGTCTACTTCCAATGATTTATCGCCTATATGACGAGCAACTATTTTTGCCATGGTACCGCCACAAACAATAAGAAAACCGGGACGGTGTATGAAACCATCAACAACTGCTTTGTCGGCGCTGCTGTTCGCTGGCGGCCCCGTCAACACCGTAGCCATAAGCTTATGCCGAACCTTTATAACAGCCGTGCTAACATCGTCACCGGGTTTACCGCAGTAAAGGTCCCAGACAGCCTGCCCAAGTTTATCGGCGAGATCCTGTGAGGAAACTTCCGGGTGACTGTGCTCTTCGAGGAAACGTACTATCTGAGCCGAACCCCATCCAAGAGGATAGAGCCCACCTATGCCGGCGTTCACCACACCATCAGAGAAAAAGACAATCCAGTCTCCCTCTTTCAGGTGAAACTCTGATTCGCGAATGGTCTTTCCCTCAATTTGACGCTCCTCATAGGGCACAGGGGCATACTTTCGCTGACGCAAAAGAATAAATGACGGCGAATCGAACTCTACTACACGAGATCGCCCATCACGGAAAAATTGCCCGATAACAAAAGTACTATAGGCCAGCTTTCGGTCCTTGCATACAGGCAGAGTTTTACTCAACGTCTCAACCACTTCACTTAGGGAAAGCTTATTCTCCATAAGATGCATTACGATTCGGGTGGTCAGGATGGACAAAATGTTGGCTTTGACCCCGCTTCCCAATCCGTCAGAAAGGGCAAGCGTAACATAATCAGTATGACGGGCAATATCTACGTTGTCACCGCAAAGCTCTTCGTCATGTTTTCGAAGCTGCTTTGTCCCCCACTCATAAAATAACTTCATCGCTGACCTTCTTCTTGATAAAGGGATATAAGTTTCATCAGAAGCACTTTGGTCTCTGCTGTTGTCTCCCCCAGAAGTCTCGCTATTTCCTGTGCAGTGTGCATTTGCCGCGAGATTACTTCCTGTGCCCGTTTAAGCGTTTGTGCCTTCAGTTCAAGAAAGTCTTTTCTGGCCTTTTCCTCCTCTGAGATATCAATGAAGATACCGCAGTACAGACCTTCGCCCTCTATCGGAAAAATGCCTACTCGGAAGCTGACTCCATGCTCGGGAATACTCTCTTTGACCATGAGAGAGCCGCCGGCAGCAATGGCACGCTCGAAACAGTCAGAATGGACAAATTTCTTGGCTAATTGACCCAAAAGCTCGTTGTCGGCACAACGGAACATAGTTAGAAAAGCAGGATTGACAAACCGAATGTGCGTCTGCCTGTCAACCAGAAGTACACCATTAGGTGTGTGCTGCAATATAGCACTGGTATGTGCTGTTACTTGCCTTTCAGGAAGTTCCATACTAAATTTTCCTCTAACCGGGACATAACCCGGAATTGTCAACCTCATTATCCTTCAAAGCTTCCAGAACTTTTTTCTGGAACATTTCAACTCCCTCCTTTACGCTGGAGCTACTTAAAATCTCATCGTTGATTTTCCAATTAATACCCTCACCGCAGTGCTCCATACAAAACGCACCTTTCAACTCAACCTTATCCCCAAGACCCTCTTTGGTCAGAAAGTCATTGAAACGGGTTATCATATCCCGGGCGCCCTTGATGTGGCATGAACTGCCCACACATACGGTTACAGTAATCATTAAGAGTCCTCTTTTTGTTACTCTTTCTTGTTATTGTTCTGCATTGATGAGATAAGTCCTCGGGCCGTGGTCTTGCGTTTCTCAGCCGCTAATTCCTTTTCGTCGACCAATTTCAGTGCCTTTGTGGGGCAGGCCTCTACACATGCTGGTTCTTGTTTAGACTCAGTCCGCCCAATGCAAAGATCACACTTGGTCACCACTTTGCCATCCCGCGAAATATCAATAACACCAAAAGGGCAAATCATAATGCAAAATTTACAACCTATGCACAAATCCGGATTAATCAATACAGGACTTTCGGCCTGCTCCCGATGAATTGCCTTAGTTGGACAAACCGTGATACAAGGGGCATCCTCGCAGTGCCTGCACTGCATCGGCACTCCAAAATCCCCTGCCGCCTCAACTGTTACCCTTCTCTGCGGCCTAGGCTGCTCTGTTATCGCTTCTTCAAGAACTCCTGATTGGCAATGCGCCAGCGCACACGCAATCTCACAACTTTTGCAAGCCAAACATTTTTCGATATTTACCATTATGGTTTTGCCCATCTTCGTCTCCAAAACAATTAGACAAATCCTTTACCAGCGACATCAGAACCGACACCTGTCAGAATTAGACTCGTTAATGCATTCTTCGCTTTCTGCAACCACCCTGAGAAAACTATGCATCAGGATGGTATCAGCATTAACCACGCAAACGCCAATGTACCCTTTTTAGAGATTTGGCATTGCCCTAAAGTAAATATCCGGCAACATATTTAACTGTTTCTCAAAGCCGCCCTGAAGCGACCGAACATTGAGCCTCTCTCAGGCATTCTACTGGCTGGATTACGCGATAAGGTCTATCATTTGTTGTGCCGATTTATTAGCTTTACGCTCTTTCGCAGCCATTATAATTTCTGACTAAAGGTAACTTCTGATTTTATCTAAGTTTATATTCTATTATACGTTCCATGCAGAACTTTGTTTTCATTACGGCATTATATGACTCATTGCATCAGCCGCTCACTGGCTGGCCCGTCCCGACAAAGCCCATCAGCTTATTTTGAGCATCTCTTAATATACCAACCAACTCCGTATCAGCCTGAAAAACACTTCTTCGTCCTAAATCCGCTCTCTGAACGGCGGGACTGTACCTTATATTACCAAGAACAGTTATACCTGTCAATTTGGTCTTTATCTCTTCTGCCTGGCCGGCTTCTGTAATTTTGTTTATGATAGCTGCAACCTGTTTGACTCCCAATTCTCTGGCCATTCGTGCCATATTTATCGCCGTTTCAATGCTTCTGGCCCCTGGTTCGACAACTACCACAAGTGCATCAATACCCTGGACGCTTGCTCTGCCCATAAACTCAACGCCGGCAGCAAGGTCGACCAGGACCACTTCCTTTCGCTGAAGTATGCTATGCGTAAGCAGTGCCTTTAAAAACGCCCCTTCCGGGCACGCACAACCGGCACCAGCCTGTGTTATACCCCCTAAAACAAGAAGTTTAACACCATCAACTTCAAGCCAATATTCCTGTGGCAGGTCACTAACTTTGGGATTTAACCTGAAATACGCACCAACTGAATCTTTTCCGGTGCCGGTACGTTCGCCAATTAGCTGTTTCATTTTTATAAGAGGCTCAGGGCTTTGTTCGGAAGGGATGCCAAAAGCTAAAGCCAGGTTGGTATTTGGGTCGGCATCGATAGCCAGGACGTCAAATCCGCTTTCGGCAAATAGCTGTGCCCAGACTGCACAGACTGTGGTTTTGCCTACTCCCCCTTTACCGCCGATAGCTATTTTTACGCCTGAATGCAACTTTAATCCTAAACTAAGGCCGACAAAATTGTTACGTCACAACA
>CAZIKS010000008.1:17384-37016 GCA_964539795.1 uncultured Pirellulales bacterium
TAGGCTGACGCTGCCTCGATATAATATAAGGAGCCTCTTGGCTCTCTTTATTCCAGCTTAGCTATCGAAAAACCGAAATCAAAGGCGCTTAAATAACCACACTAAGGGCTATTAATACTAAAAACCTTGTATTTTACCGCTTTTTGCTTGCATGTCAAGATATTAACATCTCAATTTGTAATTTGTTTTTTAAGATGTCGGCAGGAAGCTTCCGTGTATCAGGAAAAAATGGTATTCCCCGCTCCCCCCTGAAAGTCACCAACGCCTATTAATTACTTTGTTCGCAGGTTTCTATCACTGCCTTTACGGCAAGGTTCACTGCTGCAAGTAATGCATCCAGAAGCAGATGTGCCCCTGCCGTACGGTCAAAAAGAATAGATGCACGGGCTGGAAATTCGTCGTCACCCCGCCAGATTACTATCGTTATAGGTACCCGAGGCAAAATGTACAACTCAATTGAAGAATCACCAAATTCACATCGCTTGGCGCCAAATTTTTCAATGCTCCTGTATAACCGTTCAGGGCACTCTCCAAATACCTCTTCTAGCTTTTTGGTCGGAAGGCTGTGATTGCCCCTGAAGAAAAACTGCCCGCCCGGAAAAGTCTCCCCCTTGACAAGCTCGTTGGCAACCGGCAAATCCTGAGCGTTTATTAGGTACGCAAGAATACAAAGCTGCTCAAGAAAATCCGCCGGTCTCGGCTGCAAATCTGCCTGAACAGAAAAAATCTCCTTATCCGCAACATTAACTGCATACTCTGTATTCAGCATAGTAATAACATAACGTTGCAACTCCTCCATGTATTGGCACTGCGCCCTTTCAGCAGTCTTAAAACCGTCAAGCCCGACAAGCTGCTTCCACAAATCCTCATGAGCCATTATATCTTAAAGCCCTATGCTATTATGCAAATACTCATCAGAAACCAAACACCGCTCCGGCAAAAACGGGCATCAGTCATCTTGAGCTATTTAGTTTCAACAACTTCCATCTCGTGATGTGGAGTTCTGACAAAAAACACCATTATCGCAGCAAGAACCAGCAAAACCGAAGCACCATAATAGGCGAAGGCAAAGGTTTCGTATGTATCATACATCTTACCGGCCGCAAGAGATAACACAAACCCGCCGAATCCCCACGCGGTAAATACCAGACCATAGTTAACGCCAAAGTTTTTTAAACCGTAAAAGTCTTTGGTTATGGAAGGAAACAACGACAGGTTTGCCCCATAGTTTGCACCGATAAGTATCGATACCAATGACATTATAATAATTGTCATTAATTCGAAAAATTCGGCATTCTCTCCGGTCAATTTATATCCCAAAAGACTCTCCTCATTAATTCTCGATAACAGCAATATCAAAACCGCCTGCGTCACGAAACAGATAAACATCGTGGCTTTACGTCCTATTTTATCGCTCATTATTCCGGCCAATATCCTGCCCCCTCCGTTGCCGATAGCAAGTACCGCTACCAGTACAAAGCCTAATTGTACACCTGCCTGAAGTTCGGCAATAAGTACAAGTTTTGCAATCACCATAAGGCCCGCGCCGGCACCGCAGGCATACATAAACCACAGCATATAGAATTGTACCGTCCCAAGCATCTCCTTGGGTGTGTAATTATCTTTATCATGAACAGGAGGTTTTTTTACCTTTGTAATATCTTCGGATACGTGGTCTTTGTCGGGTAACTGAAGCATCTGGGAAAGACCAAACCAAACTGGTGTCAAAACAGTTTTCACCCCGGTTATTAGAAACAAAAAGCATGTACCCAAAATAAGCATCATATTCTGGATTCCGTAGTTTAACACCAGCCATTTCGCCAGTGGTGCTGCATAAACAGGTGCCAGGCCAAAACCGGAAACCACTATTCCGGCGATTAAACCCGTCTTTGCCGCAGGAAACCATTTTACCGCTGGAGGTGTCGCCGAGGCATAGCCGAATCCTATTCCGCTGCCCGCTAAAACTCCGAAACCAAGAATGAAACCCAAAGGTGATGATGTTTGACTGGCCGCTATAAAACCGATACCAACCAATACTCCACCAATAGCTGCAATAACTCGTGGCCCGAATCTATCCTGCAGACGACCGGCAGGAACCATCACTATACAGAATACCAGACAAGCAATCGCATAAGGCCAGGATTTGTCGGCCTCACTCCAACCCCATTCATCTGGAACGCTCTTGCTGATAACACTCCACGTATAAAGTATTCCAAGAGCAAGGTTAATACCCATTCCTGCAAATGTAACACGCCACGCATGCTCGCCAACCGCTACCTTAGGTACTGCAATCCGTTCGGTCATTATTGTTCCTTTAATCCGAAAAACACTTAAATTTACTTACTTTTAATAAAGTGGGGCATTCTATATGAGAACTTACGCCGATACAAGTAATTAAAAAAAAATGACGTGAAAAAATTTGTAATGTAGGTCTTTTGGAGCATTATCATCTTTTTAATATCAGAAATTAGTGCCCTTTGCCTGCCAGCATATCCACGGCATGCTCAACAACATCTATAACCACCTCAAGACACTCTCTCACCGCTTTTGGGCTTCCGGGCAGATTGATTATAAGCGTATTACTGCGAATCCCCGCCGCTGCTCGCGATAAAATAGCATTCTTGGTTTTCTTCAGGCCCTCCAGCCGCATCATTTCAGCCAGGCCAGGAACCATTCTTTGGCAAACCTCGGCCGTTGCTTCCGGAGTTACATCACGTGGTCCAAGCCCGGTACCGCCCGTAGTGAAAACAATATCGACTTTTACATCATCGGCAAAATATATAAGCTCTTTCCTGATTTCACGATGCTCGTCGGCTACAATTTTATAATCGCAAATCTCGAATTTCTCGCCTGCTAACATCTCCCTGATAGTCTGCCCGCTTATGTCTTCACGTTCCTGTCCCGAACAACTATCGCTCACCGTCAAAATAGCTACCTTAATCATTTTTATTTAGCGCCTCTATATTATCACCGGGCTTGATTTGCCCCGGCTTTATTACTTTTGCAAAAAGACCTTCTCGCGGCATAACACAATCACCGACGAGTTTTAATATCTCACAGGCTTGATGGCACTTCTTCCCGAATTGTGTAATTTCAATTTCAGCCTCAGGACCAAGTCTGAGTTTACTGCCGACAGACAATTCCTGTAAATCAATCCCTTCCGTGGTAATATTCTCTGCAAAATCGCCGGCTCCAACCTCGGCTCCTTTTGCTTTCATTTTATCTATTGATTCGGCGGCGAGCAAACTTACCTGTCTGTCCCGGCTGCCTCCGTGGGCGTCCCCCAGCACGCCAAAATCGACTTTCAACTCAGCCTTCGGAACATTGTACTTCCGCGTGCCTCGTTCTTTGGAAATCGATACAGCCTTAATTTTGCCTTTTATAGTCGCCGCTTTTTCCACCGCTCTTTTCCATCAATTTTATTTCACTTATTACCATGTCCCTGCCCTTATATTTCAGCATATCGTAAATAGTAAGGCAAGCGGTGCTCACCCCGCAAAGAGCCTCCATTTCAACACCCGTCTTGCCCGAGGATTTAACCTTCACAGTTACACAAACCGTTTTTTCCGCCGCATCTGTCACAAAGCCTACTTCAACTGCCTCAATTCCAATAGGATGACACATCGGAATTATCGAAGGCGTCGCCTTTACCGCATTTATCGCCGCTATCTTTGCCGTCTCAAGAACATCACCTTTCGGGCACTGCTTCTGCTGAAGAACCTCAAACACATCCCTATCGAGAACAACATATCCACTTGCCGAAGCTGTTCTTATCGTAATATTTTTTTCACTTATATCTATCATGCCTTTTGAATTTTGCATCCAATCTCATCCTCCAATCTGGTTCATAAGTCTGTTTCTGCAGGAACTCCCGTTTTCCGGTTTTTTTGCTACTGCTTCCTGTATAGACTCGCCAATATTGTCGAAGTTTACTTTTATCTCACCATCGGAGAAAAGACACGGCTTCAAAAATCCGTCCGCCGTCAGCCTGAGCCTGTTACAGCCGCTGCATTCCGGCGGCCTTTCAGTATTTAACCGCCTGCTCACATCAATCCTGTCATAAAGCGAAAACTGCATAATTTTTTGAAGCTCCAGACCTCTTTGTTCACAAAATGCGTTCATCGCCTCAATCTCTTTTTCAGTCGTGTCATTAAGAACGACCATATTAATTTTAATCGGCGTAAGCTCCGCTTTTATTGCCGCTTCGACGCCTTCAATTACCTGACGCAAATCACCCCCTCGGGTAATCTCTCGATACCTGTCCAAATCAAGTGAATCTATCGAGATGTTCACGCGCCCAAGACTGTTGCGTTTCAGTTTCTTTGCTACATCCGCAAGCAGCGAGCCGTTCGTTGTCATACACACCTCTCCGATTCCCTCAATGACCGCAAGTTTTGCTACCAACTGTTCGATGTCTTTTCGCATAAGCGGCTCCCCGCCGGTCAGCCTCACTTTTGTTATCCCCATCTTGGCAGCCGTTTTAACCAGAGACTCAATCTGAACATAGGAAAGATTATCACTCTGGCTCTTATACACAAAAGCTGCTTCGGGCACACAATAAACACAATTGTGATTACAGCGGTCCGTCACGGATATCCGCAGGTAATCTATTTTGCGATTAAATCTGTCTAACAGCAACTCTGGTTCCCTCTTTTACCTCCGCCACGCCGGCGGGTATGCAAATTAAACCATCGGCTTCGCACAATGAGTTTATATGACCGGAGCCGTGATACTTAATCTTTGCAGCCTTTCCTTCTTCCACAAATACCACCGGCAGCCACGAATCTCTTTCTGTCTTTCCCTTTGTTATTGTTTTTGTCAATTGCCTGTAATTAACGATAGGTTCAAATTTATGACCGGCCATCTTGTAAAGGAAGGGTTTCACTAACAACTCGAACATAACAAAAGTCGACACCGGATTACCCGGCAACCCAAAGCAAAAAACCTCATCCGAAACCCCAAAAACCATAGGCCGGCCGGGCTTTACAGCAATCTTCTCGAACAGCAGTTTGATTTTGTTGGCCCTTAGAATCTCACGAACAAAGTCGTAATCACCAACCGATACGCCGCCGGACAAGAGCACAACATCATTTTCCGCTATTGCTTTTTGGACAACATCGTTTTGAGCTTTTTTTGTATCAGCGGCTATACCATGATTCGTCGCCGTCGCACCGACACTTCTCAGTTGGGCAACCAACTGATACCCGTTGCTGTTCCTTATTTGACCGGCAGCCGGTTTCTCAGAAGGCTCAACTAACTCATCTCCTGTAGCTATAACCCCGACCCGTGGCCGCAGCGATACCAATGGCTCGACACAGCCGTGACTGGCCATAACTGCTATATGCTGGGGAGCAATTTTACAGCCGGCCCGGAGAACTATGTCCCCTTTCTTGATATCTTCACCCTTTAGGCAAATATTGTCGGCTATCTCTTCACCCACAAAGCGAACCGTATCTCCCGTTGGCTTGTCAACATACTCCTTCATAACAACGCAGTCGGCCCCTTCGGGCAAAATGGCCCCTGTCATAATCTTGGCACACTGACCCGGCTCAATCGCCTTTTGCGGAACGTATCCCGCACGGATTGTCTCAATGATGGTAAGCTCATTTGACAGGTCGGCTCGACGGCAGGCAAAACCGTCTCTCAAAGATTTGTTAAAGGGGGGCATCTCCATTTCGGATACCACATCCTCTGCCAATATCCGATTCAAAGAGCTGTTGATTTCTACGTGTTCGCTGCCGAGCCGACGGGCTGAACCCATCATAATTTCAAATGCCTCATCTAACTTAAGCACCGTACTTCTCCAGAAATTCTTCGTATTCGGCCCTTGTGTTCAGGTTCGCAATGTCCCTTTCAAGTTCAACATACTTGACTCTGCAGCGGGCAAACACATCACTTATTTTACGCCCCCCCTCCCTCAACACCTCGTTTATTGGCTTTAGAGCGCTTTTATTATACACCGCAAAGAGCGGCTCGGACCTGCCGTCTTTGTCGGCTGGAATTACAATATCATATCCTTCAGCTTCTACAAGCATCCTTCTGACAAAACTCATCTCTATATGCGGAATATCGCAGGCCGTAACAAAATTAACTTCATTCTCTGAAGCCGCCACTGCCGAAGCGATTCCCTTCAAAGGTCCTTGTCCAGGCATTTTGTCTTTGATTATCGGCAAATCCAAAAAGGCATATTTTTCGACATTGTTGGCACTT
Source organism: uncultured Pirellulales bacterium (assembly GCA_964539795.1). Lineage (GTDB taxonomy): Bacteria > Planctomycetota > Phycisphaerae > Sedimentisphaerales > Anaerobacaceae > CAZTKW01. The sequence continues at coordinate 23,595 of CAZIKS010000008.1, forward strand.
ATAAGTATCTGTCCGAACGTGCCTCGAAGCTGCTCACAGATTGTCTCTATCATACTCTTATCTTTAATCGTCAGCATACTTTTGTCGGTACCCATCCGCTGACTGTCTCCCCCTGCCATAATTATCGCCGTTGCCCTCTCTGGCATTGTCCATTTTCCATCGGCAAGTTTTACCCTGTCGATATCAAAATCAAAACCCCTCCCGTCACCGACCACAATTCTGTCCGCATATCTTTTGACATTCCGAGCAGAACTCTTCCAGGCCTTTGAATCTCGCCCCCTCAAAATAAGAAACAATCCCGGCTCAACCACCTCGCGCAGTGAATTCGATTCGCAGACCAAAACTTCCTCCCGCCCAACAACATCAAGCAAAGAGGTTATTCCTTCTTTCAAATGTGTCTTCATAACGCGCAGCCAGAACACCTTTCTCGCTCCCGCCGCCAGCAGTCTCGCTGTATCTTTGCCGGAACTTTTGCTGCTCTCTTCGGTAATGTAAAAATCACCATCCAGCGAAGAGCATACTCCGCAGCCCTCGCCCCCGCGGGGACATTGCCCGTCTTTGGCTTCAATCGTCGTAACCTTTATTCCCGTAATCGGTGTGCTTTTGCCGAATTTTCTGATAATCGCGCAGGCCAGCTCTGTCTTACCGACATTTGCCCCCGCCGAACCAATCATCAACATCCTGTCTAACTGAATCATCTCATTACTTGTTTTATTTCGGCCGCGGCTCTCAAGCATCGCAATAACCTTATCTACAGATTCCTTCTCACAGGCAGAAATATTATGACTCGGAATTTCTGCGTATAATCTTCGAACTTCCTCAGCTAATTCCGAACGCACAACAAGCAATATAACAGCATCACTCGAAATCAACAACGAGTCCACATCTTTGCGCCAGCCGCCACCCGACAACTCCAATGGCCCGAATTCATCAACAATGATAAGCTCCGCGGATTTTGTGGCAACCGCACTAAGGGCGCTTCTGCCAACCTTTAGCCCTTCTGCCGTAAATGTATATGGCTCGCCCCGACCTCCGCCTGCCCTGCGACTTGCCAAAGGTGCACGAACCTCAGTTCGCACGTCGAGCACATCGAATCCAGCCAATACACCATTATTGTATAAGGAAGGAGCCAGCAGGCCGGCAATCTTAAAGCCTTTAACGCGGGCAGCCTGTGCAAGTTCGCCCGCACTGGTAGTCTTGCCGGAGTGCTTCTCACCCACCCACAGGATAAGCTTATTTTGCCTCAGCACAATCGGCCACTTAATAACATTACATCACTTAACCGGGAAACGTACAGCCTCGGCTTGTAATTCAGGAATAGAAAAATGCGGCTACACTGAAAATCCATAGCCCCATGGTAACTACAGGCACGCCAACTGTTGCCAGGCGCAGCCGCAACCCAAATGGTACGGCGAATCTCGCTTTTAACTGCTCAGCAAGACGGAAACTTAACGGCACAAAAAACGCACAGCCAAGAGCAGCTATGCTGCCGCCGATTCCCACATAACTCAGCACCTTGCCAAATCCCCCCTGCACCCAATAGTCGTACCTGAACACATAAGTAATCATCAGGGCAAACAAAGCATACCCAAGATAAGCTGCTGCCGCTGCACGAATTGAACGGTTCTTTAAAATGGATGTGCTGAAAAAAACCTCATAGCAAACACCCAGTAATAAAATACCCAGAAGATGACATGCAAAAAAGGGTTCATTCAGGAACTTATACAGCATCGCACAAACAGCTATTAGCACCACCGTGCCCTTTCGAGGAAAATACGCCCTGCCAAAAGTCAGGATAACAAAACCGATAATAGTTAAAGGAATTGATGCATAAGGCACATCCCCGCGATACAGAGCATCCCCTAAAACCGCCTCTGAAATGCCCCACAGTCCGCTGAAAAATAATATGCCGAGGATATATTCTTTCTTCATTTGTTTTTCTCCTAAATCACGTTCCTTTTTTTACATCGAACTTATATTATAGTGACAATTGCCTCAATGAACAGTACCGGGCTGAAAATTTAATATTTACCTTCAAGCCAGTTTGCAGAAAATTCCATCAAATCTAACTCATCCACAACCGCATTGCCGTCCCGGAAAAGGTCGGCCCCGCCGCACAAATCAGGCTCGCCGCAGCCTGTTTCGAGCCAATTCAGGGCAAATCCGCCGAAATCATAAAGGTCAACATCACAGTCGCCGTCGAAATCTGCAACCTGCAAAATTGTGAAATCCTCTGTTTTCGTAGTCAGCAGCTGATAATAATCATAATCAATTCCTTCGCTCTCAGCCGCGTACTGCTCTACAACTCCGGCAACTCCGCAGAAACTTTGGCCTATTGCAACGTAGGGATGATAAATTTCGGTCCTGTCCTCATTCAAATAATCCGACGCCCAGCAGGTAAAGTCGGAATCAACATTGCTTTCGAGAATGTAATTATCGTATGCCTTCCCATAACCTGTATCTGTAACGGTAACGTCTATCACTTTAATCAGCATACCCTCATATTTTTCAGCGCTATGGTCGGTTACAAGCCAGGAATCGACCCCCGCCACAGGAGCCGCTATCTCGTCAACCCCTACGCCCAAAGGCTCAGGCAAAGGATTGCCGATGCTGACCACGGTAAATCCGGGATTGTTAACCCCTGTGTATTCCAGGAATGTAGTACCTTTATAGTCTTCGACTAAAACGTTGGTAAAGCTTACCCAGTCACCGACATTTATTGCTGCGAAGGCCCCCACTCCGTCAAGGTCTTTTGCCATCACACCGCCCCAGCCGTCAGGATAATTCGGGTCATACAATGTAAGCTTGGTACGGCTGCCCGAAGACTTATGCACCACTATCCCACCGATGCAGTCAACTATATTACCGTTTTCCGGACTGGCCCCGCTGGCATCGGTACTGTACTGGATTTCATAAATTGAAAGTGGCTCCGCTTCTATCCGTTCAGCCAGGCCGCTTACCGCCGCAGCAATCAACAACACTAACATTCTTTTCTTAATCATCTACTCCTCCTGAAATTAACAAAATAACAAAAAAAATTTCCTTCAATATCGCTTTTGTGCTCAGGGATACCAATCGAGGTCGCCCAGAGGTGGCACCTCCAGATCTTCGGGCCATTCCGGCTTCCATACCGAAGCCTTCCATCCCACGTGGTAGTCGCCGTAGAGAATACTGCCGCCCAATAATCCGCCGGGCTTGCAATGACGGGCGCTGAAAGCCTTCGGATAGCTGCCGCAGTATTTTCCTGCCGTCGCATTATATGTCTCCCCCCCGTATCCTTTTCGCGGGTCAAGAAGCTGGTCAAACAAAAAAATCAGACGAGTGGGATTTTTTACAGATGTGCTTCTCAAAAAGCTTGGCATATGCCAGCTTGTATCTTCACAGCCGTAAGGCGCCCAGCAGTTCTCATCGAGTTCCAGGCACGAATTCATAGCATAAGAAAAATAGCCCGTTCTTCGCGGCCGGTATTTGTAACTTTTATCAGAAGCAAGTTTTGCCGTCGGGCATTGAAATATTGTATCTGTCCCCGGACGCTCCCAATAAGGGTGCTCACGCCACGGCTTCTCTCCCATCAGCGGCGGCAGCACATCAACCCACCCGCAATAATAGTCCGCCCGGTCCGCTTCTGTAGTTGGATTGCTCGACGTGCGGTCACGCCCGTCGATATGCGGATAATAACCATCGTTTTGCGATGCATAAATCTCCAGCGCCAGTCCCCACTGACGAAGTCGGCTCTGGCAGATTGTCTGTTGAGCCGCAGCTCTCGCACGGCCAAGCACCGGCACGATAAGACCAAGCAAAAGCGATATAATCGAGATAACAACCAGAACTTCAATTATCGTAAAAGCCCTGCTGCGTCCCAGCCGAATTGCGCCGGAACCTAAAAGCATCCTCTCAAATTTATATCTAATCGCCATCGCCTGTTTCTTTATTTGTCAATTTCTCTAAAACATTTTTGATAAGTTTTTTCCACCGTACTTTCCACCTCCCTGCGAAATTTACCATAAGCCCTCAGCCACTTTTTGCCCTCACTGGTCAATCCGCTCCGCCCCCCCGTAGTGCCGCCCCGATGTTTTTCAACCAGAGTAACATTCAAACATTCCTGCGCCTTCTTCAAATCTCCCCACGCCTTCCGGTAGCTTATACCAAGCTTCTCGCTGGCAGCCGCCAGTGACCCTTCACTTTCGATGCCCTCAAGCAGGCGCCACTTGCCGTCTCCGAACACACCTTCGATATCTTCCGTGCTCAGCCAGAGCTTAAATCTCGCTCGCAGCTTTTTCATTTTTCTGCTCCTGTTGCCGTCACTTAAAACATCCAAGCTGACAATTACGGATTCTTATCTTCTGCCGATTGCAGACGCGCCCAATCTCAATAACCTCAACTCCCAATTCTCGGGCAATCTTAAAAGCCTCCGCACAGGATAGCTGCTTTTTCCCGTCGCCCTCTTCCGCCCGCTCAAAAACCGCATTAATCAAATCTTCTTTGCCCATCTGTTCTTCTCCACAAATCCTTTACTTGGTTATGCACAGCTCGACATATCGATAAAGGAATTAAACCATTTAATTATTTTGTAGTCAACATAATTTTTTTTTGTGAGTATCCGTTTTGAAGTGAGCTGAAGAAAACCCCCTTTTTGTGCTTATCAAGACTGCCCGAGTCCCTGCTTTTGCTCTGCGGCAGATGTGAAACTAAATTCTCTTTTTTACAAATAATGTGCCGGTTTTCACTCGATTTCGTACCATTGATACCTTTTAATATGTCAAAATGGCAATTTTACCATTGTTTTCCTTCGCGTTTCAAAAACAAAAATCCAAAATTTCTTCTTCTCTTTCTTCCCCGATTCACGAAGCACCCCTGTAGTAGCTGACGGAGCCGGGCCGCAACTATAGCCGCCAGACCAAGAGATCCATTTGCTGTTCAAAGACTTCTTGGTCATGCCGATTTGCAAATGGCAAAAAGATACGTACAGGATGTTTCAGAACAAACCGACAGAGTAATTGAAAATAGCAGGAAGTTTGCAGTTTAAGAAAATAGTTGAATTTGTTAAAAGATTTTATCAAACATGTATGAGTTGCCTGTTGATTTGACTCTTGCCCCGAACACATGACTTTCATTACAGACTATAGAGCAGCCGACCTTGCGGTTGTGATGAGTAGAGCGGAGCTATACTACACCTATTTTTGCATCCCCACGGCATGTAAAATCAGCGGCAGGTTTAAATAATATATCAATGAACGAAAAGGGCTGTGAAGATTTACTCACAGCCCTTTTGGATGCGAATTAAATGTATACCACAAACTCACTTACGGACAAGAAGTCAGCCACTGCTGGGTAAAGATACTGAGATCAAAATTATTAACATTGCCGTCACAGTTGAGGTCTCCGTTGTTATAGCCTCCCGCAGGGCCTATCCATAGCCACTCGTTAGCAAATTCGCAGTAGTCGAGGAAATCCACGCCATTTTCAAGGTTATAGTTGGCACAGCTTGAACATTCGTCCGGATCAGTAAACAATACGAATGACATGTCTGCGCTTGCTCCGGTCTGGTCATACAGCTCTTCCCATTCTATTTCTCCCGAACTGCTGTCGATATTTCCAGATACTGCATCGTCATTGAATACGTGCTTGTGATTCGTCCATCCCCAGGGATATTCGGGCCTGTTCGTATCATAAACAGCCTGCACGCTCAGCCAGAAGATGCCATCGTAATCGGGTTGCTGGAACCAGTTTTCCTCAGGTAGTCTGACTGAATAACGGAAGACCGGCTCATTTGGATCTCCTTCCGGATGCTTATCGTATCCAACAAACACTTCATCGTAGGCGCTGACATCATATTCCCAGATTATCTTATCGGGACGGCTGAAACCATAACTTGCAATGGCTACTGTATGGACCTTTTGACCTATTGCTTTTGTCCATACCGGCGTACCGGAATCCTTGCAGAAGTAGTATAGATTTCCCTGACGACTCCCACATGCTCCATATTGTCCACCATAGGTTAAGTCGTAGGAATTGCTGGTTCCCGTGCTGATTGTTTGTAGAGGCACGTTGCTGCCTTTGGAAAATACATAAGTATTGCCAAGACCTCCGGTTGATATATACTCACCATCGCCTGAGATTGCTACACTGTAAAAGTCCGAATCACCAGATCCTCCCAGCGGATCAAACCTCCAGACAGGGGTACCATCAGCGGCGCTCCATCCGGCTGTTCCATCTTTAAGGTCGTTCATATAGGCAAGTATACATCCTGGGTTATCCCCAGGGTCGTCGTTAACCGCAACTAAACCCAAACCATCCTGCGTCATGTCCACTCTTATGTATTCGCTGGTCCACTTGGCATCAGAGTAGCTCCATATCTGGTTTCCAGCAGCATCAAACAAAAAGATTTGGTCACCTTTCTCACTTACAACTACATATCCAGGATCAGATGTGGCGACATAGAAGGAATCTATATTGGTTTTGGTCCATAAAGGTGCACTACTTGCCGTGGAAAACAAATGAACATTACCGTATTTTTCACATGCTGCTATGTAGTCTCCGTTGGGTGAAATACCGACACACGTCTCTCTTCCGGCATGCGACCAGTGCAGCGTACCATTCCTCTTATATACGTAGAGATTGTTTGTACAGCCTGCGACGATGTATTCTCCATCAGCAGAGATAGCTACTGATTTTGACTCGGTTCCCATAAAACCGCCCCCGCTGTTTGATATCGGTATGGATTTTTCCCATGTTTTGCTACCGTCTCTGGTAAACAGGTACAGCTTGTTACCTAAGCTGCCAACCGCTATGTATGTACCATCGCCAGAGACTGCAACCGAAGCAACATCAGCACCGGTATCGTAACTCCACAAGAGATTTCCCGCTCCGTCGTAAACGTAAACCCAATTATCGGTACTACCGGCAGCAATCGTTCTTGCTGTTGTGGATGCCGGTATATCCGTCCACATCTTAAGCTTGAAGTAATCAGGGCTTACAGGAAGAGGCATAAGCAGACTCTGACTGCAAGCCTCAAAGCCATAGCCGATGTACGAGCCCCACCAGGTGATGGCGGTTATGGGCGTGCGCTTGAGGCACCGCCAGTCATCGGCCACAAGCCGTTCATCATCCGGGAACTCTTCATCGAACATACTTTTTTCATCTTCGTAGTGCGACCAGTGACGGATGCCGGTATAGTCCTGTTCCCATTTGATGTAATTCGGGTCGGTATCAAGCTCGAAGCTGACGTCAAAACTTTTATTCCCGTATTCTATTGGGGTTATTAAATCCGGGCTGATGGAAATATTTTCTGTCGGATCAAACGGGATGTTCATTATAACAGCATCGTCCTTCCAGTGCCATCCCCTGGTCTTCCAGCCCCACGGATTGTTTGGAATTTCCCCCTGATACAGTGCAGCTATACTAATCCAGAAAATTCGGTCATCTGTATCAGGTATAAAATCTTCCTGCCGGAAATAATTATCTTCGTCGAGCATTACTGTGTACTGGAAGCAGGCATCGGAAGGTTTTTCCGGGAACTCGTCATAGCCACTGAACTCAATGGCTACGTCGTCGAATTGCACATCGAACTGTTTAAGGAGTCTTTCAGGCCTGCTATAATCAAAGCCTTCCACTCCTGCTTTAACGTTTGTCCAGAATCCGATTCGCCAGGCGACAGGCTGCTGCGGCGGGAGCGCATTGCTATCCCAGTAGTAGTATGAACCCCACCAGTGAATACTCGTTATGGGCATAGAGCCTATACAGCGGAAGTCATCAGAGACCATTCTCCAGCCTGCAACTGGGTCAGCCGTAAAGGATTTTTCCTCCCAACCGCAGTACGTGGGCGTCTGCGCTGTTGGATCTATCTCTATAGGTGGCTGCGACCACTTGAGGTGGCGAACCGGCTCTTTGGGCTGTGGTTCCTTTTCCTTTGAAATAAGCTCGAAACTAAGGTCCCAGGTCTCTTCATATAACTTGATGGGCTCGAACATACTAGCCGGATAAGTTGTATCCGGTTGCGGCCAGCCGAAGAACCGAACGGCGTCATCCTGGAAAAAGTGCTCGCGAGTCTCCCAGCCCCACGGATGGCATGGATCTACAATTTCATCGCCATAAATAGCTGCGATACCTAACCAGTATATACCAGAATCGCCCGGCTGATACCAGTAATCACAAGGATCGAGTTCTTGGTAAAATTCGAACTTTGCCAGGTCAACTGTTTGAAGATGCGGGTCAAACTCCATGCCGTAGTAATGGACATCATAAGTAAAACACTCATTTTCCCAGATTATATTACCTGGATGGCTGTAATCTTCATCTACTCCCGCCGGGACATCCGTCCAGATAGTCAGGTAGAATCCCTTCGGCAGTTCCGGAGGCGACTGTATGTCTCTCCAGTCGTCGAACGAGCCCCACCAGCGGATGGCAGTGACGGGTTTGTTAGAATCACAGCGGAAATCATCCGCCACCATTCTTGGCAGCTTGTCGTGGGATTCCTCGTCCCAGCCAACGTAGATGCCTTCCTCTTCCCACGGTACGGGCGGCTGTGACCATTTCTTATCGGCAGGTGTCTCCTCGCTTGTTATAATAACGAATGAAAGGTCGATAGACTGGAAGTCGTTTGGATGCTCCGGGGGGTATCTCAACTCGTTCCAGATAACTCCGTCGTCGTTTGACCAGACAGCATCATCATTCCAGTGCTCAGATGACGTTTTCCAGCCGAATTTAGGCATCGCCGCGCTGGGCTCAATATCGACGGAAATATCAAGCCAATATATTACCGGATTACAGGGGTCTCCCCGCTGAATGAATGCCTCGGAGCGGTTAATTGGAATTTCGTACTTCCAGATGACCTGATCTGCATATTGTGTTGGTGGAGGGTCACCAGCCACTGGATCCCAGAACCACTCGGGTGGATCGACCGTGGCAAAAGGTGTCTCGTTGATGTCGTTTGCCAAGAAGTCTCTTTCCCAGAGTAAATCCTTTGGCATGCTGTACTCTTCCTGATTGGCAGGGTCATCTTTCGGCAAATCGCTGTGTATGCTAAGATGGACTCTATTGATTTCACCTTTTTCATCGTTCATCCACGAGCCCCAGAAGATAACTTTAGTGATAGGCCCTGTAGAAACGCATTTGAAGTCATCAGCAAGCAGCCGAGAAATACCATCATCCTTGTCGCATCGAATATCTATACCGTTTTCAGTCTCATCCGGCGGCTGTTCCCACTTGACTTCGCTAATCTCCGGAAGGTCTATGTCTACTGCGGGACACCCGTAAAGATTAAAATCGTACCAGTTCATTAAACGTGTCGCCGAACCAGGTGTCATGCTGCTTTTGGTCTGGTATAGAGCAATTCCATCATCCATGTTCTGCGTCAATCTCTTGACATATTCGTAGCCGATACCGGAGTTTGTTGTGCTGCCGTTGAACTGTCCATAACTTACTCCGGTATTGAACCAGGAAACCCTGGTTGCACTTACAGTACCTATACCACCCTTCTCAAGAATTGAATACTGAAGGTTATTACTGGTCTCTGGATGGCCGTTAGTACATGAGCACTGATAAGTAAAGGCAGGATGGTCGTCGTCGAGGAAGGAGCAATATGAGCTTTGAAACAGAGTATTGTCCCAGTGATTGGGAGTACCGGAATAACCCACGCTTGCACTTGTAGCAGAACCGTGAGCCCACCAGCAGTTGATGCCATAGATTGCGTTTGACCATTCGTTTAGTAATGTGTCCTGCGGAGGTGGAAAGGCACCGGGTGAGCCTCTGAGCTCCTCTTCACTGGTATAAACGGAGTTATCAGATGCATAGGCCGTGCCCTGCTGGTACATCCGCCAGCTCGAGTAACCTGAAGCATTTAGGTAATCATTTCTCATTTGCTCGGCTAATTGGGCGCCATCGTATGGGCCTGTGTCATCCTGGAATCCCATGGGAAGCAATACGTTTGCACGCCAGCCAAGATTTCCGGGCTCTGTCTCATAGTCGATTATCTTCTGCAGGATATTATCCAAAGCCACATAGTTGGCATCGTAAACGGGTATTCTGCCGACATAGACCTCTTCGGTGAAATCCACACCGCCGGTAACCGGGAAATCTCCCGACCAGCCTGCACCGTCACCGTCCGGGTCCCATTCACCATAGAGCAGGTCAGCATCGATATCCCAGTTACCGGTCAGGTCAGCATAAAAGAAATCCGTCGGAGTTTGGGCAACATTGTCGATATTGTTGTTGCTTTCAGGATGGCACATTTTCATTGGGATGTCGCCTTCACCGCTTTCGAAGGGTGAAGGGTCTCCTATGAGCAAAACGTATTTTATACTATAGGAGATGTAGTTATTAATTAGCCACTGTCGAATCTTCTCAGCTCTGTTGTTTGGAGCCTGTCCTGCGAGCACCTGGATATCAACTTCATACTTTGCAAGGTACACACTATGGCCGAGGTTTTGTTTATGTGTGATAAAAGTGTTAAGTTTCAAGCTGTTGTTGTTAATCGCGTTTGTAGTGATTATCACATAATTATAAGGCGGCTGAGATGGCTCGTCAGAAGCTGGAGAAACTGTGTCTTGCTGGTACGAGTCTTTTTGTTGTGTGAAATTGATGAAGCGCTCTGAGGCGACATCATCAAGCACTGTATCTGTCATAAGTGACGAAGCCTGTACCACGGTCGATTTGTCATAGCTAATCTCTACCTCGATGCTCTCTGTAAGGGTTAGTTTCCTTGTTACAGGGTTGTACTGAAATGGGGTTAAATCAACCCTTACGAACTTCCACTTTCTCATTTGGGAACAGCAGAGAATCTTCACAGGGCTATCAGGGAAGTCGGCATTATTTTCGTAAACATCTGTGTTTTTGCCGTTTGTAATGTTTTTCTCATTCCATGCCTGAACAAGATGCTCATCAATGCGACTTACATCAGGGCCGCCGGCCTTGATGTTGTATGTGCCGTCGAGAATTTGGTTTTCAGATGAAACTATTTTCAGTTGTACTGTTGCCTCTATAGCCTCCGGCGGTATGAGAATATCATAGACCTTATGCGGAAGCATCGGGTCACCGGGAGAGCTTGTCAGAGCAAAACCTTTCATTTTAATAATGTCGAAGCTTTCTTCTTCAATGATGTTGTAGCCGCTCCGAGGAAGTCCTTCCAGCTTTACAATCACTGTGTCGTTTGGACTCGACCCCCCAACAATCCCGACAGGAACTACAGCGGCCCCTGTCAGAACAATAAGTGCCGAGACAGACGTTAACCATAAAAGTTTTGTTCTTAAACCATTCATCTTGAATCCTCCTAAATAATCCAATTTCAAAATTGTTTATGGAATGTTTGGAATATCACCATCTATGCTCCCATATCGCTTATATAAATGCTTATATAAATATTGGTGTTGTGTGGCCATATAAGGCCTCAGCTTTTGGATTTAGGTTCTCACCGCATTTACAAATTCATGGATATGTTGTATATCCTCCTCAGCAATTTTCCCGATAGTATTTCGCATCATAAACTACGTTTAGCAAAAAAGTCAAATAAAAAACGCTTAAATTTATTTTTTTTTATTTGTACAACGGCACTACAAACCAAAACCCAAATAGCTCATTAAATCTCAAAAAACGTGAATCTATAGGGTTAAAAAATAAGGACAGCTTGCCCCCAAGGGGCCGCATATTGGTACAAAGTCTTACCCATGTTTCGGTTGACACACGCCACCGACACAAATCTCGAATACAAATAAAGCCTTGTACCTTTGTCTTAAAATGCTATAGTATCATACTATGAAAAAATCTCTATCCCATCTGCCGGAACTAAAGGCCGAAGAACTGGAACTTATCGCCTTCAAAATCCGCTCACTTTGCGACGATGTACATATGGTGGTTCTGTTCGGCTCCTACGCCCGCGGCGACTGGAAGGATGGCCCGCACTCTCAGGGCAGGGGTCGCCTCATTATCCATAAAAGAAGCGATTACGACATCCTCGTTCTTGTCGCTAATGAATATACCGCCCGCGATATCACCCTTTGGGACAAGGTCAAAGAGAAACTGGCCCAATGTAATCTAAGTACCCACGTTCGCATAATCGCCCGCGATGCCGATTTCGTCAACTACAAACTAAGGCAGGGCCAGTACTTCTTCACAGAGATCTGCGAACAGGGCATCATCCTCTACGACTCGGCTCGCTTCAAACTTAGAGAAAAGAAAGAACTCAACCCAGCCGAAGCAAAACAAAACGCCCAGGCCAACTTCGATGAAGCATTCACAAGCGCAACGGGATTTTACAGCTTATACGAAAGTTCTATGGAGAAAATATTGTACAAGCACGCGGCTTTTAATCTCCATCAAGCCGCCGAATTCGCATCCAAGACCGTCCTATTGGTCTTCGGCGGCGAATGTCCACAGGAGCATCATCTCGATATATTGGGAGATTTGGCCGCCGACTACTGCCCGGAGCTAATTGGGATATTGCCAAGAGAGACTGACGAGGAAAAGGAACTCTTTGAATTGCTGGACTATGCTTATATCGGCGCCAGATATGACAGGGAGTATACGATAACGAAAGAACAGTTGGAACAACTCTCACCTTGCGTCAAAAAACTTCACCAAGTGACAAAGGCCGTCTGTGAAAAGAAGATCAAAAGCTTTGTATAGGCCTTTGTCACCCTGAGCGCAGCCGAAGGCGAAGTCGAACGGGTCTACACGAAGTGACCGAACGACTTTGTAAGGAAAAAATAGAGTCATTTGTTTAATGTTTGGTCCCGTCCTCCGGGCGGGGTTTTCCACATCATTTAGCCCACAGCATCGCTGTGGCTTCTATTCTATTAAACAAACTCCGCGAAGCGGCTTCCGCATCATTTACCACCTCTTGCGATGCTCCCTTGCTTATTTTTTGTTTTTTCTCCCAATAACTAACCACAAAGCTTCTTTGGGGTGCCTCGCCCTTACGCCGTTGATATAGCCCTCAGCCCGCGTGCTGGGGGTCACTTAACGCCCCGCACTTTGTTTAACGTCACCATATACGCAACCGTTTCTATCACTGTCTTCACCCAAACCGTTGCCGAGTGCGAGAAACCCCGGTGTCTGGAGCCCGATGCCGTCTCGGAGAGTTGTCGTTTTAAGGTATATCAACCCCGCGAAGCGGCTTCCTTATCAATAGGCCCCTTGTGATGCTCACTGCCTTTTCTTTTATCTTTTCCCCCAATAACTTACCACAAAGCTTCTTTGTGGTGCCTCGCAAGTTTATGCCATAGGTGAATGCTTTGGTTAGCTTCTCTGATGCAGCTTAATTCGAGAGAGTTGCCGTTTTAAAAGCTTTACAGGTTTATCACAAATTCATATAATTACAAATCAGGCGATCTGCGGAGAATTGCATCTGCGGCGGCCAATGAATTCGTGATTGGTAAATAGTGATTATGCTCTGTTGAAAAGGTTTTAGTTTCGGATGGGAGTTAGCCG
>CAZIKS010000009.1:0-36807 GCA_964539795.1 uncultured Pirellulales bacterium
ATGCGATTATTGGCTTGAAGGTACTGAGCCATGAGCAAATCTTGCACCGCCGAGAGCAAAACTAGGGACAGTCACCTATTTTCCCAAATATTCCCAATGAAGTTTCCGCTTCCAAGGTGTAATTTATAATTATAATTCTCTCTAACATATCTGCAATACTCTTTTTCCTCTGTGGCTAATTATTATTCTTTTCACTGCGCCTCCGCGCCTCCGCGGGATTCTATCTTTTAAGTTCTTATTTTTCCAGTTTAATCTTCTTATATCTTTCCCCTGCGCCTCCGCGGGATTCAATATTTAGTGTTAGTTTTCTTTTTCCCACTTTCCCCATCTTCCCCATTTTAACATTTTAACTAACCTCATTTTGACAGTAAATTTGCCCTCTCTAAACCATGCCACTCCATGTCGGAGCAGGTGTCGCCAATCTTAAAAAATTGCCCGAATTTAAAAACCTGTGCGTTTTTTGCATCTTTTTGTCACTTTTTTTCCAATTTTTTGTTTTTTTTGCACTTTTTTTTAACTTTTTTTGTTTTTTTGTCGTTTTTTTTTGATTTTTTTGACTTTTTTTAAACCCCCACCCCCATTTTCAACCCAAAATCAAGGGTGCCCAAAATACCTCCATCACCTAACCAAATTTTACGGCTTTTTGTTCTTTGGCGGATTTATAAATTGCCAATACCACTTCCACAGCCTTTCTCGCTTCTTTTGCGCTTATCCCAAAATCCCCATTTCCTTCCAGCCAATCCACAAAAGCCTTAAAATTCCGCCTATGGTTCTCATAAGATATCGCCCCCGGATCTGAAACTCCCCCCGCGCTTTTAGTCTGCCCGAATCGTTTCCGAATCTGTTCGTCCTTTTCTGTCTCCTCAGCGAATTGCCACACCGTAAAACTGTCCTCCAGATAGACTACCGTTCCTTTTGTACCCGTAATTTCAAACCGCTTAAACTGCCCCGGATAAGAAGCCGTCGTGCCGTAAATAACGCCCAGAGCATTGTTTACGAACCGCAGGACAGCCGTTGCCGTATCTTCCGTTTCTATTTGGGGATGTCCCAGCGTCCCCGTATACGCCTGTAGCGATTCGATAGGAGGCATTAAATCGCACAGCATATCGACCATATGAATAGACTGATTCATCATAGCCCCGCCCCCGTCCAGTTTCCACGTCCCGTGCCACGAATCGTTGTAATATTCATCCGTCCGCCACCACGGAACATACACCCCAGCGTAAGTAATTACACCGAAACGCCCGCTGTTTATTGCTTCTCTAAGTGGTTTTATGGCATCATTAAAGCGATTTTGGAATATTCCTCCCAGCAAAGTCCCTCTCCTTTCGTGCGCCTCTATCATAGCGTCGATTCGTTCCAGCGTAATTTCCAGCGGTTTTTCGCATATTACATGTTTTCCCGCCTCAGCCGCTGCTATCGCAGGTTCCATATGAAAACCGCTCGGCGAAGCTATCGCGATAATATCTACTTTGTCGCTGTTAACCAGCTCTTTATAGCTTTCAAAGGCCTTACAGGAATATTTCTCTGCCAGCTTTTTAGCCCGTCCAGAGCCCCCGTCGCAAAAACCGGCTACCTCTCCCTGGGCTATATCGCAAATGGCCTTGGCGTGAAAATCGGCTATCAAACCCGCCCCGACTATCCCGAAATTCCATTTTTTCATTTTTTTACACCTTTCATTAATGCAGCATCACGTCGAACCGAAAGTCATTAAATCTTATACAAAAGCAAAGGGCCGAACCATACCTTTTGATTCGGCCCTTGGAACTGGTTTCTGTTTATACTTTGTCGGGCACAACATAAGGCTTGCGATACTTGCGGGTCAGCATACTGTTAGCTTTGCTGTCGCTCACAAATTTTTCCTTTTTGCCGTCGAAAGTGAGGTCGCGTCCGAGACGATAAGAGATATTTGCCAGATGGGGCAGTACTGTGGACATATAACCAACCTCGATGTCGCATGTGAGGTCCTTGCGTTTCCCCGAACGCAGAGCGGCGATGAAATTACTCTGGTGACCGCCACCCCCGCTGCCTGCAAGATTCATCGGATCGTAATTCTCTTCTACAGACTCGGAACTGGGACCTGGCTCGTTCTTGCGCCCGAAGAATGTCTTCCAGCTCCCTCCCCCATCCATCTGCATCCAGCCTTCAGTGCCGAAAAAGAGGTTGCCGATTTGAACGTCGCCCTCACTGTTGGTGTAGAGGCCGCGAGTGCCGAATTCGAGGATTGTGCCGTCGGCATACTCAAAGGTCGAGGTCTGCGTATTGGGTGTTTCCTGTGAACAGACATCCTTGAATTTGTAGTATCCGCCGACGGAGTTGATTTTAACAGGATGCTCATTTTTGTTCAGGCCCCAGCGGGCAACATCGAACTGGTGTGGTCCCTGGTTGCCGGTGTCGCCGTTGCCGGTGTCCCAGTGCCAGTGCCAGTTGTAGTGGAAACGGCCTTTGTTGAACGGCCGGTAGGGGGCCGGCCCAAGCCAAAGGTCATAGTGAACGCCTGCCGGTACTGCACTGTCGGGAAATAGCCCGAAAGAGTCTCGCGGCTTAAAGCACAACCCTCGGGCCATATAGATTTTGCCGAGCTTGCCGTCGTGCAGAAACTTCATCGCTGCGTTGGCGTCTAATCGCGAGCGGTTCTGGAAGCCGACCTGGACCAGCCGATTGTACTTGCGGGCTGCTTCTATCATTTTGCGCCCTTCCCAAACGTTATGCGAGCAGGGTTTTTCGACGTAAACGTGTTTGCCTGCCTGGCAAGCCCATATAGTCGCTAAAGCGTGCCAGTGGTTCGGTGCTCCGATGACTACTGCATCGATATATTTATCGTCATAAACACGGCGCAGGTCATACTTGGTCCCAGGTTCCGACTCCTGAATTTCTGCTATTCGTTTGACGCGGTCTGCAAAGAGGTTCTCGTCAATATCACAGAGAGTTTTGACCCGTACATTGTCAATTTTAGCAAATCCTTGTGCAAGAGCCACCCCACGTCCTCTGATTCCAATGACTGCTAAATTGATGCGCTCGTTGGCGCCTTTGGCTTTAATTTTGGTCGGCCGACTCGTCTCCACAGTTGTGCATGACGCCAGAGCGCTTGCTGCGAACACACCAGCAGCGGTTTTGCTGCTCTGAGCCAGAAATTTGCGGCGGGAGAGTTTTTTGTTTTTGGAAGACATTTGTTTTCTCCTTAAAGTTAACTAAAAATTGCGGTCAGAAATCCAAACTTTGGCCCAATAAAAACGGAATGCTGCGGCTTTGTATTTCCTGTTCAGGGCCTTCGCTATGCTAATGAATGATGCCGTATATGTCAAAAGTAATTTTTCCAGCCTGCTGTGAGACCAAATTAGTGTAACAAAGCAATATTTTCATTGGTTTTGATGGTTTTATGGTTTACAAATCTACTGCCGGCATTATTATGAGTCAAACAACAATCAAATCACCTTATCAGGAAGGAAGGTAAAAGATAAATCAGCCTAAATCAGTGTTGCTGGCTATAGTTTTAATGTTCGCCGTCGGTTCAGTGCAAGCCGGGCAGTTTGAAGTCCTGGGTATGGGCGGGGCGGGTGGAATGTATACACCATCGGTGAACCCCGACAATCCTGATTTTATGCTGTTATCCTGTGATATGAGCGGTAGTTACCGCAGCACCGACGGCGGCAAGAGTTGGCAAATGATACATCATTTGCAGATGAACTCGAGCTTGAGATGTCGTCCGTTATTTGTCGGTTCCGATGCCTATTGGATCAAACGTGGCACAAGTCTGCGACGAAGCTGCGACCAGGGAAAAACCTGGACGCTGATAATTAAAGGCACAGCTCCTTGGGCAAACAGACCCATCCGTCAGTTGGCTGCAATTGCTTCAAAGCCATCTGTGCTTTTTGTTGGTGCCGGCGATATTTACTCTTCAGCCGATGCCGGCAAAACATGGAAAAGAGCTCTTTCTGCAGATGGTTCATGTGGAGCAATCGCAACTGCCGGCAGTACAGCCTACGCCGCAATGGGACCAAAAGTCTTCGTTAGTTTCGACCGGGGAGGTAGTTTCACAGAAGCTGCTTCTCAGCCGGCCAAAGGGAATATTTTGGCTATGACAGCCGGTCTCGACGGAGAACGTACAATACTTTTTGTTGTTGTCAGAGGACAGGGTATATTTCGCAGTACCGACGGCGGCGACTCCTGGAAGCAGGTACTCGAACGTGATGACCTCGTCGATATTCTTATGGCTTCCAACCAGACCAGGATTGCTTATGCCTGTTCGAGGCGGCTGATTTTAAAAACCGCTGACAATGGTGACAATTGGAGAAGTTGCTTTAGAATGCATGGTGATTCGCCCAACGTCGAACTTTCCTGGGTTCAGTCGGAAATTAAATGGGGTTATAGTATCAGCCCGCTTGGATTAGGTATCAACCCAGCCAATGCCAACACCGTCGTAGTCAGCACACAGGGCGATACCTATATCTCCCGCGATGGAGCCCGCTCGTGGAAGCCGTGTATGAACATCCCAATCGGGAAAAAGCCGGGCGACCCGGGTTACCGTTATAAATCTAACGGGCTGGAAGTTACCAGTGTTTGGGGATTTTTGTTTGACCCTTTCAATACTAATCGCTATTACATTGCCTATACCGATATTGGCTTTGCTCGCAGCGTTGATAAGGGCAAAACCTGGATTTATTCGGCTCGCGGCTGTCCCTGGGCCAACACTTTTTATAAGGTTGTTTTTGACCCCTATATCAAAGGCAAGATGTATGCTGCAAATAGTTCACGACATGACATTCCCCACTGGACGCACATCAACTCAAACGTCCCCAGCCACAAAGGCGGTGTCTGCTTTACGACTAATCACGGCATCCAATGGCAGGTTATCAGCAAAGACCTTCCGGAACTTCCGTGTACATATATCTGTCTTGACCCGAAATCACCGAAGGACCAGCTGACCTTTTATGCGACCTTCTTTGAGGATGGCGTATACAAATCGACCGACAACGGCAGGACCTGGACCAAAAAATCCAGGGGACTGGGCAATCCGGGCAACCTGCATTGTCTTCAGGTCGAAGTGCATCCGGCAACCGGTGATGTCTTTTGCGGTATAACTGCTCATAGGCACGATATGAAATTTCCTGTTCCGGGTGGTATTTGGAAATCGAGCGATGGCGCCGAAAGTTGGAAAGATATTACCGCTGAACTGAAACTGCGCTGGCCCACCGGATTTGCCCTGCATCCAACCAATCCCGATGTCATTTATCTGGCTGCAGCCACTATTCCGAGCGGCCGTGAGGGTGGCTTATATAAAACCAGCGATGGCGGTACAAGCTGGAAGCGGCTGTTAAAAGATGAGGATTTCACTAAGGTTACAGGGGCTAATTATATCCAGTGCCAAAATGTTTTTCTGCACCCGGACAATACCGATTACGTTTATCTTTGTTCCGGCGACGGACTATGGTTCAGTCCCGACGCCGGCAATAGCTGGGAATGGTTCAAGAACCTCCCCTTTGGAAGTGCCCAAAGCGTTTCCTTCGACCCAAAAGACCGGACAGTTATGTATGTAACCACCTTCGGCGGCGGAACATGGAAGGGGCATTATCTGCCGTGAGAACATTTTAGTTTGGAATCTTTGTTTTGTGTATTTGACAGAAATTCAACGGTAGGGGGGTCGTTAATTTTCTTGACCCCAAATCCTGTTTTGTTTTTAATACCATCACGTTTTATAAATATGGGAAGGAATATAAATTTGAGAGGTTAAGAAAGATGAAAGTCAGCAAGCGAGCACAGGCCGTCCCGCCGTCGGCGACCATAGCTGTTAACTCAAGAGCGAAAGAATTACAGGCTCAGGGCGTTGATATAGTCCGTTTCGCCGCCGGAGAACCCGATTTCGATACTCCCGACTATATAAAGGATGCTGCCATTGAGGCAATGAAAGCGGGCAAAACAAAATACACCGCCGCCGCCGGCATAATCGAGCTGCGAACTGTCATCACCGCCAAACTGCTGAATGAAAACGGTCTCAATTACACTGCCGACCAGGTAATTGTCAATATCGGCGGCAAACACTCTGTCTATGAGTCAATGCAGGCAGTGCTTGACCCCGGCGATGAAGTCATTTTGCCGATACCATACTGGGTTACGTACCCCGAAGCTATAAAACTCGCAGGCGCTGTTCCCAAAATCGTCCAGACTAACCCTGACAATAGCTACAAGATTAGACCTGAGCAGTTAAAAAAGGCTATCACCAAAAAAACCGCTATGTTCATAATTAATTCTCCCAACAATCCCGGCGGTTTCACCTACACACCCGAAGAACTGACTGCCCTTGCAAAGGTCCTTGAAGGTACGAAAGTAATGGTGCTTTCCGACGAAATCTATGAAAAACTCGTTTACGGCAAAACCAAATTTGTCAGTTTTGCTTCATTAAGCGATGATGCTTATAATAGAACCATAACTCTTAATGGTTTTAGCAAAGTTTTCGCAATGACCGGATGGCGTATGGGTTATACCGCCGGGCCGCTGGAAATCATAAAGGCAATGGGGCGTCTGCAGTCTCATATGACACAAAATCCTGTAACCTTTGCTCAACACGCTGCTGTCACCGCTCTGAGCAAAGCCACTGGCGAAGTAGAAAAAATGCGGATAGAGTTCGAACGCAGGGCCAAATATATGGCGCGTCGCTTAAACGATATAGAAGGCGTGAAATGCTGTGAGCCTACAGGTACTTTTTATTGTTTTCCTGATGTTTCGAGTCACTATGGTAGAAATATTAATGGTGCAGCAATTAAAGGAAGCTTGGATTTTGCACAGGCGCTTCTTGAACAAGCCAATGTCGCTCTCGTGCCGGGCCTGCCGTTTGGTTGTGATGCAAATGTGCGCTTAAGTTTTGCCTGTTCGCTTGAGCAGATTACCAAGGGGCTGGATAGAATTGAAAAGTGGCTAAGCCAATAGAAAGGCGAAAATACTGTGTCTTATCCGGCCATTTCTTTATATTACGCCGATTCGCTATACACTTTTTTAAGTTCTTTTATTTTTTCACAAACACCTATGCACTCTCGTTCGTCTAATATTAGTAGTTAGGCGCAAGATGGAAGCTTGTGCTCTGGTTGTGGAGATACCAGTGCTACATAAAACAAAGCGAAAAGAAATAAGTGATATTCGTGAAGGACGCCCGGAAATTTGCGAAAAAATAGTATGTCAGCACCACGAATCAATTTACCGTTTTATGGTATATTTAACCGACGGCGCAAGCCTTGCCGAAGACCTGACCCAGGAGACATTCGCTTCCGCATGGGCCAACATCAGTCACTACAAAGGTCGGGCGTCATTGAAAACATGGCTGCACCGGATTGCTTATCGCAAATTCATCGACTCAAAACGCAGCCTCCAGCGCCATACTGTTGTGATGGCCAGATTAAAGCAGGACAGCGGCGGTTTGGTAGATACTGCAAATCCATTGCACCGCCTGATGTCCGACGAACATTCGCGTCTTTTGTACGAAGCGATGCACAAACTCCGGACCTCGGAGTATATGGTGATTGTACTGCACTATATTCAGGGTCTGAGCTATCGTGAGATGGCCCAGGTGCTTGACGAGTCCGTGGGAACTACCAAGTGGCGGACAAGCAGGGCACTGAAAAAATTAAAGACATTGTTAACCGGAAGGATATAGCTATGGTTGAGAATCAAGAACACAAATGGGCGACATTAAAGTCACTGGAGGCACACCTGCGGCGTTTAGCAGAGATAGAAGTCCCCGAAACGCTTAAGGCGAAGCTCTTTGCTGCGATTCCGGATGAGCAGTCAAAAGCCGGGTCTAAACATTGTGTTCGATGGTGGCCCGGGGCCTGGGGATTTGGGGCGACCGCTGCAGCGATACTGGTTTTAGCCCTGATATTAGTTACTAATTATGGGACATCCGGGCCTTCAGGGAAGCTGATAGCGGATATAAACGATAAACCGGCTTACTACACCCTGGCTGACCAAAACAACACATCTGTTGGGCTTGGTGAACCTTGTGGGCTGCAACGGTCAATAGCGAATCAGAATGAACCTGCGTTCAGGTATTAGACCTGCCTATCCTCATTGCCTCAAAATATATCTTTTATATTTTGTAGAAACTATGAGAGGTTTGAGCTTATCCTTGACGATATATAATTTAGGACTTATTATTTTGCCGCGATAATAATATATTTAAGTTTTGCCTGTTCGCTTGAACAGATTGCCAAAGGAATCGATAGTCTTGAAAAATGGTTGATATTGCGGAAGAAACTAAAAAACGCAGCGTTTTATCGGTCTGGATGACGATAATTGGCTGGATTGCAATGATTATTTTTGCCCTGCACTCCACTACGCGGATGGTCGGCGCCGGCGATACCTGGGTGGCAATGGCCTGCGGCAGGCATTTTATCAATCACGGCGTAGACACAGTTGAACCTTTCAGCGCAAACTCACACAAATCAGGCCCAACAGAAAAAGAAATACAAAAATGGCCCGAATCCGCCCAATGGCTGGCAGATAAAGTAGGTCTCAACGTGGTCAAATACTGGCATCCTACCGGCTGGATAAACCAGAACTGGCTGACGCACGTTATTTTTTACTGGCTGACACATAAATCCCCTTTTGCAGATGCCGAGACTTTTTCATTCAATACGCTGGTTTACTGGAAGTTCGCCACTTACATACTTACTGTCATTTGTGTTTATTATACCTGTAGGCTTTTGGGTGCTCACCAGGCGCTTTCTGCTTTTTTCTCCTGTGCTGCGATGTTTGTAGGCCGTTCATTCTTTGATATCCGCCCGGCCGGCTTTTCAAACCTTTTGGTTGCGGTATTCCTGCTTATCCTTGCACTAACCACATATAGAAACGTCTTATATATCTGGTTAATCGTACCATTGACGGTTTTCTGGTGCAATGTCCACGGAGGATATATTTACGCATTTATTATTCTCGTACCCTTCATAGGCCTGCATTTTGTTTTGATTCTTCTCAAAAAGCATTTTGTCAGCATTGGCTTCAATGGCCTTATTCATACTATTGCCGCCGCTTTCGTCACTTTCCTGGCGACTATTATATTCAATCCGTTTCATTTAACGAATCTGACTCACACCTTTGTCATTAGTCTCAGCAAGCACGCTGAAAAGTGGCGTACAGTTAACGAGTGGCACCCTGCATTTGAGTGGAGCAATCTGGTCGGTACCGCTTTTTCATTTTTTGTGCTCTTTGTTTTTAGTATTGGCCTGTTGATATTCTGGCTGTTTAGTCGTTTCATGAAACCTAAATTCCTCAAAGCGCCGAAGAATGTGATGGAGGCGCAGCAAAAGTCATACACAATTCTGTCTGCAGTCCTCGGCTGTGCAGCCGTCATATTTTTATCATGGATTACATTTATTGGTTTTTCGTTTTTGAATATTCATGTTGCCGATTTCTTTATCTGTACTGTTTTTGTGGGAATCATTTTATTTAGCATCTACAAAAATGTTCACTTTATTTATCTTACGGTGTTATTAAGTTTGTTGGCTTTATGGTCTGGCAACCCCGAAGCTGGTTATACCGGCAGGTACATATATCCTTTCGTCTTATTGCCGGTGTACGTCATTGTGCACATCATAGCTTCATTATTTTCGAAAAAAATTAAAATCAAATTACAAAATATCATCTTCGTTGCCTTGGCAGCAGTTGTTTCCTTGGTGCTAATAACTCTATTCTTTAATCCTTTCAAATTTAAATTGCCCGTTTGGCACATCGGGCAATTCCTGAACATTAAACGCCTGTGGCATCCTCTCTATGAGAGCGATGGAGGAAAACCGTTAAAATATACACATTTGTTTGATGTGATTTTTTATGTAAATATACTCTCGATTGTTATTTGGTTGTTTTTTCCATACCTGCGGATGCAATTCAGTCGGCTGAATAATAAGGTCGGTGAACAGGTAAAGGCGGATACATATCAATTGCCGAAGATAGATTTAACGCTGATAGTTATCGCGGCCCTCACTGTTTATATGGCCATTCGTTCCCGCAGATTCATACCAATAGCAGCCATTGCAGCCTGCCCGATTTTTGCAGCTTTTATCGACCAGATGGCTCGTACGTTTTCAGCGGCTAAAAACTTCCATGAAAAAAACAGCCTGACGATTTCATCGATATCGTACGGTGCTCAATTGTTTATCACTCTTGTCGGGGCGGCGGCTGTTTTAACATTCGGAACCTGGTGGACGCTCAAATTCAAGCGTATATATCTCGACTCCTGGCCTACAGACCCAAAATTAAGTTCTGTTTTTATGCGAATGACTGCTTCCGATGCAAAACCTTTTTATGCCTGCCGGTTTATAAAAGATAATAAGCTAAAAGGAAAGATGTTCAACTATTGGACAGAAGGTGGTTTTATCGCATGGGGCCAGCAGCCGGAGCCCAACACCGGCAAAACCCCGTTGCAGTTGTTTATGGATGGAAGAGCACAGGCTGCCTACGACCGTAAAGCTTATGAAGTCTGGTCGGAAATTATGTTTGGTGGCCCGTATGTACAAAGTGCCAGATTAAGAGGGCATAAATTGACTTCTGCTGATTATACCAAGATCGGAAACTGGATAACCGAACGGCTTAAAAAACGGGACGTCTGGGTCATTTTAATGCCTGCAAACCAGTTTGATACACCCTTCGTAAAAGGCATTGAACGTACTAAAGATTGGCAGCTTGTTTTCTTAAATAACAAACAGCGGATGTATGTTGATACAAAAAGTCCCCAGGGTGAAAAATTTTTCGAAAAAGTACTTTATGGCAAAGCCATCTACCCTGACGAGTTCTCCGAGAATCTTATTATGGCTCATAATATGTTGCTGTTTGGCAAGGGGGAAGTCGCAAAAAAGCAGGGGCTTGATTTGGCAATTAAGGCCTTTGATTTAAATCCGTCACAAACCCCGATACAGAAAATATTGTTATTTGCACGATTCAATGAGTTGAAAGTTCAGGTCGAACGGTTTTGTAAAGATTATTTCGATAGGTTTCTTGAGAACAGGGCCGACTGGATTAAACAGGATGGTTACCACCACAGAATTGTAGCTGCAATGCTGGCGTGCGATTACTTGCGTAAAAGCGCCGAAAAACAGAATAATAAAGAGCTTGCGAGATTTTATATTATTAAACAGAGAGAATTTAGAAACGAGCGAGGAAGCATACTGAAAAACAGGTGGTAATCTGTGATAAAAGAAAACCATTCAGCTTCTGTTTCTGTTAGTGTTTTTTTCCCCTGTTATAACGAACAGGACAATGTAGCTCAAACCATTAAAAAGGCCCTTGCCGTTCTGGAAGAACTGGGCGCCGACTTCGAAGTAATCATTGTTAACGACGGCAGTTCCGACAGTACCGGCCGAATCGCTGATGAAATAGCCGAGCAAAACAACAGGCTAAAAGTCGTCCACCATCCAACCAATCTTGGTTATGGCGCCGCTTTGCAGTCCGGCTTCAAAGCAGCCGCAAAAAAGCTTGTCTTTTATACCGACGGCGACGGCCAGTTCGATATCACCGAAATGCCCACGTTGCTGCCGCTGATGGAGCAATATGATATCGTCAGTTGCTACCGCCTCAATCGTCAGGACAACCTGATACGTAAAATCAACGGATGGTGCTGGACAAAACTGGTATGCTTGTTATTCGGCATGAAAATTCGAGATGTCGATTGTGCCTTTAAATTGTATAAAAGAGAAATCTTCGATAGCATTGAATTGACAAGCACAGGGGCTCTCATTGATACCGAAGTCCTGGCTCGGGCTATCCGCAAAGGTTATACTATTACTCAAAAAGGCGTGCACCATTACCCACGCGCAGCCGGCGAGCAAACCGGCGCAAACTTGAAGGTTATTCTTCGTGCCTTCAAAGAGCTGTTCAAACTGCACAAACGAATTAGCAACGAAGGTTAAGAGCCTGTCAGAATAAACCGCTCTATTGCAGCCGGAATTCCTATACAAGCTTCAGCCTGCGAAGGTTTTGCAGACACTTCTCGACCGACTCCAGCGGCGGATAGGCGTCACTTTCATATTCCACAATATACCATTTGGTTCCGCCGACTGCCTCGCACAGGGCAAAGAACGCTTTCCAGCACACATCTCCCTCACCGATGAGCGCTTTAGGGTTCGTTTTGCTGAATTCCTTCACGTGAACAGTTATCGCCCGCTCAGGATATTTATAGAGGTAAGGAAGTGGGTCCACACCGCCGGTTATCGCATTGCCCACGTCAATCTGCATTATGACTTCCTTCTTGGTGTTGCTGTAGAAAGTGTCCCAGGGCAGCTCACCATCCATTGCCGTAAATTCGGTACTGTGATTGTGATAACCTACCTGCATCCCACTCGGCTTGACTTTCTCAGCCAACTCATTAAACAGCTTTGCCGTATCGAGCCAGGCTTGGTGAGAACTCGTGTATTTCCCCGGTAACCCCGGCACGATAAGGTACTTGTTCCCTATTGTTTGATTGAACTCTATCGTACCAGCCAAGTTATCTCCAAGCAACGTATCGATGCCTATATGGGTGCCGCAGCACACAATACCATTGTCATCGAGCATTTTCCGCAGCTCTTTGGAGCTGCGGTCGTAATATCCCGCAAACTCGACGCCTTTATAACCCATCTTCGCAACAGCCGCTATTACGCCGGCTAAATCTCCAGCGCACTCTTTCCGCACCGAATACAGTTGCAGCCCGACTGGAACTCGACTTCTTCCTCTTCCTCTTGCCCTTGCTGGTCTCGTCTCATTACCAGCCGCTAAATTTGCTCCTGACGCCAACCCTGCCGCCGCCGCAATACTTCCTGCAAGCAAACTCCGCCTTGATACCTGACCTTTATCGTTTGATAACATTATTAACCTCCTTCGTTGAGCTTATATTAAAAACATCGTTTTTGTTCACTAATACGTCCTCAGCCACTTTCTGAGGCAAACTTTCTGCAAATTATAATAAATTGTGACACCGTAGTCCAGCAATTCCCCAAACGCCTTTTATTTAGTCTCC
This sequence comes from uncultured Pirellulales bacterium, assembly GCA_964539795.1. Lineage (GTDB taxonomy): Bacteria > Planctomycetota > Phycisphaerae > Sedimentisphaerales > Anaerobacaceae > CAZTKW01. The sequence continues at coordinate 12,977 of CAZIKS010000009.1, forward strand.
ACCCCTGCGGTGGAGGGATTTTTTGTGTCGGGGGGTTGATTTGGGCCTAACTTCTTCGATGCATCCTAATTCAAACTACAGTTCGTGGGGTTTAAAAACTTTACAGGTTCCTCGCAAATTGATATAATGGGAACACAAGAGATTGGGCGATTATTGAAGAAGCAACGGGAACTTCTTATGCAAACATTACAATTATTGTTAGGAGGCAGAATATGAAATACACGCTACCTTTTGTGATTGTGGTATTTCTCATGATCGGCTGCGACGATAAAAAGAAGACATCTGCATCGTTTGATCTCCCCGAAGGGGTGATCTATGAATCACGTGATGATATCGGGTTCCATTCTTTCCGTTGGGGTATAAACGACTCTATGTCCCTCTTCATGATGTCGCCGCATCCCGCGGGACTGAGTCGAAGTATGATAGACAAGATGGCCAGTGATACCGCCGCTAAACTTGAGCCCGAACTGGAGAAGATTGAGGGAGTTGTTTCTCTCAAGAGAGAAGAAGCCGATATCTCTGCCGGAGAATACTCTGGAAAAGAAATCATATTCATAGTTGCCATGTCAGATGGCAAGACCGCATATCAGTGTATGTACCTGCTGTGGGATGGCAACCGCCTTTGGCAGGGCCAACTGACTGGCTCGCGAAAGGAAGACCTGGCAATGGTCCGGACTATTCTCGAATCGAAGAAGAGCAAACTGCGATAAATCCCCATCTCTTTCGAGCAACGGGAACTTCTTATACAGAATGTATAATCATTGAATTCGCAAGTATTAAATGGTAGGGGAAAAAAGATATGGCGAAAATTAAGTATGCCCTAGAAAAGGGTGGACCAAAAAGGCTTGAAGTTTCATGGAAAGGAAACTGGAACGAGATTACGGTTCGACTGGACGGAAACTTAATCGGCTCGATAGCCGACAGTGAGCAGCTGAAGGAAGGAAAAGAGTTTCGGCTTGAAGATGGGACTTCTCTAAAGGTGCAATTGGAACGTAAGTCTATATTTCCTTTCATCAGTATCCTCAAAGACGGCCAGCCTCTTCCATCTCCGGGTCCGGAACCCGCTAAGCGGTTGGGTTTTGCTTACAAAGTCACTTTTCTCATCGGAGGATTGAATATTGTATTCGGCCTAATCGGTTTAAAGTTTCAAACTAAATCATGGAACATTCCTGTTGCAGGTATTTGGCCTGTTGTCATAGGTTGTCTCTTTCTCGTGCTTGCTTTTTTCATAATGCGAAGGTCAATGACTGCTTTGGCCATAGTTGTGGGAATACTTGCTATTGATGTGGTTGTTGCAATTATTTTCCGTCGGGACCTGCCGCGAGTATTCTTGGTAGCATCGGTTGTCTTCCGAATACTTATACTGTTAACAATGATTCAGGGCTTTGGTGCAATCAAGGCGCTGAAACAGAATCAGACAAAGATTTTAGATGTATCAAGCCTCTCATAAAAGAAGCTGTTGTTGCCTTCAGTTCGGACTATTTTTATTTTCTCCGGTGCTGCGCACCTGCGAAATCCTGTATGTTCCGAATTGCGGCCTCCGGCAACAACAGCTACCGATTTAGTCAGTTCAATTTTTCCCTTTTTTCTTTTATTTTTTCGACATTTTATCTCCAATATTGACCCTGACCTGAGATAGCTCTTTTGAGCGAGGATTTTTGTTTAAATGCAAGGCTTGCAGTTCCGGCCGAGCGGAGTCGTACTATTGTACTTCGAGCATCGGCCGGGGCTGTGTAACGCAGCAGTTGAGCAAAAGAACCGCTCAAATTGCCTATTTTAACTTTCTAATCCCCCTCATTTTGAGAAGGAAATTTTCCCCCGCTCAAAGTTACCCATTTTAACATTGAAGGAGGTTTTTGTATCGGGTGTGCAATTTTGTACGTTTTTTTACACAAAAACGGGTCATTTTTTCGCTTTTTGTTCAATTTTTCCACTTTTTTCCTCAAAACCTGTTCTTTTTTTGTCTTTTGTTGTCATTTTTTTCCCATTTTTAAAAAAGTCCCGCGAAGTTTACCCCTTATGGAGGCGGCTCAGCAGTAAGTCAGCCACCGCGGCGACTGAGCGGAGTAGAATCATTTGCGCAAGTACTCACAGAAGAAATCCTGAAAAAATAAAATTTTTCTTACTGCTTTAATCACAAGCTGTTAAGCAAATTCCAACGCTGCGGATTAGGCGCATTTTCGTACCAAATGCGCAAGTTCCTCTAATTATAGGGAGTGTCTTTTTTAAACCCCCCTGAAAATTTGTAAATTATGACTACCGAACCAGGAACTACGAACTAATTAATTATGCAAAACAAACCCAATTTTCCGATTGCTCTAATGAACATAAGTCCTGTTATGACAAAGCATTATGAACAAAAACCGCCCCTTCGCCAGTCTGAAAACAAAGCCAAAACAAACCCAATCTCCGAAAAGCCAAAATGAATCTAAGTTCACTTAAAACAAAGGAATATGTAAATGAATTGCCCCTTCGTCCTCCGGCAAAACAAACCCAATTCAAACCCAATCAAACCCAATTTTACTAACTATTTACTTCAGGAAAAGCTTATGATAAAACCCCGAAGTTTGAGTAAGTGTCAATAATTGAATCGCAATATACAATTTGGTATACTCAATACAAAAATATGGATCAGCAAAAAGTCAATTTGTTCGTTTACGGCTCGTTGCGCGACCGCAGAATTTTCCAGTCTGTCAGCGGCCTCAATTTTACACGAAAACCCTCTAAATTAAGCGATAACACCCTTTTAGCCGAATTGGCCTTACTGCCCCATTATCGAAAAGTGAGTCCCGACAACGTCTATTTTTATGCTGTAGCAAACCCATCGTCGAGAATAGAAGGACTTTTGATTCACAACATCCCTTCTTCAGCGATGGCTGAAATCGACAGATATGAGGGAAAACGCTACCAAAGACAAACTGTAAAGGTCAATACTGCCAATGGCCTGATGGAAGCCGAGGCCTATCTTGTAAGTCACAAATCTATGAAAAAATATTTCGGCGACAGGTTTCATGTCAATCTTATTCATGAATTGTGGCTGCGAAAGCGCATTGATAAGTTTATCAAAAAAAGGATTCGCCCCGGTGAACACACAGTGGATGCTAACCTGGAACGTCTGGCTAACAGAGAACTACTCGCTACCACCGAGCGAGACCTCATCATAAGTCATTATCATACCGATGCCGTCAGTGATTATTATCTCGAACACGAACTCGACAGACCGAGGCCGAGCATAAAGCATTTATACGACGAACCTCAGACTCAGGCCTTTATTGAAAATTATTTGGCACTTGTCATAAAACAGGTCCTGCTAAATCAACTCGATGACAAAATTCAGTCCAGACATCGTTTTGAACTTGACCATATGCGGTCTTCGGAAAGGTATTTCAAACGTTCGATTAGTCTCCTTATGGCTTTGCAAATAATAAATACCAACAGAAAGACGGTGGATTTAATTATTGAAAAATGTCTTGAAACAATGCCTTATGCCAAATATGACCTTATTGACTACGTCAAATATGCCGTAGGTGCGGCAAAAAGCCTTTTTGATAATCGTGTTGTTAAATCGTATCTGAATAGAATTCGTTCGAACTTCCAGCCTGGTCTCGTTCCACTCGGTGCTGAAATCGAATTGAGCAATCTTGGATCTGCTGCGGTTGAACCGCAAAGAAGTATTCAGAAAGCGGTTGACCCAATATATGACGGTTTTAGGTATTATCACGATTTTTATCTGGATGTCTTATCGTGGAAACTCGGCGGGTACATCGACGACCACAGCGGTTCGACTAACCTGGCAGGAAGACTTGGGTTTCTGGAATTGGCTCCGGGCAGGCTAAACATTGCAGGCGAACTCTCAAGGCCGGCAACGGCAGACCCTTGGTTGCTTAATCAGTTGATACATGCTATTGCTGATTTTCATAACGTTAAGCCTCATAGTCTGCATCTTTCTTTCCAGCTTCGAAAGAACCAGATTGATAGTCAGAGAATTCTGCCGCTTGGTTTTGTTAAGTGTCTGCTTGTGCTCGGCGGCGGACTCGTGCAAAAGAATACGGGCAGGCTGTGGGTCTCGAGAATGGGTTACGATGAAATAACGCAGAACGAATATGGCGAAGAACTTGTCTTTGCCAGGACCAGTAAACGCAAATGGTATCTTGGTGAAAATGAAATTGTGGACAAACCACCGGCTCAGGCAACCACATATGTTCAGCAATATAAATTTATTCGTCTGGATAAGCGGGCAAATTATGAACCTTTAATCTTATGCCTTAAAGGACTTCAATTGGCTTACAATCCTGCTGATTATTTGAGTTCCGAGCAACTAAAGACAAGTCCAGGATTAAGACGGCAATATGAGCAGCTAAAACAATGGGCTGATGAACCTACGGAAATCAGTTACCAGGTAATAAGCAGATTTGTCAAAACAGTTCAGGATGGTTTAATGAGTGAAGGACATCATCAGCCTGCTCATAAATTGCACTATATTGATTGGGCTATAAGCGCCATTGACGTGCAGCTGCGCATGTTTAATAAGCAGCTTAGAAAGTCCTTCGCCTCGCATTAACCGTCAGGCGTGGTATTGTAAATTCTATTTGCCAATGCTGAAAACAGTATCGTCAATTGACTATATTCTAAGTCTTTTTATCCCGAATTCGGCTATTTCGTTATGGTCAAAAGCCATATCTTTAGGGAGTTTTTCTATGTCAAACCATCGTACTTCGGCTGCATCATCACCGGCCTTTATTGTATCCAGACTTTCCCTTGCAATACCCATGTACGCTATTGTAACTTGCCTGCCACGTGGGTCTCGGCCACAGCGGCCGAAGGTGTACAGCTGTTCGAGTGGCATATTAACCAATCCTGTTTCTTCTGCCAGTTCTCGTTCTGCCGCTACCTCAAGTTCCTCATCAATTCCAACAAATCCACCCGGCAGCGCCCATTTGCCTTTAAATGGTTCGTTGCCGCGTTTAATTAATAAAACTTTGGCTTTACCTTTGAAAAAAGCAAAAACGACCGTATCGACGGTAACCATAGGTCTCGGCCAATCATAAATATATTTACCTTTTTGAGCCATGATTTTACATTTTAATATGTAATTATACTTTTTGCATCTTAATTTTCTTACCAATTGCTCAAAAACTGTTTATTTCTTACAATATATCTCAATGGTATCTTCAGAGAATAAACTGGAAAATATTTTGATAATAAAGCCAAGCTCGTTAGGTGACATAATTCTGGCTTTGCCTGCGCTTTCAGCCTTGCGTAAAAACTATCCCGGTGCTAAAATCAGTTGGCTCGTAAGGACGGAGTTTGCACCACTTCTCAAAAACCATCCTGATTTGAATGAAACAATTCTTTTTGACCGTAAATTTCTTGGCAAGTCATGGTACAATCCAAGGGCATTACACTCTCTGTTGTCGCTTATAAGCAGGCTTCGCCGCGACAGCTTCGATGCTGTAATAGATTTGCAGGGCCTTTTCAGAACTGCCTCTTTGGGATGGCTTTCCGGATGCAAAAGGCGATTTGGAATGTCAAATGCCAGAGAATTCTCGCATATCTTTTACACACAAAAAGTCACTCAAAACCAGGACTGCATTCATCTGGTAGATTACTACTTGAAAATAGTCCAGGCTACAGGCGCTTCTGATGTTGATGTCCGGTTTATATTACCTGAAGATTTAGCTGCTGCTGATTCGGTTGGTCAATTATTGGCTGAGTACAATATTACACCGAGCAACTATGCCGTTTTCGTACCTGGTTCGGCCCACAGTGACAAATGCTGGCCGACTGAGCGCTTTGTCACTCTGGCCGACAAGATTTCTCAGAAATTCGGCTTATCTATAATAGCCGTGGGGACGGCTTCGGAAAATGACACTATCGAAAAACTAAAAAACAAAGCTAACACCCCAATATCGAACTTTGCCGGTGCCACTAATCTCTGTGAATTGGTAGCTCTTCTTAGGGCAGCCAGGCTCGTGGTAAGTAATGATACCGGCCCGGGTCATATCGCTGCAGCTTTGGGTACGCCGTTGGTTATGATATTCAGTTGGTCCAATCCAGCCAGGATAGCTCCCTACGGAAGGAGTGAATGTATGGTTGCCCGTGAACCATATAGAAGAGGGCCTAAGATAAAAAGTAACGACTCAAGACACAATGTCAGTGCCATAACAGTCGATGAGGTTTATAAAAAGGTATGTGAGCAAATGAATTTGTAGTTTGTATTGGCTTACCCAAACCATTTATTTTATCTTCGATAATGTTTATCTGTATTGTATGAATCTTTACGCGTCACATAAAACGGAAATGCATCGTCTGCACAGGTTAGGGTGCTTATTGTCAGTTCCGACACTCGGCCAATAGTTCCAGCAGCGCTGACACTTTTGATGGCTGCTTTTTTCCGCTACGATTGTTGTTTCGCCGGTTCCTTTCTGCAATTTAACTTCACTGACAATGCACAGGGCGGAGAATTGTTCGAGCCCGAAATTGCTTAGAAATTCTGTCAACTCTTTGTCTTCACAGTAAATTGTTACACTTGATTCCTGGTTGCTCGCAATTTTTTTCTCCTGTCTCAGACCTTCCAGAACACGCAAAACATCGTCGCGCAACTCCATTATCTTTTTCCACCATTGCTCCGAACTCTTGTAGTCGATGGAGTTATCAACTTTAGGCATCTCAGTTAGATGGATACTGTCAGCATCTTGTGACTTAAACTTAATTGCTTCCCAGGCTTCTTCTGTGGTATGTACCAATATGGGCGCTAGCATTCGAACGAGGCTGTCCAGTATATGGTACATTGCAGTCTGGCTGCTTCGACGAGATAAACTATCGGCCCCATCGCAGTACAGTCTGTCTTTAAGTACGTCCATATAGACACTACTCATCTCGATTGTGCAAAAATTATAAATAAGGGTAAAAACTTTATGAAAGATAAAATTTTCATAGCTTTCAGTTACATTCACTATCAGCTTTTGAAGTTGCTGCATTGCCCATTTATCAATCTCGAACATATCATCATAAGCTATACTTTTTTCATTTGGGTCAAAATCATCAATGTTGCCGAGCAGGTATCGCAGAGTATTTCTGATTTTTCTGTATGCATCCTGTGTACGTCCTACCAGTTCATCACTGCATCTTACATCTTCCTGATAATTTACGCTCGCTACCCAAAGTCTTAGAATATCAGAACCGTATTTTGCCACCTCTTCCTGAGCGTTGACATAGTTACCCAGAGACTTAGATTGCTTCATTCCTTTTTCATCAACGGCAAAACCATGTGTTAAAACGCTCTTGAACGGTGCCTTCTCAATCGAACCAAGAGCCGGCAGAAGAGAAAGCTGGAACCATCCGCGATGCTGGTCTGAGCCTTCCAGATATAAATCGACCGGCACTGGCCAACTGTTATCCTTGGTTACACTATACCAACTACACCCGGATTCAAACCAAACGTCGAAAATATTTTCTTCTTTCCTCAAGTCTTCCCAGTTGAATCCCTCCGGCAACTCAAAATCATCGCCCAGAATTTTGCGTGGTGGATCGGTAAACCAACTGTCTGAGCCATTGGTGCTGATATAAGTTGCTATTCTCAATACGGACTCTTTGGTCATCAGAGTTTGTCTCTTTGAATTTACAAATGCGGGTATTGGCAATCCCCAGCTTCTTTGTCTGCTGATGCACCAGTCAGGCCGCGATTCCAGCATTCCTTCAATGCGTTTCTGGCCCCACATCGGAATCCACCGAACCTTTTTAATGCTCTCTAAAGATAAATCACGTAAACTTTTGCCAACACCGGGTAGCTCCCTATCAACACTGACAAACCATTGTTCCGTCGCCCTGAAAATTACCGGCATTTTACTTCGCCAACAGTGTGGATAGCTGTGTGTAATTTCTGTCTCAGAAAAAAGCAGTCCCATTTTCTCTAAATGGTTGCTTACAATGCCGTCGACCTCCAGCACTTTTTTCCCTCGAAGCCAATCCGGAACAGTATCATCATATCGACCATCGTCATCTACTGGTGAATATATTGCCAGACCATAATTTTGTCCTGATATATAGTCTTCAAGACCATGTCCCGGTGCACTGTGGACAATGCCTGTGCCATCTTCTATGGTAACGAAGTCTGCACAGGTTACCATATAAGCGTCTTTGTCTGTCGGATTTTTTTCGACAAAAGGATGCACATACCTCAAGCTTTCGAGACTCTCACCACCAACCGAATTTTCACTGACACTGTATTGTCCTTCTTTCAAGCCGCCTGCTGCTGCTATTGCACCGACCCGTTCAGCGGCAGTCAGTGATATAAATTTTTGTCCGTTCTTTTCATAGCTGATAGTTACATATCGCAGTCGCGGATGTACAACCAAAGCCAAATTCGCCGCCAAAGTCCACGGTGTCGTTGTCCATATCATAAAGCATACTTTTGCATTTTTGGTTTCATTTTGCTCGACTAAGTTCAATTCAATCAATTGTTCGATGGTTTCTTTCGTAACCGGGAAGTTGACAAAGATACTGGGTGATGAAATGTCTTTATATTCCAATTCAGCCTCAGCCAGAGCCGTCTGGCATCCAATCGACCAGTGTATCGGCTTCAGTTGCTTATGAACCAAACCTTTATCGACCAGTTCAGCAAATACTTCCAGAATACCGGACTCATATTGCGGCTTAAACGTCAGATAAGGATTTTTAAAATCACCGAACACTCCAAGTTCCTGGAACTGCCTGGTTTGCAGCTTGATATATTTACTCGCATATTTCATACACTCTTTGCGGATGTCCGGTTTGCTCATCTGATGTGCTTTATTACCAAGTTCTGCCATCACTTTTATTTCAATAGGCAGACCATGACAGTCCCAGCCGGGTACATAAGGTGCATCCAAACCGGCCATAGTTCTGTACTTGACAACTAAATCCTTAAGCACCTTGTTTATAACGTGCCCCATATGAATATCGCCGTTTGCGTAGGGCGGCCCATCGTGAAGTACATACAAATCAGCACCGCTTCGGGCCTCTCGTATTTTAGAGTATATATCTTTCTCTGCCCATTCTTTGCGCAATTGAGGCTCACGCTGTACCAAATTGGCCTTCATAGAAAAACTAGTTTTCGGCAGATTAAGAGTATCCCGATATCCTTTATTATTCTCTGACATATAAAAAATCCTAAAATAGATACATAGTGAAACCACGATAATAAAATCGGCATAACAACCTGTCAAGAACATCTTGCTAAGGCCAAATCTACTAATATGCCGATCAGGAAATAAAAGCTTTTGCTTTTGAAAAGAAAAAACCTATACTTTTGTCTGGATTATTTTTTAGATGCGGTAAAAAGTAGTTGTTATGGATGAGTTGATTGATAATACAAACCCTTGCGGTTATTGTAAAGCCAAACAAAGCTTAAAGCTATATCAAACCTGTAGCATTTCGGAAGATACATTCTACATGAGTCGCTGTCTCATCTGCCATGCGATATTTTTGAGTCCCAGACCCACCAAAGAACAATTAGAACAGGCCTATGGAGATACTTATTACGGTCAGGGCCGGCTGAAATTCACTGATTTCATTGAGAAGATACTGGATTATTTTCGTCTCTCGAGAGTTCGCAGAACAAACAGATATATTAGCCCACCTGCCAAAATACTGGACATAGGTTGCGGCAACGGTAGATTTCTTGGTTACTTGATTAAACGCAGCTTTACCGGTTACGGTATAGAACTACCGGGAAAAGCCGCCGAGAGAGCTGCGCAAATACCCGATTTACACCTTAAAGTGGGACCGTTGGCAGAAGAAGACTTCGACGAAGATTTCTTCGATGGTATCTGTATGTGGCATGTATTCGAACACCTAAGTGAGCCTAAAGAAACACTTCGCATCATTCAGAGAATATTAAAACCAGACGGATACCTGATGATGTCGCTGCCGAATATTGACAGTTTGCAGAGTAAATTATTTCGGGGCTCGTGGTTCCATTTGGACCCTCCAAAACACCTGTTTTTTCTGGAAGCGCCGGTTTTAATTTCAGAAATGAAGTCTTTTGGCTTTAATCTAATTAAATTAAATTACTTTTCATTAGAGCAGAATCCTTTTGGTTTCCAGCAGAGTATCTTGAATCGCTTTCTGGGCAGAAGAGAAGTCTTTTTTGAACTGCTCAAGGGTAATGTCACTTATACAAAAGGGCATTCACAGTGCAGCATTATGCTGCAAAAATTATTTTCTCTGGGCAGTTTTCCGGCCTTTGTGCTTTTGGCTGGCTTGGAAGCAGCTCTTAAAAAAGGAGGTACTATGGAACTGGTTTTCAAAAGGGTCCAGAAATGATTTTTGTTTTACTTCTTAATAAGCGTTAGTTTTCTTAATTTAAACAGGAGAGATTATAATACTTCAGTCAATACAGCCGGAATTATAAATATTAAATACAAAAAATTAAAATAAAAGTTTCTCCTGCTCAATTGGAAAAATGAAACACAAAAAAGCAATAATAATTGGAGCAGGGCCGGCCGGTCTGGCAGCAGCCTTGGAAATCCTGAATAATACGGATATCAAGCCGATTATCTATGAGACAGCCGGTGATGTTGGCGGAATTTCAAAAACAATAGATTACAAAGGCAACAAAATAGATATCGGCGGCCACAGGTTCTTTTCAAAGTCCGACAGAGTTATGCAGTGGTGGTTGAATATTATGCCTGTACAAGGTGCACCTGCTGGAGATGATATTAAACTGAATCGCAACGTGCGACTCTCTGGAGAAACTACGGCGCCGGATCCTGAAAAAGTCGATAATGTTATGTTGGTTCGAAACCGCCTGTCACGAATCTTATATCAGCGGCATTTCTTCGACTATCCTGTTTCACTAAATCTTAAAACTTTTAACAATTTGGGCTTGTGGCGCGTTATTAAAATTGCACTTAGCTTTACCAAAGCCTCCATTTTTCCTGTCAGACCGGAAAAATCTCTGGAAGATTTTTTTATAAATAGGTTTGGCAGAGAGCTTTATCTCACCTTTTTTAAAGATTACACCGAAAAAGTTTGGGGAACCTCCTGTCGTGAAATCAAACCGGACTGGGGTGCACAGAGAATAAAAGGACTTTCTATTTCAACTGTTATAAATCATGCAGTAAAATCCTTCTTTTCAAAAGATTCCTCAATTAGCCAGAAAAAAACAGAAACAAGCCTCATTGAACAGTTCCTGTATCCAAAGTTTGGGCCGGGGCAAATGTGGAAAAAAGTGGCCGAAATAATAGAAGAAAAGGGCGGACGGCTCTACCTTAATCACACAGTAACAGGAATCATGCATAATAATTATAAAATAGAGAAAGTGCTGGTTGAAAATAGGGAAACCGGACACATCATTACTCAAAATGCGGATTATTTTTTCTCGTCAATGCCGATTAAAAAACTTATACAGGCTATGAACAATGAAGCACCGGAAAATGTGAGGAAGGTTGCTCAGGGACTATTATATCGTGATTTTATAACGGTTGGGCTACTCCTGAACAAATTAAAAATAAAGAACGACACAAAGATAAAAACAATCAACGATGTTGTCCCAGACCAGTGGATTTACATCCAGGAAAGAGATGTCAAAGTTGGTCGGATCCAGATATTTAACAACTGGAGTCCATATATGGTCAGAGATGAAAACACCGTATGGCTTGGATTGGAATATTTTTGCAACGAATTTGACCCGTTGTGGAATAAATCTGATGAGGAATTTGCCGGATTTGCCATAGACGAAATGGTTAGAATTGGAATTATTGAAGAACACAATGTTATTGATTACAAAGTTATTAGGATGTTGAATGTCTATCCGGCTTACTTCGGCTCGTATGACCAGTTTGACGTTATACGAAATTTTACCGACAAATTCGAAAATCTGTTCCTGATAGGAAGAACCGGAATGCACCGTTATAACAATCAGGACCATTCTATGCTTACGGCAATTACCGCTGTCGAAAACATAGTCAACAATGTTAATTCTAAAGACAACGTTTGGGCCGTTAATACTGAAGAAGAATATCATGAACGTAGGTAAACAAAAGACGTAGAGAATATGAGATTACTCAAATCAGAAAATGCTCACTCAATATATGGAAAAAATATCAAATAGATGTTATATCCTTTTGATTTGTGCGGCGCTGACCTTGGCCACTGTTATTGCTTTTGAGCCGATTCGCCATAACGACTTTCTCAATTATGATGACTTCGAATATATTACCGCCAATAATTATGTTAAGGCTGGCCTGACCTGGCAAAATGTTTGCTGGGCTTTCTCTTCCACAGTGTCAAACCATTGGCATCCATTGACATGGTTGTCACACATGTTCGACTGTCATTTTTTTGGACTAAACCCATTTCTGCACCATTTGGTAAACCTTGCCTTGCATATCATAAATACACTTCTGCTTTTTTTACTCTTAAAGTATGCGACCGCTACAATCTGGCAAAGCGCCTTTGTCGCGCTCCTTTTCGCTCTGCATCCATTGCATGTAGAATCGGTGGTTTGGGCGGCCGAACGTAAAGATGTACTAAGCACCTGCTTTGGGATGCTGACTATCACGGCATATTTCTGGTATGCTCGACGCCCAGGATTCTTACGCTATTTTATTACTCTTATGTTCTTTGCACTGGGGCTTATGGCAAAGTCTATGCTTGTTACCTTCCCTGTGATTCTGCTGCTGCTGGATTTTTGGCCGCTTGAACGTGATATTAAATCCATTTCCCTTTCTAAAATATTCCTTGAAAAAATCCCCTTCTTTATTCTGACCGTCGCATCTGCTGTCATAACTATTGTTGTTATGAAACATGCAGGCCATGTTGCAGATGCTGCGCAACTGTCCTTCAAATACCGTAGTGCAAATGTATTGCTTTCCTACGTTGCATACATACATAAAATATTTTGGCCGACAAAGTTGGCTCCGTTTTATCCTCACCCCGGCACTACACTGGCGCTATGGAAAGCTGTCGTAGCTACTGTGATTTTATTAGCTGTATCAGTAATAATTGTTTACTGGTCACGCCGCCGTAGATATCTACTCGTAGGCTGGCTGTGGTATTTGATAACACTATCGCCGGTAATAGGCTTTTTGCAAATCGGCTCACAGGCTATGGCCGATCGATATACCTATATACCTATGATAGGTCTGTTTATAATCATTTCTTTTGCCGCCGTCGACCTGCTGCAAAACTTCCGACACAAAAAACCAATTCTTATAATATCAACTGCTCTTGTCACTTTTTCTCTCATAATCTGCACAAACCTGCAAGTAAGACACTGGCGTAACAGTATCAGTCTTTTTGAACACACTCTCAAAGTAACGAGCAATAACTATCTGGCCCACAACAATCTTGCCAATGCCCTTGGACAAAACCAGAACTACGATGCCGCTATTGAGCATTGCCTTGAAGCTATCCGCATCAGGCCGAAATATTACAGGGCTCACTACAATCTGGGAATGGCTTTTTACCACAAAGGCGAAATGAATAAAGCTGTTTCAAATTGGATCCAGGTCCTGCAGCTAAAGCCTGATTTTCCTGATACCAATTACAATATCGCTATAGCTCTTTTGAAACAAAACAAAACCGACCAGGCTATCGAGCACCTTGAAAAGGAAATAGAACTGAATCCCAGTCACACTCGTGCCCGAAAAACTTTGTCTGAACTGAAAAGTCAACTTGATGGAAATAACTCTTAGCAATATCTCTATAAGGGTGCATCTGTAGTTTGTAGGTAGATTTTTTATGCAGTCAGGGGCTTTTTTGCCCATAATTGCTCCCATCTATCATTCAGCCAGGTAACCCGCAAAGCTAATGTTGCAGAGGAACCTGTTCTGCTCCATGTCATGCCGGATTGTTTTAGTCGTTTGCCAACCACATTTTTGCATGCTGCCTCTACCGCACCGGAGCCTATATCATAACCTTTTTCACGAAAAACATCGTAACGCATTTGTTCTTCGTTATTCGAAACATACCGAATCAACGTATTTACTGCTTGGTGTTTAGAACCTCTATACTTCTTGCGTTGCTCTTTTAGGTCGTCAAGTAACTTCTTTGTCCAGCCATCCCACAGTTCGTACAATGATAATAGGCTCTCTTAACGGTTATCCAGCCGAAAATAGTGTGAATATTGCGTTTGCGGTGTTGCACAAACTTCATCGGATTTCCACATTGGCAGGCTATAGAACTGCCTTGATAGCCGTTGGGTTTACGGTTAACAAGCCGCTGTAGCAGTCCTTTTCCCAATGATGCCATCAATTCTTTAACTGCACTTTCCATTTTTCCCAAATCGTTTGTAAAATTTTCGACTTCCTGCTCGATTAAGCCTTCAAGCTCTGATAAAATCCGTTCATTCATTTTTTGCCCTCCAATAGCAAAGTAACATTTTTTTCCATTACTTTATATATCGGAGGGCTATTTTTACCTACAAACTACAGATGCACCCTCTCTATAATCTCTGCACGAAATTATGTTTCCGATTTAACAAAGAATTGTTATAATAGCACCTATGTTTAAAGATAAAAAAGTCATAGTGTTTATGCCGGCTTATAATGCGGCCAGGACACTTCGCAAGACCTATGAGGAGGTTATGGCCCAGGAAATTGTCGACTTGGTTATTATTGTTGACGATGCAAGTCAGGACCAGACATCTGCTATAGCTGCTGAACTACCCAGCACAATTGTTCAAACACATCCGAATAATCTCGGTTATGGCGCCAATCAGAAAACCTGCTACAAACTTGTATTACAGCAGGGCGCCGATATCATTATTATGGTACATCCCGATTATCAATACACACCAAAGTTAATACCGGCGATGGCGTCTATGATTGGCAATGAGCTTTATCCCTGTGTTCTCGGCTCCAGAGTCCTCGGAGGATACGCCTTGAAGGGGAAAATGCCGATTTGGAAATATATCGCAAACCGCTTTCTGACACTTGCAGAAAATATCCTAATTGGAGCAAAACTCTCCGAATACCATACCGGCTATAGGGCCTTTTCCCGTCAGCTTTTAGAACAGTTGCCTCTCGAAGCTAATTCCGATGATTTCGTGTTCGACAACCAGATGCTGGCCCAGATATTGTGGTATGGCAACACTATCGCAGAAGTCAGTTGCCCGACCAAATATTTCACCGATGCATCGTCTATCAATCTTCAGCGAAGTATCAAATATGGTTTTGGATGTTTGAGAACAGCCTTGACATACCGACTGGCCAAAATGAATCTTATCAAATCAAAGTTGTTTCCTAAATAGATGGATAAAACATCGAACAGATATTGCATTATCCTGATTCATCTTGTTTTGATATTGTCCGGTTTTATCGCCTATGAACCGATACGACATAATGATTTTGTCGGTTTTGATGATGATAAATATGTGACCCAGAACCCCTTAGTCAGGAAGGGACTCGCTCACGAATCGGTTGCATGGGCATTTACCTCGACATACTTGTCTAACTGGCACCCCTTGACCTGGCTTAGTCATATGCTGGATTGTCAGCTCTTTGGTCAAGAGCCATTTTGGCACCACCTGACTAATTTATTGTTTCATATAGCCAATACATTATTGCTGTTTTGGCTTTTGAAAGAAATGACCGGTTGTATTTGGTCCAGCGCCTTTGTAGCTGCAGCTTTTGCACTGCATCCTCTCCATGTCGAATCTGTCGCCTGGATTTCTGAACGAAAAGATGTTTTAAGTGGTTTTTTCTGGATGTTAACCATAGCCGCTTACATTCGATACACAAAACATCCTAATATCGGCTGGTATTTGTTGGTCTTTTTAGCTTTTGGACTGGCTTTGATGGCAAAACCGATGGTCGTGACCTTGCCGTTTGTATTACTTCTGCTGGACTATTGGCCCTTGCGACGGTTTGAGCTATCATCTCCACTCCAAAGAGAACTGCTGTTGAAATCCGAATTAGGTGATACCGATATCTCTATCCTGAAAGCTTCTCGTTTGGTTATTGAGAAGATTCCTTTGTTTGTACTTATGTTGATTTCAAGCGTAATTACCTTTATCGTTCAAAGGCATGCGATGGAAATGGATACCGGAGTGGATATTTCTCTATATAGTCGTGTATCGAATGCGATTGTTTCATATCTTGCCTACATCCTTAAAATAGTTTATCCGACACGCTTGGCGGTTTTGTATCCTCACCTTGGAAGTAGTTTGCCCTTATGGCAGACAATAGGTTCTTTTTTAATCCTGACAGTCATATCAGCCGGTGTAATTTATACTGCTCGAAAGCGATGTTATCTTTTGGTCGGATGGCTGTGGTATCTTGGAACTCTGCTTCCTGTTATTGGGTTGGTTCAGTTTGGCGTACAGGCTATGGCCGACCGCTACACTTATCTGCCGTCTATTGGGATTTTTATCATGATTGCCTGGGGTGCTTCTGAACTTTTTACCGGGTGGCGATATCAAAGAATAGGGCTTGCAATAACTGCCGGCATCGTGCTCACTGGAATGTTACTCTGTACCAGAATGCAGTTACGACACTGGCGAAACAGCTTTACTCTCTTCGAACATACCCTTAAAGTAACAAAGAACAACTTCACTATGCACTACAACTATGGATATATGCTTTCAACTCAAAGTCGGTTCGCCGAGGCTATTCTGCATTTTGACAAGGCTCTGCAAATAAATCCGCGATATTTCGATGCTTATAATAACAAGGGCTTGGCACTTCTTGAGCTTGGCAAAATTAATGAAGCTATCGAATGCTTTAACGAAGTGTTGAAGCTTAAACCTGATTTTTACAGGGCTCATAATAACTTGGGTATGGCGTTTCACCGGCTGGGTAAGACCGATTTGGCAGTTGAGCAATGGTTGGAGTCAGTTAGGCTAAGTCCGGATGATGACACCTCGCACTTCAATCTTGGTATGGAATTTATCAAGCAGGATAAACTCGATAAAGCTGTTGAGCACTTGAACAGGGTTGTGGAGATAAAACCGTATTGGCCGGAAGCACACTATAATCTGGGAATTGCTTATTATCGTCAGGGCAGGCTTGACATGGCCGCCGAACAATGCGCCCGGGCTTTATCATTAAAACCCGATTATACCGAGGCAAATATTAGTCTCGCCCATAACCTCTTTGAACTGGGACGAATTCAACAAGCAATTGATTATTACTATAGATTGTTGAGACTCCAACCAAACCATGTTGAGGCGTTGAACAATCTGGCTTGGATTTTGGCTACTATCGAAGATAAACAATTTCAGAATCTCGCCGAAGCTGTTAAGTTTGCTCAAAGAGCTTGTCAGCTTACTAGATACCAAAACCCGCAAATACTTGACACTTTAGCTGTTGCCTATGCTGCTGCCGGCAATTTTGCCGAAGCAGTAGAGACTGCTGAAAAAGCGTTTAAATTAGCCGGGTCTTCCAGTGAAAAAGATTTAGCTCGGCAAATTCGCAGACGAATTGAACTTTATAAAACTGGCCAACCATATCGCGAACCATCCCCAAAACCTCCACCGACCGAATCAGATTTTCGCTTATTGCCTTGACAGCACGGGTAGCAGTAAATAAAGTTATTACCAATAGCTAAGATTATTTTATTTAAATCAACGTTTTTTTTCTGCTGATGAAACAAACATTAGACAAAAGATATATCTTTGTGATTTACGCTGCACTGGTTCTGGCCACTCTGATTGCCTATGAGCCTGTGCGACACAATGATTTTGTCGATTACGACGATGATATTTACGTAACCAACAATCCCACTGTCCAGACAGGCTTAAATTCTGAATCCCTTATATGGGCTTTCAGCAGGCCACACATGGCTAATTGGCACCCACTGACTCTGCTTTCTCATATGCTGGACTGTCAATTATTTGGGCTTAAACCTTTCTGGCATCATTTAACTAGCCTGTTGTTTCATACAGCCAATACTTTGCTGTTGTTTTGGATTTTGAAGAGGATGACTGGGTTGGTTTGGCCCAGTGTCTTCACAGCCGCAGCCTTTGCCCTGCATCCTTTGCATGTCGAATCTGTTGCATGGGTGGCCGAACGTAAGGATGTCCTGAGCGGTTTTTTCTGGATGTTAACTATAGCGGCTTATATTCGATACACAGAGCATCGATGTGTTGGCAGATATTTGTTTGTATTTTTTGCCTTTGGCTTGGGATTGATGGCTAAATCTATGCTTGTGACTTTACCATTTGTACTGCTTTTGCTGGACTATTGGCCTTTGGACAGGTTCCGGTGGGAACGACAAAATATCCGCCGTCTTATTACTGAAAAGATTCCTCTCTTTATCCTTACACTGTTTTCAAGCGTAATTGCATTTATCTCTCAACACGGTGCTCGCACAGGTGAGATTGGCATTGATGTTTCTTTGAGTGGCCGCATATCAAATGCGATTGTTTCTTATCTTGTCTATATCTTAAAAACAATTTATCCAACCCGGCTGGCGGTTTTATATCCACACCCAGGCAATAACCTCCCTGTATACAAGCCTATAGTTGCTTTCATAATATTGGCTGCGATTTCAGCCGGTGTAATTTATATGGCCCGAAGGCACCGATATCTTTTGGTGGGCTGGCTTTGGTATCTCGGAACCTTGGTGCCGGTCATCGGTTTTGTACAGGTTGGCCTTCAGGCTATGGCCGACCGTTATACTTATCTGCCGTTAATTGGGTTTTTCATTATGGTTTCTTGGGGGGGCTCTGAACTTTTCGCCAAGTGGAGATATCGGAGGGTAGGATTTGCGATTGCTGCTGGTTTTGCACTCATAGGAATGTTGCTATGTACCCGACTGCAATTACGCCATTGGCATAACAGCGAAACTCTTTTTAAACATGCAATCAGTGTAACCAAAAATAATTTCACAATGCACTATAATTATGGAAAGGTCCTTTCTGATGAGAGTCGGTTCGAAGATGCCCTTGTGCATTTTAACCAGGCCCTCCAAATCAATCCAAGGGATTATGATGCTCGGAATAATAAGGGTCTGGCACTTCTCGACCTGAAAAAATACGATGAGGCCACTCTGTGTTTCAAAGAAGCCTTGACACTTAGACCCGGCCATTACGAAACTGTTCTCAATATGGGTTTGGTGATGGCCCGGCAGGGTAAGTTCACTCAGGCCGTTAAAGACTTTAATACGGTTTTGGAAATGAAACCATATTGGCCAAGGGTACACTACAATCTGGGACTTGCGCTTACCCAGATGGGCAGACTTGATGACGCCTTCAAACATTTAACTAAAGCACTGTATCTCGAACTTGGCTTAGACAATACTGATGAGGAACAACCATTAATATATGACCCTTACACCGAGATTGATAAGATTATCGAATACGGCGCTAAGCCAATAAAAGTCGGGTCTAATTATGCCGCTGCTAACTACATTCTTGGCGAGGCAATGTTTCAGAGCGCCAGAATAAATGATGCGCTCAAATGCTGGACTGTGGTTTCGCTGCTAGACCCTGACAATCACAAGGCACACAATAAACTGGGTAAGGCATTTTATCAATTGGGCAAAACCGAACAGGCTGTTGAACAATGGATGGAGGCCATACGTCTAAATCCCGATAATGCTGAGTCACACTTCAATCTTGGTGAAGCGTTTGCCGCCCAGGACAAACTTGATGAGGCTGTTAAGCACTTTAATGAGGCCCTGCGCATAAAACCCCGCTGGCCCGATGTATGTTATAATTTAGGAAATATTTACTACAGGCAGGGTAAGTTCGACCTCTCAGTTAAGCAGTATGCGGAAGCTTTGCGATTTCAGTCCGATTTCTTGAAGGCACGCCTTGGCTTGACCCGTTCTTTCACAAAGATGGGCAAAACCAAAGCCGCGGTCGAAAATTATTATAGGATTCTGAAGCGCGAGCCCGACAGAATTGAGGTACTGAATGACCTCGCCTGGATTTTGGCCGTTAATGAAGATAAGGATATTTACAATCCATCTGAAGCCGTTAAATTTGCCCAAAGAGCTTGTGAACTTACAAATTATAAACAACCGGAAAGATTGGATACATTAGCGGTCGCTTATGCCGCTGCAGGAAAGTTCACCGAAGCCCTCAAGACAGCTGAAAAAGCTTCTCAATTAGCTGAGTCCACCGGTAAAAAAGATCTGGCCCGACAAATTAACAACCGAATACAATTGTACAAATCCGATCAAACCTATAATGAGTAAAACATCAAACAAATATAGGATTCTTTATATTTGCCTGACCTTGGCATTGGCCACAATTGCGGTTTACTGGCAGGTACGCCATTATGAGTTTATCGACTTTGATGATGATGAGTATATCACCGACAACAACCACGTAAAGGCAGGTCTGACACAGGAAGGTATTGTTTGGGCATTTACTAAAAGCCACTCCAATAATTGGCACCCGTTGACTTGGCTCTCACATATGTTGGATTGTCAGTTGTTTGGTTTGGATTCGGGCGCTCACCATCTCACTAATGTGATATTTCATGTGGCCAATGCAATCCTGCTGTTTTTGGTTATCACGCGTATGACAGGAAACTTATGGCCCAGTGCTTTTGTGGCCGCAGCCTTTGCTCTCCACCCTATTCATGTCGAATCCGTTGCCTGGGCCTCGGAACGCAAAGACGTTTTGAGCACTTTCTTCTGGTTGCTTACAACTTGGGCTTACCTGCGTTATGTTCAGCACCCGGCTATCACAAGGTATGTACTGATTATAATATTTTTTGTTTTAGGACTCCTTGCCAAGCAAATGCTCGTGACGTTGCCGTTTGTTTTATTGCTTTTAGACTACTGGCCTTTAGGTCGTTTCATACTCGAAGAAAAGAGTGTTTGCGATTCTAAACAAACCGTCATCGCTGTTTCTATTAAGCGATGTGTCTTAGAAAAACTCCCTCTTTTCATTCTATCTGTAATTGCAAGTCTAATTGTTTTTCTTACACAACATAGCACTGGTATTATGAAATCCATAATCCAGTACTCGTTGATTTGCCGAATCGAAAATGCACTGGTGGCCTACGTGGAATATATTGGAAAGATGCTTTGGCCCTTCCACTTGGCTATCTTTTATCCCCACCCAGGTAACAAATTACCCATCTGGCAAACCGCCGGCGCACTATTGTTACTGCTATCTATAACAGTTGGGGTGATATGGAAGTTGCGCCAGCGTCCCTATCTTGCTGTAGGCTGGTTTTGGTACTTGGGTACTCTTTTTCCAGTAATTGGCTTGATACAGGTTGGAAATCAGGCTCTGGCTGACAGGTATACCTATATCCCTTTTACTGGTCTGTTCATTATTATTGCATGGGGTATCCCCGACCTTCTCGGTCGGCTCTTTTATCGCAAATTTATCATTTCTTTATCTGCAACGGTGTTGCTCTTTTCCCTCTCGCTTCTTACATATGCCCAGGTAAGATATTGGCGAAGCAGTTTGACCTTGCACAAAAGGGCAATACAAGCGGTTCCAAATAATTGGCTTGCTCATTATGCTGTTGCAAACATTTTTCATCAAGCAGGTGATCTCAACACAGCTATCAAACACTACTCTGAGGCACTGCGCATCGAACCAGAGTACATACCTGGACATATTAATATGGGAGTTGCACTTGTCGAACAGGACAAGCTCGATAGGGCCATTATACATTTTGCAGAGGTGTTGCGGCATAAGCCGGACCAGTTTGAAGTTCGTTTCAATCTTGGCACCATACTCGCCAAACAGGGCAAATTTCCCCAGGCCATCCCACACCTTATAGAGGCTCTTAAAATCAAACCCGACTCCTACGAAGTCCACCATGCCCTCGGCGCCATATTTTTCCAGCAGGGCAGGCTCAAAGAAGGCATCGAGCAGTATACAGAAGTGCTGCGAATCCAGCCTTACTCTTCAAAGGTGCGCGACGAATTGG
Organism: uncultured Pirellulales bacterium; assembly: GCA_964539795.1. GTDB lineage: Bacteria > Planctomycetota > Phycisphaerae > Sedimentisphaerales > Anaerobacaceae > CAZTKW01. The sequence goes on from CAZIKS010000009.1 coordinate 34,804, forward strand.
CAGTTGCCCACAACAGATTTGGGATTGAACTTGCCCGCCAAGCAAAACTCGATGAGGCCATTACACATTTTACCAAAGCTCTGGAAGTCAAACCCGATTTAGCCGATGCACATAGCAACCTCGGTCGGGCGTTATCTCTGCAGGGCGATATCGACCAGGCGCTGACTCACTATTCTAAAGCCCTGCAGCTTGACCCTAATCTTGTCAACGCGCGTTATTGTATGGCCTGTATTTTAGCCAGCCAAGGCAAAAAAAATGATGCTATTAAGCAGTACCGTAAAGTTCTCGAAATCGACCCGAATCATGCCGAAAGCCGTCATGCTCTCCAAGCACTCCTTAAAAACACAAAATAGTACCGTCGAACAAACAAATTCGTCTCAGTTGCCGACAGACGTTACAATGCATCCGCTAATTGCCTTGACAGTATAGGCTGGAACAAATAAAGTTGTTGGCGATGGCGAAAAAACTTTACATAATTGATGGGCACGCACATATCTACGCTGCTTATTATGCTCCGATGAGCCAGAGATTGACCAGCCCGTCTGGAGAGTCCACAAAGGCCACCTATATATTTACAACAACTCTTTTAAGCCTAATACAAAATCAAAACCCGGATATGCTTGTTGTCGCAATGGACAGCAAAACGCCGACCTTTAGGGTTGAAATCTATGAAGATTATAAGGCTAACCGCCCGCCGATGCCCGAAGACCTGCCCAATCAAATAGACCGCATTGAGCAAATTCTTGACGCAATGAAAATTCCGGTTCTTCGCCTTGATGGCTTCGAGGCGGATGACATAATAGGCACACTCGCCAAAAAAGCTTCAAAAGATGATATCGACACCTACATCTGCGCAAAAGACAAGGATATGTATCAGCTTGTCGATGCTCACACCTACATTTTCGATGTCAAAAAAGGGGAAGTTATTGATGATGATGCACTGTTTGAGAAATATAAAATTCATCCTGAAAATTTTGTTGATGTTTTGGCCTTACAGGGTGATTCTTCTGACAATGTCCCGGGCGTACCGCTAATCGGGGAAATGAACGCTGTTAAGATTATTCAGCAATACGACTCTCTCGATGAACTATATAAACACGCCGATGAAATAAAAGGAAAACGCGGTGAAAATCTCCGCAGATTTAAGGAACAAGCCTATCTTAGCAAAGAGCTTGTTACTATAAACTGTAATGTTCCTCTGGAAATAAACTTTGATAACCTCAAACTCACAGAACCAGACAAAACAAAACTTTCCGAAATCTTTACTGAGCTTGGTTTCACTCGCCTGCTCACCCGGCTTGGCCTGACATCTGCTGCCGGTACTCAACCAGTTGCAGCTACTCCCACTCCGATGCTCACTCAAGATTTGACCAGTTTTGCTTCGGTTAAAACTGTCGGCCACGATTACAAACTCATAGACACGCAAAAAAAATTTGACGAGTTTTTAATCAAATTAAAAAAGCAGAAATTATTTGCTATAGACACCGAAACAACTTCTATTAATCCTATGTGGGCAGACCTCGTGGGCATTAGCTTTTCCTGGCGGTCGCACGAAGCATATTATCTCCCTGTTAAGGCGCCATTAGGCCAAAAGCATCTTGATTCAAATATGCTTGTTGAGAAGCTGGCGCCAATACTCGCCGACGAAAAGATAAAGAAAGTCGGCCAAAACATAAAATATGACCTGCTCATACTTAGCAATGCACGTCTACCTGTAAAAGGAGTTTACTTCGATACAATGGTTGCCTCCTACTGCCTTGAAGCTGACCGTCGCAGCCATTCTATGAACGCTATGGCAGAGGATTTCTTAAACTACCGCCCAATCCCGATATCAGCTCTCATCGGAAAAGGCAAAAACCAGCTCACTTTCGATATGGTAGATACTTCCGCTGCCTATGAATATGCCGCCGAAGACGCCGATATAACCTTCCAGCTTTACGAGTATTTGAAAGACCGTCTCGAAAAAGAGCCGCAGATAAAACAACTATTTGAGCAGGTTGAGAT
>CAZIKS010000010.1:0-35598 GCA_964539795.1 uncultured Pirellulales bacterium
TGTTCTTTTACTTTTCCAGTACTGATTTGCAGTCGCATATGTTCTGGTGGGACTCGGATGATAAACACCCAACACGGTCGGCAGACGATACTAAAAAATATTTTAATCATATTCACGACCTTTACAGAGAATTGGATTCGGTCATCGGCAACATCCTTAGCCGTTACGGCGATAAGGCAACTATTATTGTGATGAGCGACCACGGCTTCGCTAATTTCAAAAGACAGTTCAATCTCAATAGCTGGCTGCGTGACAACGGTTATATCCAGCCTGCCGACTGCACTTCGCTTTTCCGCGATGTCGACTGGTCCCTGACAAAAGCATACGGCTTGGGTATAAACGGCTTATACCTTAATATAAAAGGCCGTGAACGCTACGGCATCGTAGAGTCTTCGCAGAGGGAAGAGCTTATCGTCGAACTGATAAATAAACTCGAAGCTGTCCGTGATATTAGCGGCAGACGGGTCATTCGCAAGGTCCACCGCACTGACAAGGCCTACTTAGGCCAAGCCACAGAGCTGGCTCCTGACCTGATTGTCGGGTACTGTCGCGATTACCGCGCCTCGTGGTCTACATGTCTGGGAGATATGACCGAAGAGATATTATCAGACAACGATTCGGCCTGGGCTGCAGACCATTGCGCCGACGTCTCTGAGGTGCCGGGAGTTTTGTTCAGTAATAAACCAATCGGCACCGACGGCCCGGCACTGGTAGATTTGGCACCGTCTATTCTGAAAGAATTCGGGCTGGGAGCCCCCTCCTTTATGGAGGGCAAGAACCTTTTTACGACATAAACGGAAGCATTAAGGCATTCAATAAGGAACTGTGAAATGGCCAAGATTAAGATTGATTCGAAACTTTTCGACCGGCTCAAGAAAACGACCGAACTCGCAGGCTACAGCAGCGTAGAGGAATTTATAACTCACATAATTGAAAAGGCCCTTGCCGAACACGAAGCAACTGAAGAAACGGACGACAAAATAGCCGACCAGCTTCGTGGACTGGGATACATCGACTGATGGTTTTTTTAGCTCATATCACAACCTGGATAAACATTTTAACCAATGCTCTGGGCGGGTTTCTATTGTCGTGGGTCGCTGTACTGCCGGGATGGTTATCGAACACAATAATGTCGGCGATAATGGCGGTGTTGTTACTGATTAATTATAAATATACATCCAATCAGCGTGCTCTCGGGCGGGTCAGGGACAATATTAAGGCCGATATGCTTGCCCTGAAGCTTTTCAAAGACAGCATACTTGTGACTTTACAATCGATAGGCCGGCTTTTTAAAGGGGCTTTGTTAGTATTGGTCCATTCGATTCGCCCGGTTCTGGTTATGATTGTACCCATATCTTTATTGGCGGCCCAGCTTGGCTTGTGGTATCAGGCTCGCCCGTTACTGCCGACAGAAGAAACGGTGGTAACTATGCAACTCAATGACAAAGTCGAGTCTTCCCTGTTTAATTTCAGTATCGAACCCACAGATGCTATAGAGGTAACGGCGGGCTCGGTTCGCATATTAAGTAAACATCAGATATGCTGGAAAATCAAGGCTTGCGAAGGCGGATATCACAATATAATTTTCAAAGTTGGCCAGGAGCGAATTGAAAAACAATTAGCAATTGGTGAGGGTTTTATGCGTTTGAGCTCTGAAAGACCCGGATGGCACTGGGCCGACATTCTTCTGAATCCACTGGAAAAACCTTTTGCTAACGATTCTATTGTACAGTCAATCAGTATTAACTATCCTGACCGGCTAAGCCGGACCAGCGGCACCGACTGGTGGGTGATTTACTTTTTAGTTGCTACGTTTGTATTTGCACTGCTCTTTAAGCCGTTTTTGAAAGTTAGAATATAAATCTCAAATTAACCTATTTATACTTTGTTTGGACAGGTAATCATGAACAAAAAGCCAACTTACTGTGGTGGTCTTTGTCGCAGAAAGGTGTTGAAATACGGGCTCAGAGGTGCTTTTGCGGCGTCTCTGTCGCCCTTGCTCTGGGTGAGCGGCTGTGGGAAAAAGGAACATAGAAAAAAACCCAGCATCATTCTCATTACGATTGATACCTTAAGGGCAGACCACCTTGGTTGTTACGGATATTCCAAGAACACATCCCCCAATATCGACCAATTTGCCGAAGATGCACTTCTTTTTGAGAATTGCCTTTCCCATGCTTCCGATACACGTCTGAGTTTCTCCAGTATACTCACTGGTTTTCTGCCTCATGAAACAAGGAGCACCGAAAACCTCTTTTTGCCGGGGGGAGTAAAAACCCTTGCCGAGATTCTGCGGGGAGAGGGATACAAAACCACGGCGGTGATAAGCAACTATATTTTGAAGAAAAAACAAGGCTTTGACCAGGGTTTTATGATATACGACGATACAATGAACCAGCGAGAACTGGTCAGAGAGTGGCCGGAGAGAACCGCAGAACATACAACCAACCGTGCCATAGAACTGCTCGAAGAGTTCCATAATGACCAACTGTTTATGTGGGTCCATTACCAGGACCCACACGGGCCGTACACACCACCAGAGAGGTTTGCCAAACTATTCCACAATCCTAGTCAAAAGCCTCGCAATCTCATACTGAATATCTCCCCGAGCGGGCGCGATGGTATTCCAGTATATCAAAGACTGGGGACAAATAGAGATTACTACTATTACATTTCTCAATATGACGGGGAGATACGATACCAGGACGAACATTTCAAACGTCTGGTTGATGCATTAAAACAGTTCGGCCTATATGACAATTCTCTGCTCATACTTTCGTCCGACCATGGCGAAGGTATGGGAGAACATAATTACTTTTTCGCACACAGCGAAAATCTCTACAACAGTTTGACCCATGTTCCCCTTGTTATAAAATATGGTAATCAGCTCACTGGCAGAAGAACGGATTTTGTCCAGCATATCGATATTGTTCCAACTGTATTAAAGGTTCTTGGTTTAAAGGTAGATTCTCGTTTTCGCGGTCGTGACCTGCGTCGCCAGCATGGAACAAACCGTGAAATCTTCGCGGAAATGATATTGCCAGAGGTTTGGGGTGGAATTCTGGTTCAATTTTCCTTAGCCGTAGACGGCCTCAAACTAATCTATACACCCCAAAACGAACGATATGAAATGTTCAATCTGAAGACCGACCGAGGCGAAGAGCATAATCTGATTACTGATTATAACTATGTCGAGCGGTTTAAAGATTTAAACTTAAGATTAATACGCATTTGTAATGAGGATTTTCTCAAACTCCGCATTGTTAACGAACCCAGCGACAGGCTCACTGAGGAAGAGTTAGAAAAACTGAAATCTCTGGGCTATATTCGCTGAACCAAAGACCAATCTCCTCCTTACCTGACAAATGCCGGCACGTTACAGTGCCATTTTTTGTATTGGCTACTTTACCACTTTTAAGAGCCGGTCGCCGTCTTCAAAAATTGTAATATAAATTCCTGCGCGACGGCAGACTACCTTCAAGTTGAATTCTGTAGTTAGTCATGGACTTTGTATTACCTGAGTTGTAATTGAAATATAGCAGGCACTTACTTGACTGAATTTCTTCTGTTTTGGAAAAAACCCAAACAAGATTAGAATAGGCCTGAAGCATCTCAGGGTCAATTTCTATTGCCATTCTAAAATGGACGACAGCCAAATCCAACTTCGCCTGCTCGGCCACAGCCATTCCAAGATAGCTGTGAATTTCAGCCATTAGCAGTTGTAAGTCTTTTAATTCCGGCCGAGTTGCTTAAATATATTTCCAACGCTCGGTAACTACAGCCCGGAGGGAATTAGCACCAATTGAAGAGGTAGTCGGTGCGACAGGTATCGACACTGACCAGGATGATATGACGCACATTTTTCACTGAAAAACGAGACTGTGAAAAGAATAAACCACTGACTTCACCTACCAGGACTGTTAGCAGAACCATTGCGCCCGACAAAAATGTATATTTAAGAAATTTCAACCGGCAGAAGATAATTCGATTAATACTTATCTTTTTATTCCTCCATACTTGATACATACAGTTTCTCTTTTAGTAAATTCAGTATGCTCCATAATCAGGCAGGTCGTTTGTATGACAAATATTTGTCCATGGATGTCGGCAAGATTTTCCGGCATTTTAGGAAGATTTGTCCTTTTAGCGGCCGAACCAACCTATTGGATTGCAGTACTTTTAAGCATTACTTAAATTTTTTAAGTTAATTAAAGACTTTATTGGCAAGAGGTTACATACCTAAAAGCCGAGAAGGAGCTTAATCTGGCACACTAATTGCGAAGCTTAGGCGGTATAAAAAGCTATTTGGTAACAAAAGATGTCCAGTGAAGAACTTTGCGATGTCCTTTGATGTGTGGCGGCCCCACACATCCTGTGTGGACTAACTGGTTATCACAAATGGAAAGCAGACGAGATTTTATTAATAGTCTGAAATTTAAATAAGGAGATAGAAAAATGAGTTTTGCATTGTCATCAGGAGTTACGGGGCTTCAGGCCCATCAGAAGATGCTTGACGTAACAGGCAATAACCTGGCCAACGTAAATACTGTCGGTTTTAAGGGCAGCAGAATTGTTTTCTCCGAGATGTTGAGTCAGATACTCAAAAAAGCGTCACAACCAACGGCTACAGTCGGCGGTACCAACCCTCAGCAGATAGGCAGCGGCGTTGGAATAGCCGGTATAAGCCCGGACATGTCCCAGGGTAATCTCATAAACACAAACAACCCCCTGGATCTGGCAATGGAAGGTGAAGGTTATTTTGTATTGAGTGACGGCTCACAAAATGTTTACACCCGCTCAGGCGGGTTCGCCGTTGACGCAAACTCGAATTTGGTGGACCCTTCTACGGGCTATATTGTTCAGCGTATAGGTACGGTAGGTGAAGTTGACGGTTTTCAAATACCCGGCGACAGCAATATCAAGATTCCTTACGACGTGGCAATGGCGGCAAGCGCTACGTCACTAATAACGGTATCAGGTAACTTAAGCGCCGATGGAATACTTCCTGAAGGGGCACAAACAAATGTGCTGAAATCGAACATAACTTATACGACCAACAATGGTACCAATGCCACAGGAAGCACATTTCTTTCGGACCTTGACCAATTCAGCGGTACATTTGACGGGGACGCCAACATTACTATCTCCGGTTATGAACATGACGGTACTGACTTAACAGACGGCGACGGCCTTACTGTCAATGCAGCCACCACTATGGATGCCCTCATTAGTCATATAAACAGCATACTTAATGTAGACGACGGCATTGATGAGGCTTTTTTGGAGAACGGTCGTATAGTAATAGAAGCCGGCAGCGCCGGATACAGTCAATCAGACGTTAAGCTGACATACACAGATACCGATGACGATACCTCCCTGCAAATGCCCGGATATTTTGAAATAACAACCGTCGGGGGGGAAGAAGTTAAAAGTTTCAGTATTATGACTTATGATTCCCAGGGCGGCTCACACATTCTCTCGGGCTCTTTTGTTCGAACAGATACCCTCAATCTCTGGGATATGATACTGAACTCAATCAGCGGCAATGTCAGTGATATTGATATATCCGGCAACAGTGACAGGCGAATCAAAGGCATAGAATTCAACGGCAGTGACGGTTCTTTGGCCGGTTTAAATGCCGCCATCGGCGACACGGCCCAATTTGAAGTGACATTTGCACACGATACCGCAAACCCACAAACGATTTCGGTAGATATGGGTACCGCCGGCCAGTTCAACGGTTTAACACAATTTGCAAAAGTCTCCACTGCGGTTGCAGAAGAGCAAAACGGCTATGCGGCGGGCGACCTTACCTCTGCCTCGGTCAGCAATGAAGGTGTAATTGTTGGTACTTTTACCAACGGCGTCAAGAAAAATCTTGCTACCATTCAGTTGGCGTTATTCAAGAACGCCGCAGGTCTGGAAAGCATAGGTAATAGTTATTTTGTTCCATCGGTCAACTCAGGTGAAGCGGTAGCTACACAGGGATTAGTAGGTGGTGCAGGTTCGATTCATGGCGGGTCGCTGGAAAAATCCAACGTTGATATAGCAAGCCTGTTTGTTGCTATGATTGAAGCTCAAAACGGATACAACGCTAATGCAAGGACCATAAAGATTGCCAATGATATGCTTAGCATATTAACCGACATTATCAGATAGTAACATAGTTTACGAATAAATTCGGCGAAAAATATTGTATATTATCCAACGGTTAATGACCTGCTAATTTGTATTCCATCATGAGCAATTTGAAGCGCTGCACTACCGGCAAAAGTATGGATTTATAGATTAAGCACAAACAGATAACTTCTTTAAATTGAGACAAGGCCGTGTTTGATTGCAAAGTGAATCAATTCAGCGCTGTTTTTTATGCCTAATTGTTCCATCATACTGTACTTGTGAAATTCGACGGTTCTTGTTGCTATGTGAAGAATTCTGGCAGCCTCCTTAGCTGATTTCCCCTCAGCCAACAACTGTAAAACTTCCCGCTGCCGCAAAGTTAACTTGTTAAAGACACTGCTTTTAAGATCCGTATGGTCTTTATATGACTGCATCAATTCTTCTGCAATATCGGGGCTTATATAAGTATTTCCCTTTAATGCTTCCTGAATAGCCGTTATCAATTCAGAAGGTGCTGCGTGTTTCAAAACAAAGCCTGATGCACCTATCTCAAAGGCTTCCTTGGCATACATTGCATCCCGATGCATGGTAAGAAAAACAACCTTTGTATCTAAGCCGGTTTTCTTTATTTCCCTGACGGCATCAATCCCGTTAAGCAAGGGCATCGACACATCCACCACAATCACATCGGGGTGGAGTTGTTGAGTTTTTTCCAAGAGAGCACGGCCATCCTCTACTACTCCAATAATGTCAAACTCGCCTTCCAAGAAACTTTTGAGGCCTTCCGCCACAATTCTATGGTCGTCAGCCAGTAAAACAGTAGCTTTGTTCATTTTTAATTTCCTAACAGTGGAATTACAACCTTTATTATTGTACCCTTTCCCGGCTTCGATTTCACCAGGAATTGTCCTCTAATCAAGCGTACACGTTCCTCCATACTGATAAAACCCAGACCGGATTTTATACCGGCCTGAACGGTCTCAAATCCAACTCCAGAGTCTTCGATAATAAGGGTAATATAGCCATTACCGCCCAGAAGGCTAATTTGTGCTTCCTGTACCAAAGCATGCCTGGCAATATTTCTCAAGCCCTCCTGAACAATTCTGAATAAACAAACAGAAATATCCCATGGAATTTTCAAGGGAACATCCTTTGGTTCATACTTAATTACTATACCATTTCTCCTGGTGAAATTCAAACACTCAGATTCTATAGCCTGTTTGAGCCCAAGGTCTTCAATAATTGAGGGATGAATCTGACGGGAAATATCATGTACATCGGCGGACAGTTTTATTACTCTCTCTTTGATATCTTTGATACTTGCAGCGAGCGAACCAGGTACGGATTTCAACTGTTCTTCAAGCCTTCCGGTATCAATAGCCATGATAGCCAACCTTTGGTTCAGGTCATCGTGCAATTCGCGGGCCAAGCGGCGACGCTCTTCTTCCTGTACCGTAAGCAATTTGCCTGCGAGTGAGCGTAACGTCTCGCGGCTCTTTGCCAACTCTGCCGTTCGCTCTTCAACCCGCATTTCCAATTCATCGAGAGCCCTCTGCAGTGATTCCTCTGCTTTTTTGCGTTCGGTGATATCAATGTTTATACCCAAGATGCTATGTATTTCATCACCGGCACGAATTGGAGAAATGATGTTATAGTAGTAGCCTTTGTCAGTATGCGACTTAAGAATGGTCTCCTCTTTTACGACTTCACCGGCAAAAGCCCGGCGGTTATTCCTTTGCCACATTTCTAAAGTTTGTTTGTCCGGGCATATGTCTTCGGGGCGCTTACCAACTATATCCCCCCAATGCCGCCTACAGATGGCGTTCTGCATGGCATAACGTCCGTCTTTTTCAATAAGAAAGAAGTCAAAAGGCAGACTTTCAACAGCCGCTCTAAGCCGGTTTTCGCTCTGCTCAAGATCCCTGAAAAGCAAAGTAAGAGGTTTTTTAAAACCGGTCTCAATAATGGCTTTGTAAATAAGAAAGAACGAAATGATTTTGAGGTAGTGGCCTATTAAATTAAAAAAGCCTGTGACATCAATGTAAAGTGTAAAGGCCAGTTCCGATGCTATTGTTACTGTTATAGACGCAATCAATAGTCGTAAAATACCCGGTTCAAACTCGCTATGTTTTCTAAGCAGCATAACAACTGAGGTAAACAGCATAACACAGATAATGTACTCACTGACCTTTTTGAAAACCGTTAAGCCAACTCCTTCAACAAAACATACAGGGAAAATCCGCCAATAGAAAATAGAAGCCAAGACAAGGATTGTGACTACAGTGTAGGCAATAAATACCAACTTTACTTTCAGTCTTCGTTTAATTAAAAAAGGAGCAACGAACAATGAAACGCTCTCAAAATACCGAGCTGAAAGCCACAATTGAGTAGATAAATTGGCCTCGTATCCATGGAAGACTCCCATCCCTTCGTAGGCAAGTGTGTGAATTAGATCCAGGACAGCAACAAATAGATATGCGATGCCTATAAAAAGAATATAACTATTTTTTACTAAACTACGGGAGTTCCAGGCCAGCAGGAAAATACCACAGGCCACGACAATGCTGAATACCTCAGCAATACTATGAAAAAGCAGGTAACTATAAAGGGTAGCTGTCCAAAGTCCGAACAGAACCGATATGCCGAGGAACAATGACCAGAAATACTTCCTAATATAATTCATTCTTTTCATTTTAGGCACCTGTCCCACAAAATATTGTATCAGCAGATGAACAAAGCGTCAATCTAAGTAAATGCATCCTGGTATTTTTTATTTTTGTTGAAGGCATATACTTTGTACTTTTGACAAAGCAGATACAGTGAAAATATGAGGATATAATTTTTCAGAATACCACAGCCTGGCAAAATATAAACCAATAGGTGAGGGGAGCAATACAGCATTCTCAGTGTTTTCAATAAGCCATGAAGCGCCTTTTAATGCCTGTGAGTGTATTTTTTCAAGAGGGAAATGTCCTTTGTAGTCTTTTCGATCTGCAGGCCACTGATTTATAAGAGCTGCAAGGGCATCCACCGCCAATGCGGTCTCCTCGATAGACGGGGTTATCGATTTTTCCGCTGCCCAGCCGCCATTTGAGTTCTGGACGGACAATAGCCAGGAAACAGCTTTTTTTACCATTGGAACATGTTCAGAATTCAATCGCGAAAACAGTAGAGACAGGCTGGTGAGGACTTTAGCTGTTCCGTAAAGAGGATTTTGCTGCCGTGGTGCGAGTTGATTTCCAAACCATAGAGGGGACCATGTGCCATCGGCATTTTGTTTTCGAGCAAGGTAATCGAGAGCGCGGTCAAGAGCACGATGCGCCTTTTTTTTCATAGGTTTAGAAAGCTTATCCAACCATAGAGCCAAAGCGGCAATTGTGTGGGCGGTGATATCGGGCGAGCTTCGGTCAAATGGCAACTTATTCCACCCCCTACAAAAAGTCGGTATCCCGCCGTCTTTGTTTTGTAAGTCCAGAAGCCATTCAATTGCGGCGTTAACAGCTTGCAGCACACTTTCGTTTACGAGGTGAAGATTGTGAAGCGCAAGCAGAGCACCTGCGGTATCGTCGGCATCAGGAACGGCCCCGGGAGAGTTTGTCCAGGCCCAACCTCCAGGGGCAGCGTTGGTGTAAGGATGGAGCCTGCGATGCTGCTGGGAAAGCAACCATTGCTGCAGGTTTTTGCGGTCTTCAAGTGACAGAATATTCTTAAAATCAGGATTTGCCGCAAGAGCATTAATAGATAAAGTTGTGACCCATGTAGCCAGATTTGTATCGATTGGCCAGCTACCATCTTTTCTTAGGGAATTAAGGAGGAAGCGCAGCCCCTTTTTTACAACGACGCTATCTTTTTTTTCTGCGGCAGCAAGAGTCATAATAACAAAACTGGTTAAGGGAACAGCTTCGAGGAAGCCACCATTTTCCGGCTGGATATTAGTCAGGATGTTATAGGTTTTGTCCAGGGACAAGTATCTAATAAATCCGGTAACGGGATTTAGAGGTTTTCGACGGTGGAAATGAAGCTGTCCAACAGCTATTAATGCAGGTAATGCATAACTAACCACCGGCAATCCAAGAGATTTATAGAACCTGTGCGGCATAACGGCAAGTTCAAACGGCAGCGGAGTGATGGATTTCCATATATTTTGAGAGCTATTTAATCTGCCCGCCAGAGCGCACATCGTCAGAATCGGGGATGAAAAAGACCTGTCTTTGCCATACTTTACATTTACAGCTTTCAACAGATGTTTAGGTTCGAGGCAGCCGGCATTTTTTATGAGCCATTTTTCTGCGTTGGCTAAGGTTTTTTCATATTGGACTGAGCCATCAGCAACAACAAAAGCCGACCAGCACAGCATTGTTGTGCTGATGTTGCTAAGACTCAGGGGTGTGTCACCCCAGCCACCATCGGTATTTGAGTTTTCACAAAGCCAGTCAAGTCCTCTTTGAATTTGCGGCTGGTATTTTTTTTTGTCAACTATACCCAGAGCGAAAACCGCTGTGGCGGTAGAAAGAGCACTGCTTGACAAATATCCCTGCCAGTAACCTTCAGAGGTTCTGGAATCAAGCAAGTGTTTTATCCGCTCGTCAAGGCTTTTTTCCAAAATGTCCGTGTCAAGATGCATATTAATCACCCGAGATGTCCGAGAGCCAGTAAGCCGTAATACGTGTATTCACAATCGAGGGTAGTATCTGTACAATTACCATAAAAAGCGCCTTTGGAGCACCATAGGCTGTCAATAAAATCAAGGCATTTGTCTTTTACCGCATTAATTTCGAATCCTGCAATCACGAGTGCATGCAAAGCAGTAGCAGTTGAAAGTAAATCAGGTATGGGAGCGGCCGGCATTGCACGAAACCCACCGCTTGAAGTGCATTGGGCAAATAACCAGTCCGCAGCTTTTTTATCTACCGGCTGATGCAGGTGATGTAAAACCATTATAGCAGCTGCGGTTGCATTAGTTGAACCGGTCTGTATTTTTTGATTGTTTGTAAAAGCACCTTCAGGGGTAGATAAGGACTGAATGCATTCTATGACTTTTGTATAATCCGGCATATCTATCTGTAAATCCTGGTAGGCGGCCAAGGCGAAAAAGCAGCCGTATATCGTGCCATTATCAAGACTCGTTTTATTAGCATACCCCCCATCCTTACAGCAGAACTTTTCAATGTTTTTTATAAATCTGCCGCGCATGCCTTTTTCAAGGCCGTTGTTCAAGAGGTTGGCATAACAGCGTATGAGAGCAGCCAGATGAATCAAGTCCAGGTCATTGTGTTTTATGAATTTCTGAAGGAAATCAGCGGTACGGTCTACGGGGAAAGAGCCGCCTAAAGCAATCAAAGCTTCAAGGCCAAAGACAGTATAGTACAAATCGCTTCTACCACCGCGTCCTTTGAAACCACCATCCAGATTAATAGCTGCTGTCAGGAAATCGACAACCAAGGGTGTAGAATCTTTCAGTACCGTTTCAGAACGACTAACGGCTTTACGCATTTGAAGCCTTATAGTCATTGCAACAGCCCATGATATCGATTTCATCGAATATTTTGCTGATAATTCTTCGCAGCAGACCTTTGAAGGCAACATTATCCAAAGGCTCAAGAGAGGATATTGCCCGGTGCTTGTAAAACTCCACCAAGTTCAGGGCGAGCTTTTTTACTCCGAGCCTGCCCATTATTTCAGAAACAGACTGCCTTGAAGACTCAGAGGCAGCAGGTATTTTCAAAAATGATTCAAGGACTTCCCGGTCATTTTGTTTTGCCCTCTCCCGGGCAATGGCAAATAACAGAGACGGGCGATTTAGGGCATTAGAGTTAGGGGATGTGATGGTGTCAAAATCATTAATATCGTCTTTAATCTGATATGCGATACCGAGTGCTTTTGAGTATTCTTCCAGGAGATTATCCAATCCGGAGGAATTTTTAGCCGATAATACGCCCAGCTTTAACGCTACTTCGAAAGCTGGCGAGGTCTTTTTCTTGAAGATGTCGATAACCTGTTTAACGGATAAAGGTTCGGGATTGCGAAACCAATCGAGTTCCTTTCCCTGACCAAGACAAAGTTCTCTGTGTCCGAGTGCAGCGACCTGTAATACTTTAGCTTTCCTGTTTTTGTTTATTTTTAACTGAGACAAAAGACGGTAACCTTCCCCAAGCAGAAAATCACCCACATTGAGGGCAATTGGGATTCCATATTCGGCATGGAGGGTTTTTCGGCCATATCGCAAAAAGTCACCATCTTCTATGTCGTCGTGTATTAAAGAGGCCTTATGGAAACATTCGACAGCAACGGCAATTTTACTAATGTCATCAGACAAAGTTTTATCTGTTTCGGATGCCATGGCGTAGTGGGCACATACGGCAATAAAAGGACGCCATCGTTTGCCGGAGGTGCTTATCCACTCCAATGCGAGTTTTTCAGTCAAGCTGTCGTCAAGATTCAAACAAGTTTTGAGAGAGGGCGTTGTGAAAAGTTTATTTACCCTGTCACGCAAGTCCTTCAGGTCCAGCCTGTATCCATTGCCGGTGCTGTTTTCATATATAGCGTCGAGCAGCCAATCAACATCCAGGTTTGTATCAACACAACCATCATACAATAATGGAACGGCTATGCCGGGGACGGCACCGGCTTCCATATAGGGAAAAGTTTTTTCCAGTACATTAAGGCAACTTACACCAATAACGGCCTCGATTTTTCCAGTTTCAATAAGCGACATTACAATTGGCGAACCCTCAGCAATGAGAACAGTATATCCGAGTTGCTCCGCCTGTGATTTTATATCCCCGATAAGACATCCGCCGCAGTTTTCACAAAGGAGTCCTAACTCGTCGAAGGGGGCCGGGCAATTTTCATTATCACGCAGACATTTCGGCAAAAGCAGCAAGCGTTTGTTGTATGGGATGCAGGCAACGGCTTTCCGCCATATACGGTTATTTACAAGAACAGCCAAAAAATCGAGATGTTCGGCTTTTATATCAGCGGAGTTAATTATGTTTTCACAATGTTTTCTTAATTCAATCATTGATAAAGGGCCAATAAGTCTTTGCTGGTGAACATATTCTTCGGCGAGTTGATTTAATTTATCACGGAGTTGCTTTGTCCCGGGGATATCATCCTGGGGTTGTCTGTAATTTCTGGTTTTTGCAGTAAAATCTGTCGGCATTTTCTAATTCCTGTTTTTAAGGGCAAAGTCTGAGTTATTCAATTGTTTCTGTATTCTGTCAAAGGTTCGACGCCAGGTGAGCATTTCTCTTCTCCCCAGCAACTGCATTAATGCCCGTTTTATCCAAGAGACGCCACCGGCTCTCTGGTTGTCCCAGAATAACCGGGGCACCATTTTAAAGTTTATCTCGTAACATGTCCTGTATAATTCCAGGTGGTAACTCTTCATATTATCAAGCGAAAAACGGGGCTGGTCAAGGGATAAAGGCTCATAGAAAACCGGGAAGATTACAGCCTTTTTCGTGCCAAGATATTTGATAAGTTCGAGAGTTTTGGAGATGTCGTCAGGTGTTTCACCCGGCAGGCCAAGAACGATACTGAACACAGAAAAAAAGCCGGTTCTTGTCATTAGTTCTGCAGTTTGACGTACTAAATCCTGCCAATCTTCAGGGCGAAACGGCGAAATCTTACCCGGACAGTTAGCGGCTACCAGTTTGCCATTTGCACTTTCGACACCCATATTTACCCAGAGATAATCGGTTTTTTTATCCCAGGTAAGCAGCTTTCGTATTTCTCTTAACTGCTCTTCGGTCAACTGCATGACGCTTGTAATATTTGCGTGGTCTATCTGCATAAAGGACAGGTTTTTAACCTGCTTCATCTGTCGCAGCAAATTACAGAGTTTATCGAAATCTGGTTTTAGTCCGGCCGAACCATATCTGAAAAAATCTTCACTGCCGCTTACAACGGATGTTATGTTGTTGGCAATGTTTGTCTCCAAATCGGCCATTATGGTATCCGGGGAGAGATGCTCCATTTTTTTGTCGGCCATAGTACAAAATTTACACCCCCTGCCGCAGCCTCTCGAAAGTTCTATAATTCCGAGCGTAGATGCTCCTTTTAGAGGCTGGGCCTTTTCGGTAGAGGTTTTCTTATCGCAGAAATAATTTTTCGTCGGCCGGTCGTTTACAATATCGGAAAAAAGTTTTGGACCCAAATTTTCAAAGTAACCTTCGAAAACTACATCAATACACTCTTGTGCAATTTTATCGCTGTTAATTTTGAACTGCCATGCCCCTGCACCACCGGCAACGACCTTAAAATTATATTTTTTCCTGGCATCGAGAATTACCTGAAGCATTTTTCTTGTCCAGAATCTGGTGTAAAGCTCGCCCTTCCAGAAATTAGCGGTTGTGGTATTACTCATTCCTTTACCAAGAGGGTCGCTTGAGCTAAAGCCTACTACTTTTACCCACGGCCCCAATAAATCCGGCAGAACTTCCGGAGTTGTACAGACAACGTCTTTCTCCCGGAGGTCAGTAAATTTCAGCAGCGCCGATTCGAGACGGCGTAAACCAAGAGGAGCAGTTCTCGCCCGACCACAGCCATCTGTATCGACGGCAGGTGATACAAACCTTCTCATAGCTATTTCGGGAACCTGCGTAGTCTGCATGGTTGCAAAGATACCTTCAAAGAGGATTTTATAATTTGCGCTGAGTGTTCTGTCGGCCACGAGTACGACCTTTGGGCCATCTTTTGTCTGGCTCATTCTTTTTCCTCTCCGGATGCTTTTTTCAGACGGCCAAGTTCCTCCGAAGTCAAAGATTCCAAAACATTTGAGGGGATACCGAGTTGTTTCTGCAAGTCAACTTGAGCTACTTTTTCGCGGTCGGTTTTATTTTTTGCAAATCGTTTTTCGCCTTTACCTCGCTGGCGAATCATTTCATAAATATCACTGTGGCTGAGTTCTTTCATATCCAAATGAGTTTTTTGTGACTTTGTGCTGTCATCATCGACCCTAGCACCATTGATTGGAGACTCGGTATATTTGGGAAAGATTATGGCTGTTTGCGGGCACATTCTGGCACAGGCCGGACAGTTTGTTTTGCAGCCGGCAGGGTTGATTATCTGAACCAGCCCGCTCTCGGAAAGCCCGTAAACACCAAAGAGACAAAAATTCATACACTGCATGCAGTTTTTACATCGGTCATAGTCGATAACCGGAAACCAAGGTATCCAGTCGCCTTTTTCTTCGAACCGGAATTCCTGCTTATTATCGACGGTAGTTTTTTCTCCGAGCAGCGATAAGATGATTTCTTCGGGAGTACAGGTTCTCATATTATGGAATTGGGTTTTGTCCGGGTCAAGCGGAGCATCAGCGGCATTAAACAACCATTTGACCGCCCGGCTGTAACAGGCGACAATATTGATTGACTCTGCCTGCGCCCAGCATTTCAGTTTCGGATTTTTCCCGGCTGCCATTCCACATAAATCCTGCACCGCTTCAAAATCCAACGCCGCCGGATCAAGTGCATTTAGCACCTGAGCTTTGAGATTGCTGTCGATAATATTTGAATATCCACAGTTGCAGAAAATAACTTTTGCTTTTTTAGACATGCACCACCGGCCTTCTATATTTATTTTGCTTTTATATCATAAGCCATCAAAGCGTCACCATGGCGGATATACAGTCTGCCGTCACAGATTACCGGATGCGCCCAATTTTTTCCTTTTCCCAATGGAACTTTAAAAGAACTGACGAGGTCAAATTTTTTCGGAGTTGCTCTTACCAAGCCGATTGTGCCCTTATTTTCCTCGTAGCAATACAACATACCATCGGCGTAAGTGATTGAACCCTTGCCAATGCCCTCGGTTTGATATATTACTTCACCGCTGTCCCAATTTACACATACCCAATCTCCTGCCATATTTGAGCCGTAAATAAACCCATCTACAAGGACAACCCCGCCATGATGGCAATCCAGAGCCAAGTTTACCCATTCCTGAGAAACTATTTTGCTGCCATCCAGCGAAAGTTTCAGTTTTGCCCCACCCTTACCATAACCACTTGTGACATATATACAGCCATCTTCATATATCGGAGTGTTTGGATTAACATCTTTGGGCTTACCCTGGTAGAGCTTACAGTCATACTGCCATAAGATATTACCATTCTGTGCATCAACACCAATTATGTAATTATCCGTCATAGTTACAATCAGGCTTTTTGTACCCTTCCTCACAAGTACCGGAGAACAGTAAGAACTCGGCTCACCAATACTCCTGCTCGCCCAGACGATTTGACCGGTTTTTTTATCAAGGGCAACCATCGTTGCTTTTTCTCCTCCGGGCGTACAAATAACGAGGTCCCCGACAATCAGGGGTGATTCGGCAATACCCCACCTCGGATATTCACCGGCAAATTCAGTGAATGCATCGACACTCCAGTTTTTTTCACCTGTATCTGCATCAAAACAGCTAACTGCACCCAAGCCGCTTATAATGTAGATACTGCCCTGATGGACAGTTGGTGTGCATCTCGAATCAGGGTATGACTTTGTCCACTCAGTTCCATATGATTTTTTCCATTTGAGTTTGCCCTGGAGGTCGAAGGCAGATAGTATCCCCTGTTTGTCTATTATGCCGGTTGTATAGATAAGGCCATCAGCAATAGAAACCGATGAAAAGCCCTGCCCTAATTTGTCTACCGACCATAAAAGTTCGGGTCCCTGCTGAGGCCATTTTTTCAAAAGACCTTTCTCTATTGACCTGCCATCGCGATTCGGGCCCTGCCACTGAGGCCAGTTTTTTCGAGTTGAGACTGAGTCATTTTTTTTTTGACGTCCAGGCAAACCACATCTCCATTAGTGTTGCGGGCATAAATTCTCCCATTAGCCAAAACAGGGACGCTCCAACACTTGAAAGAAAGGATATTTGCTTCGGAAATGACCTTGTAGCTTTCAGGATTTGTTTCAGCAATAACTAAATTACCCTTTTCACCCAGGACAATCAGCTTGCCATCTGCGAGTGTAATACTTCCCTGGCCAAATCCTTTCTGCGCCCAGAGAAGCTTTCCCGTATTAAAATCCAAACACCTCAGTTCACCTTCTTCGTCAACGCCGTAAATACTGCCTTTCCACAATACGCAAGCATTCATTTTATTTCGCATATTCTTATTGCGCCATACTTCGGTGACAGTGTCCCCCTGGATTTTCAAAAGAGCACAGCCTGTTCCATATCCTGAAGAAATAAAGACCATATTTCCTTCAAAAATAGGGTCTGCGGCGTTAACATCATATTTTGTTTGCCAGGGATATCTCCATAACTCTTTTCCCGTAGCTGCAACTAATCCAATAAGATGCTTGCAGCCGAACAAAGCAATACATTTCTGACCATCCATCGTGAAAGGCACCACTGTAGCATATCCACTTGGGTCTTTACCACTTTGCCATATGATACTGCCATTTTCTTTATCAAGGGCAATACCTTTCATCCCAACATTATAAATAGCCATATTATCGATTATGACCGGTGAACCGGATTGTCCCCAAGTAGTACGCTTAATGCCAAGACCTTCCAACAGATTCTTATACCATATCTCCTGACCTGTTTTGGCATCAAGACAGTAGGCCTTGCCATCCTTACTAATCGTATAAACCTTTCCGTCGGCAACTACGGGACTAGCCAGGGTTCCTCCTTCATAGTACTTTGGGTCCAACGGTTGGGAATAAGCGTGTTTCCATATCTCTTTGCCGGTTTCAGCATCAAAGCAGTAAACAATATCTTTGTGTTTACTTTCATCGATATTTTTGCTGCCTGTATTTCCCATTGCATAAACCCGGCCGTCACTTACTGCAAATGTTGAAAAGCCAATACCAATTGAAGCCCGCCACAAAGGTTTTACGCCGTTTTTAATCATTAGTGGGTCCCAATTCTTTTCAGCGGATATTCCGTTATAATCAGGCCCTCGCCAATTAGGCCACTCTGCGGCCTTTACAATGTTATAAAAGCAGGTTAGGCTTAAAAAGGCTGCAACTAAGAAATACACCGTGATTTGTCTTTTTTTCATAATAAATCCTTAAAAAATATTTAGTTTTCGAAAGATTATACAAAATAAAGCCTTGAAGGTCAATCCTAATCTAATCTTTGACCGCTAAGGCGGCTGTGGGACAGGCTTTAACGCATTTACCAGCAATGTGTTTTAGCCCTTCAGCGATGGATTTGTCGAAGGGAACAGCAACCTTTACGTCAAAACCTCTTCCAATAAAAGTCAGGCCGAGTTCCTCTTTTGCTTTTGTTGCTATCTGAATACAAAGGCCGCATTTTATGCACTTACCGGGTTCATAAATTATAGCCGGATGTTGAAGCTGTTGACTGAAGGAGCGTCTTTTGCTTTTGTACCTGTTTGGTTTGGCCTGGTAATCATAACTGAATTGCCTTAGCTTACAGTTATCAGCTTTCCGACAGTCACAATGCAGACAGCGGCCGGCTTCTTTACGAGCCTGGTCATTGGTAAAACCGTTTTCTTCTCGTGAAGGCTCCAACCGAGCTGAATTATCAGCCAACAGCATAAAGTCATCGATCTCGCCATTTTGTAACTTACCGATACGAATATTAAACTCTTTCTGTGGGCCGGTAATCTCGCGACCGGAAAGAAACTGGTCAATAGCAACAGCAGCTTCCTTGCCGTCAGCAACGGAGCGAACGGCAAGCCGTCGCTTGCGAACAGCATCGCCACCGGCAAATACACCCGGAATGCTCGTTTGGTAAGCCTTGCTTATCTTGATACCATTCTGTCCCGTTTCCAGACCTAAAGATTCGCCTGTGTCCGGATCCATTTCTCCTATAGCTACAAAGACTGCATCAAATTCTCTGCGTAAATCCTCAATAGATACTGAAGAACCTATCTTTGTTTTAAAAAGCATATCAGCGCCAAGTTGCTCAATCAGGTCGATTTCCTTCTCCAGCACCTCATTGGCAAGTGTTTTTGAGCAATCACTATATCTGAACATTCCTCCAGGCTTTTCATGTTCGTCATGCACCGTACAATTGTATCCTTTCTGGAGCAGGTAATACGCAGCGGACAAACCAGCCGGGCCAGCCCCAACTATAGCTATGCGTTTGTCTTTTTTCGACTCACATACAGGCATATACGGTTGAGCTGAGAATAAATCAACATCAGCTACATATCGCTTCAGCAGACAAATTGAAACAGGCTGGTCAAAATTCTTCCGCCTGCATCCATTTTCGCAAGGTGCCGGACAAATACGGCCCAACACTGCAGGCAGAGGAATATCCTGTTTTACGGTGACAATAGCATCTCTTAATCTGCCAGCCTTAATTTGCCTTATCATCAATGGGATATCCATCCCAGCAGGACAGATAACCTGGCAGGGACCCATGCAGTCACCGAGATGGTCACTTAGAAGCAGTTCAAGGGCAACTTTTCTGGCTTGATAGATTTCCTCAGAAGAGGTCTGGACTTTCATCCCCTCTTCAGCGATTGTAGCACATGCCGGTAGAAGAGATTCAATGCCGTTAACTTTTACTACACATAACATACAACTGGTTGCAGGCTCGTATCCCTTCAAAAAGCACATTGCAGGTATTTTTATTCCAAGCTTTTCAGCAGCATCCATTATAGTGACGCCGCTGTTAACATCAATTTCACGATTATCGATTATGAGTCTTGGCATTTTTACTCAACCTTTATGGCATCAGCCGGACAGATGCTTTTGCATGTGTTGCAGCGAATACAGCTTTCAGTGTTTATTTCATGCTTTTGGTAAGGTGTCATCTCAATAGCATCAGCAGGGCAATGTTGCGCGCATAAAGTGCATCCTATGCAATCATCAGTAACAGAATATGTAATCAGCGCCCTGCATTTGCCGACCGGACAGCGTTTTTGTATATGAGCTTCATATTCATCTCTGAAATAGCGGATAGTTGAAAGAACAGGATTTGGTGCGGTTTTTCCGAGGCCGCAAAGACTTGCTTGTTTCACCATCAGTGCGAGATTTTCCAATTCCTCAATGTCCCCCGCTTTACCATTACCTTCACAGAGGTTCTCAAGAATATCCAGCATTCTCCGGGTACCTATTCTGCAAAAAGTACATTTGCCGCAGGACTGATTCTGTGTAAACTCAAGAAAATACCGTGCAATATCCACCATACAGTCCGATTGGTCCATCACGACCAAACCACCTGAGCCCATAATGGCACCGGCATCGTTGAGCGATTCATAATCGACGGGAATATCAGAGAATTCAGCAGGGACACAACCACCCGAAGGACCGCCAATCTGGACAGCTTTAAAGCGTTTTCCTTCGGCAATTCCGCCGCCGATACCTTCTACAATCTCCCTTATGGAAATACCCATTGGCACTTCAATCAACCCGCCTCTTGCAACTTTGCCGGCAAGTGCAAAAACTTTTGTCCCCTTACTGGCAGATGTCCCGAGTTTAGCAAAAGCCTCAGCGCCATTTCGTAAAATCCAAGGTACCGACGCATAGGTTTCGACATTATTGATAAGTGTAGGTTTTCCCCAAAGCCCCTTTTGTGCCGGATAGGGCGGCCTTAATCTCGGCATACCACGGCGGCCCTCAATGCTGGCCATAAGAGCAGTTTCTTCGCCACATACAAAAGCACCTGCACCGGCAACTATTTTTAGGTCGAAGCTAAAATCGCTTTTAGCGATATTATCACCAAGAAAACCTCTGCTGCGGCAATTTTCCAATGCCTGACTCATTCGGCCAAGCGCCAGAGGATATTCTGAACGGATATAAAACCTGCCCTGCTTAGCTCCTACGACGTAAGCCGCTATAACAATACCTTCAATAATCCGATATGGATAAGACTCCATCAGCATCCGGTCCATAAAAGCACCGGGGTCACCTTCATCACCATTGCAAATCACGTATTTTTGTTCTGAGTTGTTCCGGCGGACAGCCGTCCACTTCAAATGCGCTGGGTAACCGGCCCCACCCCTTCCCCGAAGGCCGCTTTGACAAATTTGTTCAATCACTTCCAGACCGGTTATCCCGTTGAGACATTTTTGCAACGCTTCGAAGCCGCCGTTGGCCAGATATTCATCAATGTCAAGCGGATCCATATATCCACAGTACTCAGTGGTAATATTCTTTTGTTCTCCGAGAAAATCCGCCACCTGTGGGTCTCTGACATCTACAGGATAGTGAGCCAGAGGCTCGCCTAATTTGTCGGTAAGAATTTTATCCAGCGTGTCGGAAATTGCGTTGGAAATTCTTCTTCCAAGCCCCGATACTTTGAAATGTTTTAGAAGGATGTCTTTGGCATCTTCGGGTTTTACTCTGTTATAAAGGTAAGAAGATTTATCAGGAACCACAACCTCAAGAAGAGGAGTCTGATAGCACATTCCAACACATCCTACATATTTTATTACTGCCTTAATCCCCGTTTGTTTAATGACCTTACGAAGAACCTGCTCAAGTTTGCCGCTGCCTCGTGCTACACAGCAGGAGCCCAGACCTATTCTAATTTCACCATAACCGCTGCCAGGGATTTTTTCTTCATCGGTTATTTTTAATTTTCCTGCCTCGGCCTGTTGTATGTATCTTAGAAAATCGTTCAAGACCGTTGGGACGGTGTCGGCAGTGAGATGCCCGTAAGTTATCTGCCCAATCTGAACTGCGGGGGCCAAAGTACAGCAACCAAGGCAGGCCACCTTTTCAAGCGTAAACAAACCCTCTGCATCCGTATCTTCGTCACCGGAAATATGCAGATGTCTTTTAAAGGAGTCGTAAACCAAATCCGCACCTTTGACATGGCAAGCTGTTCCGATACAAATCCTTATTATGTGTTTGCCGGCGGGACGATGGCGAAACTTGTTGTAAAAAGTTGAAACACCGATAATAGATGCAGGGGTGATATCGGTCAATTCACACACACGCCCAAGGGCTTCTTGAGGCAGATATCCGAAATGTTCCTGTATGCTTTGAGTTAGTTCAAGCACTTTTTCACTGCCGGTGCCTATTGACTCAACAGCTTCATCAATAAATTTTAAGTCAAGCCTGTCCATCAATCCTCATTACCTATGCAATAGAGATTTTTATCGGTGCGAATGTATATACGGCCGTCTGCAAAGGCCGGTGATGCGTAACAATTCTCGCCTAACGTGCATTGGGCAGGTGCCATATCCTCGGCGCCAACTTTTATAATAAACATAACACCTTTTTCACTTAGCATGTATAAGCTGTCTCCAACAAGGCTTGGAGAAGATGTAAAGTTTGTTTGCAGGTCTTTTTCCCAAAGTTTTGTTCCGTCGTCGACCTTATAACAGGTAAGATATCCCGGTGTTTCAAGGATAAATACCATCTCACCATTACTTACGGGTGAACAAATATCCGGGATGTTATCCTCCGCTTTCCAGGCAATATGATTTTCTGTGACATCGCCCCGGCCCGTCGGTTTTATGGCAACCAGTTTGGTATAAGGATGTATGCCGAACACAAAACCCCCGGCATAGATTGGTGATGGAGCAACATCAGTGCCAAGACAGTCCGCTCGCCAGAGTTCGGCCCCGTTCAGGGGGTCATAAGCTATCACCCATGGGTCACCACAAGTTATTAATTGGCTCCGGTCTTCAATTTTTGCTACTATCGGAGAAGTCCAGGAATTAGGAACCGGGCGTTTAGTCTCCCAGACGGTCGTTCCTGAAAAAGTATCCAAAGCTATCATCCTTGATTTATTATCTTCAGCCGTAGCCTGGTCATATTGTATAAAGAGCAAATTCTGATACACAACAAGCGAAGAAGCATATCCATACATACTTTCAGGCACTCCCAAATCTCTTGACCACTGTTTTTTGCCTTCAAAATCAAAACAACCAACATCACCGGTAGGGAAAATAGCAAAAACCCTTTTCCCGTCCGTTGCAACAGTAGGTGCAGCATAACCTGTATCATCTTCCAGTTCGATTTCCCTGCCGGTAGAAGAAGATTGATTTGTTACATCCGCCTGCCACAACAATTTTCCAGAAATAGCATCGTAACAATAAACCTGACGTTTTTTCTTATTCGCACCTGAAATAAAAATACGGTCATTCCACACAACGGGAGAGTTGTGACCCGGCAATGGGATATTGGTTTTCCAGACAATTGCCTCTCCTGAGTTTCCATCCCATTTTACCGGGATATTGGCATACGTGCTTATCCCACTACCATGTGGCCCTCTAAAGCCGGGCCAGTTTTTAGCAATCTCTTCATCCGTAGCATAGGAAGGACCTGTTTCAATAAAGTCCACCCTACCTCTACCGACAAAGAACAAAGCCGCAGCGGCCAATAGTGCCAGTGCCGTTGTCATCACCCAGCGTGCTCGTACGGCCTGCCTGATTTGTAGGTTCTGTATATCTGTTGGGGCTACCGGATGTGGGAGCTTTTTTTTGAGGGCCTTTGCAGATTTTATACCGAAAAGAAAAACCACAACCGCTCCGAGCAGAAGCAAGGAACCTTTTTTCGAAAAATCAAGGCGGCCAATTCTATCTTTTCTGATTTGTAAATCCAGTTCACGAATCTGAGACAGTAACTCTTCATTGTTCGGCTGTTCAAGCAGTTGTATTTTCCAGTTCTCAAGTCTTTCCGTGCGCAAAGGGTCAAGCAATTTTATCTGGAGATAATTTATAATGAGCAGGCCAAGAACAATTACAGAAAATACACCTCCTACAACAGCAGTTACCCTGGCAGCTTCGTACATTGGAGTTTTTATCCGGCTATCAAAATCTTTGTTTTCAGATTGTATCGTCATTTAGATTTTCCTGTTTTCTTTCAAATTCTTCAGCCTGACGTGTTCTCTTGGGCAGAACTGAAAGCAGCGTCCACAGGCCAGACAGCCTGCCCTGTCTACCTGAAAATCTGTCTTTTGTTTTCTTATTGAGGGTATGATGAGCTTTAATCCCGCAATCAAGCCTATAAAACCACCAAACAACCAGCCTCCAAAATAAAAACTCTTTCTAATCGCAGAAGCCTCGTCATAAAGTTCTTCTGTCGGTTTGCCAGTCGCCCTGAATGCCGAGCTTGCATCGGTTGTCCCTTCGGCCTGCCCTTGATTTTCGAGGTAAATGCGCTCGGCCAATCTAACATTCGCATGCATTCGCGCCCAGGAAGGTACAAGAGCCGAACCCGCCCAGCCGCTTAAGAGCACCAGCATCGGCAGAAGAAGTATCAGCAAGCCCAGCAACTTTTTACTCTTACTATAACTATCCTGGGGCCAATCGACAGTTGGTATTGTGATGGCGCCAAAAGGACAGGCGTTTTCACATAGCCTGCATTTAATACAGTCATCGGGCGTAATAGTAACTTTCCATTTCGAGAGCCTTGAAAACTGTCTGAGGATAACACCATATGGACAGATAAACCGGCAATACGGCCGTCCTATAAACATACCTGTCAGTAAAAAACAAGCGCCGAGTATCAGGAGGCTTAAATGGCCCGACAGACGAAACAGGGAGACAAAAGGGTCGTACCGACATATTATAAAGGCACTGCCTGTGGCGGCGAAAAGTACCGCAGCAGCAAGGTATATATAGGCCAATAATCGCAGAGCGCTTTCCAGCCATTGGGGGACTGAAACAGGACGCAACAAAACCAAATCCTGAATACCCCCAAGCGGACATACAGCAGCGCAGAAAGTTCTGCCGAAAAACAAAGTAGAAACCAACGGCAATATGAAAAATAATACCACCGTAACAGGAACCGCATAACTGTTATCAAAGAATGATAAAATGACGTTTTGAAGAGCGCCTATCGGGCATATGCAACCCTTACGCCAGAATCCAAAATAAAGTAATGAAAATATCATTAACATAAAGACGAGGCGTCTCGAACGTTTTTTTAAGACAAGGTACGAAGATAACAAAAGCCCCGCTGCCAATACCGCAACATCTATGTATTCGAAGATATTTTGCTGAGGCACGACGTCTGTTATGTGATTTATATCCGGAATTTTGTAGTTGGTTTCTTCAAAGTCAGGAGGTGGGAATCGCTCAAGTCCAAAAACAATGGTGCTGAAGACAAGCGTAACCACTATAGTGATTAAGATGTGACCGAAACGTATCATTAAGCGTGTTCCATTTTCTTGAGCAAGTATGGCTTGTCAACAGGAACGCGCTTATATGCCTGCGAAGGACAAGCTGCCGCAATAGAGCATTCATTACAATTCAAACAACGGTCGTGCCGCACCTGTAAAAACAACGAACCATTTCCAAAAGCATTGCATCCCTTAACACATTTGCCGCAGCCGTTACAAAGCGATTCGTCAATGGTGTATTCATAAAACGGATCCTCGACAAAGCTGCGCTTTATTGCACCTGTAGGACAGAGCTGGTTTTCAGCACCTGTGTTTAGTTCTCTTGGCTGGGGCTCGAAAAATCCTGTGCAAAGGTCACAATAGCCGCATATTGCATAAGCGTGCACACATTTTACAGCCGATTTTTCC
Source organism: uncultured Pirellulales bacterium (assembly GCA_964539795.1). Classification (GTDB taxonomy): domain Bacteria; phylum Planctomycetota; class Phycisphaerae; order Sedimentisphaerales; family Anaerobacaceae; genus CAZTKW01. The sequence goes on from CAZIKS010000010.1 coordinate 25,531, forward strand.
AGTATGCAATACGTGGCACAATTGCCGCATGCCACACACTTATGCGGGTCAAGTTGCCAGACGGTATTTGTTTTGTGTTTCTTATTTGTAAAAAAAGCTGCTGTAGCAGCCAAACCTGTTAGGCAGGTACCCCAGAGGCCTTTTTTCAAAAATGTTCGCCTGTTAGTTTTTTCTATCGGCATCGAAGTTTTCCGCTAAGACCTGTTTTCTCGACAAGGCCTGTGGCAGCCGACAATTTTTGTAGAGTTCACAACCACCACATATACCCTGATTAATACAATTACCTTCTTGCAACAATTTTCTTCTTTTCATAAAAGCAAAGCCCGCAACAAAACATACAAGGGCTAATACTGCATATCGCACAGTGTCCCCCAAAAAATTGCGCCGGTTTTGTTTTTTTAAATAACGTTCAACCACTATTTTGCCTTATCTTTGTAAAAATTCTTATTACATTATTAATCGTATCCAGCACGAGAATACGCTGCTGGTTATCAACAGCCAGGTCAAAACCACCAGCCTGACAATTTGCCGGGATTTGACAGATTTTCGCCTCGCCCGCCTTTACTAACTGCTCCGGCCCAGCTACAACACCGACAAAATTCCCATCTGCGTCGTAAGTTTTTACTCGAACCAGACCCTTCTCACACGTAACAAAGCTGTCATCGGTAAGAATAAGAAAATTTACCGGATTGCAACAGCCGCAGAATCCTTCAACATTTGGCGAGTAAGTACCCCACCAGAATTCGAGGTCGCCATCAAATGTATATGCTTCAATTCTGTGTCTTCCGGGATTTACCACTCGCAAAAGCCCGTCACTGGCTACAGCTATATCGAAATACGGACTGGGTACCACAAAGCCGGGGATATTTCTATCCTTGTTTTTTTCGCCTATGCGGTTAATTAGTTTACCATCGATGTTGTAGTGCAAAACGATTCGATTACCTGCATCGGCAACGAACACGTCGTTTTTCAAAACAGCTATACTTGTCAGCACGGCACTATCATTCAAAAGCTGCCAATCTATCAGTCGCTTTGTGCGTGGGTCATAAACCCGTACACCTTTTTTCATACCTATATATATTTTAGAGTCTTCAGCCACAGTAAGACAACGGGCAGTACCATCGAGTTCAATTTCCCCCCGGAGATTACCGTTACCATCAAACAGACGGACGGCTTTGTCTCCTGCTGTGTAAATAATCCCATTGGAATCAGTTGCGATGCCATGTGATATACTAAAACCTGTACTTATGGGCTTTGAAGATTCGACATACACAATCAGATTAGGGTCGATTTTTATACTGTCCTCTATGTCATAAACAAATTCCTTAGAAAGCCCGCTGCCTTTTTTTCCTGTTATGTCGAAACGCACAAGGACAATGATGCCCGTAAATACACAAATGGCCACAATAAAACCGACTAATATTTCAATCTTTGTTATACCTGATATTCTTTTCATTCGGCTTCCTGTCTATATTTACTGCTCAGCAGGGAGTAAGTTCATTATAATAAGTGAGACTATCTTATTCAACTAATGCAACGTCGCGATGTTTACTGATATCAAGACATATCATCCGATTCATATCACGTACAATTAATCTGCCGGATACAGTTGCCATAGGACCCCAGGAGTCCGGTCCTTCCAGTACTTTTGACCTGGCGAGCTGTAAAAAATTTCTCGGTGTAGCCTCCGCCAACGTAAGCTGTCCCGAATCATTCATAACGTATATTAAGTCATTTATAATCATATAAGGCCCCAGACCGAATTTGTTAGCGCTTGTACTTGTCCACATGATTTTTCCATTCAAATCAAGACAGGTTAACTGCCCATCCGGGCGAACTCCATAAATATATCCATTATAAAAAACAGGTGTTTGTTGTGGTGAACCAAATACTTCTGGTGCAAGCCTAAAAAGAGGTTTTGCACTTATTTGTTCGTTCTCCAGGGTTAATTTTAGCATCATACTTCCGGCGTTATATCCGCCGGAAAGAAAAATCAGTCTATCACCAACAACAACGGGTGAAGCAACAGTTGCGATTTTAATCTTCCATTCGTCGGTTTCCCACAAAATAGTCCCGTCGTCAGCAGATATACCGACTACACCCTTGTCAGCACAATAAATATATATTCGTTTACCCATAAATTCTGTCGGTATAATTGAAGAATGTGTCATCTTCCAGCCATTGGGATTAGGACTTTTCCACACAATTTGGCCTGTTTCGCAATCAACCGCTATCATCAATGCGTCACCGCCAGGAGCTATTATCGCCTTGTTGTCTTCAATAAGGGGACATTGGCCGGCGTACCAGGGAGGAACCGTTGTGTTAAATTCCTTAACAAGATTTATCATCCACCGGAATTGCCCTGTCGCTGAATCCAGGCATGTGACATGGCATTTCGGGCCTAATGTTACAATATATTTTTCTGTTACAGCCGGAACTGTTCGACTCATTCCATGATTGCGTTTAACTTTTACGGGATAAGAGTACCTCCAGATATCTCTGCCATCGTCCATGGACAAGCAACGTACGACATCCGCTTTATTCTCACGGTCATAATCCAACATATACACCCGACCTGCCATAACCACCGCTCCGGCATAGCCCTCGCCGACATCAATAGACCAAAGTACCTGTGGTCCCTCTTTGGGCCAGCTTTCAGCAAAATCAATTTCTTGGTTGCTGATACCGTCGAAATTATACCCTCTGAATCGCGGCCATTCACCGGGCAAATCCGAGGCAGTGCCATCAAATTTAATTAATTTCCCTTCTATTTCTATAGCTTCGCTTTCAATATACGTACTTTGCCCGCTTCTGTCTGCGCCCGGCAAACGCAGCACAAGTTCTGTTGTGACGTCACTTTTGAGCCATTGATATAAGAGTATTATCCCCAGAGCGGCCAAAACAATCGGAATTATTCTTGCAATAAAGAAGTTTTGCATGCAGGCTCTTTCTTTTTATTCATTCCTTAAAGCGTCAAGAACTTTGCCGCTTAAAGCCAGAGAGGTTCCTAACCATATCCATATAACACCACTGAGAGCTATTGCTGTTATTGTGAGAATCAGAGATAAATATGGTACTTGTGCACCCGGTTCTTTCAACACAGGTGTTACGGCTACCAAAGCTGCTGCAGTTCCAAAAAACAAACCGGATAACATAAGTCCGGCGTGTTCATAGAAAACCATCCGCTTCAATGCATTTCTGTCAAAGCCAACCGCCCGCAGCATTGCAAGTTCACCTCTTCTGTCAAGGACGTTGCGAAGCACCACCATCCCAAGGCCAATGCTGCCAAGTATCAGCCCAAGGCTTCCTAAGAATTGAAAAATTGATAAATAAGTGTTCGCAACGGCGCCAAATGCGGCCAGTCTTTGCCTGGTTGTTGTTATTTCCAGCCCAAAATCCTTAAGTCTGTCTGAAAGCGTTTCAGAAACGATTTTACTTTTTTCCACCGGGGCATCGATAAGAAACATCCTATGGCCTTCTTCACTGAGAAAACGTCTAATGAACTCTTCTTCAGCAATAACGAGCCCTCCCTGTAATATGGAGTTCTTCAGAATGGCAACTATCCGCAACCGGAATTTTTGACCTTTGTCATCGGTATAGTCAATCTCATCACCAATGGATTTGCCAAGTGCCCACTTAACTGTAGCCTCATCACCAACTGCCGCAGCTACATCATTACCTAAATTGAGATAAAGTAAATCCCACCCATTTGTTTTACTTGTGTCGATCTGTTTAGTGAATAGAAAAGCTTTGCGCTGCTGCAATTGTTTAGGGTCAACACCAATTAAACGCGGTTGCTGAGCTCGATTTAAGTTAAAACAACTGGCATCGTCGCCGTCATGAACACGTAGTTGTACTATCTTGACATCTTCAAATATCTTTTTCTCAAGACCAAGTGATTTACGACCTTCGGGGCTATCCAGGTCATTTAAGATGCTTATGGTCGACTCGCCAAACAAAGCAAAGCCACCCGTACCTGATTCCCGCCTGTCTGCATCTGCTAAGGGGTCATGCTTGTTTGCTCCAACGGCTATAACCAGAAAAACGCCGCTTGCGAGCATAGTGACAGCCGCAAGGCTTCGCCCCTTTTGCCTTGTAGAATTTCGTAATCCGAGGCCGGCGAGTGATTTTACAGTTTTTTTTCCTCTACCGGTTATTATTTGCAATAAGGCGTGAACCAATGCAATTGCAGCAATCAAAAGAAGTGCACCGGCTGCAAAAAATGCAGCAGCATTGCTGCTGCCAGTGCCCATTAAAATAAGCAACACTATCGCCCCTGCCGTTGCAATTGCTCCCAAACATAATGAGAACCAAACTTTTGAAACCGGCCTGGTTGTTAAAAACTGCCATTGAAGATTATCATCGAGAAGTTGACGTGGAGAATTCTGCATTTGTTTATGTAAAGCCAGGCGGATTGCTGCCGCCGAAACCACCAGTCCCGCCAAAGCCGCCTTCAACAACGTTGCTGGAGCAGCGTAAAAAATTATGGTTGACCCGCTCACCGCAACCCGCCACAGACTTGTAAGGCCGTATATCATAGCTTTGGTATAAAGCAATCCTGCAACTGTGCCTGCAATTGTTCCGGCTATAGCCAGTACTATCCCTTCCATGAAAAACAGCCGTCTTACCTGTTCAGGTTTGAAACCAACGGCGAGCAGTATCCCAACTTGTGTGCTGCGTCTTTCAACTCCAAAAATGAAAAGAAGACCTACTAATATTAATGCTGCAGCGATAAGAAACATACTAAAACCCACGAAAAGCTGACCGAAGTCGGTCGATTCCTCACTTGCTCTTACACCGCGGGTACGAACAGATTGGAAATATAAACCTAATGAACCAGGGTCAATACCGCTTAATATTTTTTCAGCAAGTTTTTCTCCAGGGCCTGCTTTTAAAGGATATCGAACAGCAGTAAAATCTCCGTATCTGTTGCTCCACATTTTTTGACCAGCTTCCAGTGTAACAAAGGCCTTTGGTGTGCCGTGAAATCTGTCCCAATAGTCTTCATCTTTTTCACGTATTTTTTTCAAATCAATTGGTATGCCCGGCTGCCAGTCCCTGCAGTTATTCACATCGGATAAGCCGGGAAAATCAGGCATTAACTCGGAATCGGCAGCGAGACCTTCAATCGGTACTATCGCCCGGATACGAAACTTGGTTGTTTGTTCCTTCAGCTTTCTCATATTCGAGACTACGAAATAGTCAGCCTCTATTATGTCCCCTTCTTCGACAACAAGGTCATCTGCCAACCATTGATTTATAATTATTTCATCCTCACTCATATCTACAGGAATGATAGCCTCGGTGTCGGATGACCTGCTCATAGCCGTCACCATGGAATAGGGAGTTGTCTTTTTGTCTACACGCAATTCGTTCACAAAATACGTCAAAATTCCAACAGATTCTTTACTGCCGCCCATCGCAGCTTTACCGACAGAGTTATCAATAAAGACCCTGCTGCTTCGTATCTCTAATGCATTATGCGAGGCTAAACGGCGAAGTTCTAATCCCATATCAGTGAGGTGACAGCTGTCTCGAAGAGCTTTATTTGCGGTCTCAGCGGTTATAGCACCTTTTGTACCTGAGCCGACCAACAGCATATTAGCCTGTTCGCGCTGCTTTATTTGTTCCTGCAGCCATTCCAGCCTGACAAATGCGTTTAATGGTGAGATCTGGTTCGCCTGTAAACTAAAACGTCCAAACCCCGTCTCTCCTGCAATAGCTGTTACTGCTAATCGAAAACCAACTGATAAATCAGCTTCTGGTGTTAAAGGAATCTCTCTCGGCATCAGACTGGGCTTACCGATTCGAAGCACAACCTCATCGCCGACTTTAGCGCCGATTTGGGCCGCTAAAGATTCGTTTAGGATTACTCCGGGGCTTTGTTCGGGTGGAAAAGGATTTGTCGATGCTGCAATCTCATAGAATCTTGTATCAACACCCAGTACCTCGATTCGGTTAGCACGTTTGGTACCATCGCTGTTTGTCATCAAACCTCTTAGCTGTAATACCGGCGCTACCGTCGTATCCAAATTGTTTGCTAACTTATCTGCCAGCCCGGTTGTAAAAAATCTGTCTTTGGTTAACAGTGCAAGTTGAGTGCCCCCAAGCCGGGCCCTTATCGTCATCTTAAGGCTATACTCTACGCAATCACCTACAACCAGGGCTCCAGATAAAACAGCGGTGCTTACAATGACAGCCGCTAAAACTGCGAGATTGCTTCTCCAGGAAAAAGAAATGCTTATCCTGACAAATTTTAACAGCGTCATTACCTGCTTTTCCTCTCGGTAAGTATTCCATTGTCAAGTTCCAGCACCTCACTCATTCGGTTCGCAAGTTCGCCTGAATGAGTTACAAGAATCAATGTTACTTTTTCACTTTGATTTAAATCGACAAGTAACTCTGCTATCTTTTCTGATGACTCCCTGTCCAATGAGCCGGTCGGTTCATCAGCAAGCAGAAGCCCGGGTTTATTTATTAATGCCCTGACAACTGCGACGCGCTGTCTTTGTCCGCCGGAAAGCTCTCCGGGTCTATGATATGACCAGTCTTTAAGCCCAACACGTTCAAGAAGACTACCCGCCCTTTCCTCAAATGCTTTTCTGGAATCCGGTTTACTGCTGGCCAGAGTGGGTATCAAGATGTTTTCAAGTACGGTGCATTGCGGCAGAAGATGGTGAAGTTGGAAAACAAACCCTATTTTTTCGTTGCGAAGTTTCGCAAGTTGCCTCTCATCAAGCCGACTGATATCGGCATCATCAAGCAGAACACGACCGGAACTGGGTTTGTCAAGTGCGCCAATAATATTGAGCAGGGTGCTCTTTCCGCTGCCGGACGGCCCTACTATAGCTACTGACCGGCCGGTTGAAACCTTGAGAGTTATATCTTTCAAAACACAAACCTTTTGGCCTTCTAACGGAGATGGATAATTTTTTTGGATGCGGATTAGTTCAAGCATAATTTTTTTCACCAAAGTTTTGTAAGACCTCTATAAATATACGTGCTGTTTCTTCGGCAGTTTTCTCGATATTAAATTTCTCAACTACCGTCATTCTCCCCTCATAGCTCAATTTCTCAGCATAATCAGCATCAAGGAGTAGTTTCTCTATCGTTTCAGCCAGTTTACCAGCTTTATTAGGCTTATACAACAGTCCTCCCTCCGTTTGTCTAAGCAACTCATTAAAGATATCCGTACTTGGTTCGACTACAGGGACACCTGTTGCCAATGCTTCGAGTATGTATAATGCGTAAGCACTCTGCCCTTTTTCCGGTACAGAAAGCACTGAAAGCTTTTGGAGAAATTCCATTTTCTCTTTATGATTTAAATTCGATATTATCTCTACATCATTAATTAATCCGCAATTACTTAGCTGCTGCCTGATATGTTTTATAAAGGCTCTATCTTCTCCGCCTTGTTCACCTGCTATACATAATCTCGCATTTTTTAGTTTCTCATTTTTCTTTATTATAGCGAACGCCTCAACTAATATATCAAGTCCTTTATCCGAACACATTTGTGAAAGAAAGCCTATTGTCGGTATATTGGGTTTGGTTACTGCAGGCGTGTACTCCTCTGTCGCAATACCGGGATAAACAACGTGCAATTTATTTGCATCAAGTTCAAGTCTTTTTCTCATAATATCGGCGTAATAGTTGCTGACCGCTATAAATGAGTCTATATTACGGGCACACTCGCAAAGTATTTCCCAGGCCTTTTTAGCATACGGCCGCACTAATTTATCCAGGAATTTGTCTTCATCCTGAAGAAAACAGACCACAGGGACTCCAATTGTTTGCTTTAGGCGTCCGGCCATACCTGCTAATAAAGCATTCGACAGACAAACAACATCAGGCTTGTTTTCTTTTGCATTGAGCCACTCAACGAGTCGTTCTAGTTCTTTAACCTGCCGTCCGTCTTCGCCCTGAAGCATTGATAATGTTGTTTGGCCTAATACCTTTGCGTTCACCATCTTACAGCTGCGGCTTATCCAGCCCAAAAGCTTTGGCCTGTCAAACAGCCTGTCTATCCATCCGGGTGTCTTACGAAATAAAGCCGATTTCTGCTGAAGATATACATTTATTCCTCCAAAAAAAATCGGTGCATTGCTTACCTGCTCATCTTTGTCAATCGACAGAGGCAAATATAAAGGAACCATTAATACATCATAACCTAACTTACGCAGCGTCCTGACTAATACCGCATCGCGCAAACAGTTTTCGCAATAGATATCATCACCCGCACCGGGAGTAAACTGGACAATTCTCATAAATTACACCAACCTATCGCTTGGGACCAAAAGCATATACATAACCATCATTACAGCCAATGACTACTGTCTCATCGACAACAGCGGGCGATGAACTAATAGCCTGACCAGTCTCAAACGACCAAACTTTACTGCCGTCTAAAAGCCTTACCATGTATAGCCTTCCATCTTCACAGCCTACGACAACCTTATCACCACAAATAACCGGTGAGCTGTCCACCTCATCAAGAGTCTGAAACGTCCATATTACTTTGCCGCTGTCTGTTTCCAGACAGTGAATATGATTATCTCTCCCGCCGAATACAACCACACCATCAGCAACAGCCGGAGAAGAAAAGTAAGGGGAATCTGATTCTACATATTTCCATAGCATTTGCCCTGACTTTATGTCGGCTTTGATAAACGCATTCTCATAATTACCAACATAAACCCGGCTGTCAGAAATTGCTGCAGAGCCCGCTATGTATGCTCCGGCATCTATACGCTTAATCACGGTACCATTTTTGGCTGAAACTATGTGTATCATTCCATCGCAGCCGCCAAAAACTATTTTTTTTTCCTCAACTGCAGGGGTGCCGTTAACGTAGCTGTCGGTTTCATAAGTCCACACAACCTTGCCGTCTTTTGAATTGAGACAATGCAATTTGTTGTCGTAGCTTCCCACAACAATCAGCGTGTCCTCTCCATCGTCGCACCTTATCCGGTTAGCAGAACCTAATATTTTACCTCCGGTTTCATATTTCCACTTAAGAAGCCCTGTCTTTACATCAAGGGCATACAAAAAACTATCCGATGAGCCGATAAAAACTAAATCTTCAACCACGCAGGCCGTTGCCTCAACAGCGCCATCGGTTTTGTATGTCCAAATCTGCTTTCCGTTTTCTATATCAATTGCGTAGACATTTGAATCAGCCGAACCAATGAACACAAAACCTTCATCAATAACAGGTGACGACTTAACTTCTCCATTCGTCTTAAATTTCCATAGAACTGTCAGCAAATCAGGTAAAATAGTTTGTGTATATCCCCCTAATCTCGGCTCGCCATGAAACATCGACCAACTACCATTGCTCTTCACTACTGATTCTCTTTGTTGGCTTTTAAAGCTCGTCTCTTTCCGTTCAATACTTTGAGGTCGACGTAATAATATTATTCCCATAATCATTACTATGAGAACAATAAAAACAGTAAATAAAAGAATTACCTTGCTTGCGGATTTCATAACAGCTTTCCGGCCATATTTAACTATCTTGTTCTTTATTACAGTATCAGGTACTACTCTATTACAAGCATAAGATATTTTGACATAATTACTTAAAATTTCAACATCAAACTGCATCCTTAAAGAAACTCGCCGCCTAAACCTGTTATGGGCCTAATCTTGGTATCATAAACCAAATAGGCAGGATATAACGTTTTATGAAAATCTATGGTACATTGGTGCTAATGCTGCTGAAAAGGCAAAATAGGTTGAATGCATATTCCGGCATATACACGCGAGACATATAAACTGTTACAAAGTAGCAGTGCTTATAAAAGACTTGCCTCTCCCGTTTGAACAGACACCCACACCATATCAAAAAAGCGTGGCGGCCGTCAATGCCGCCACGCCCGAAATTACTTTCCTTCAATTGTCGCTCCAGCAATGCTTATTTGGCAGAGACCCTGATTTCGTCGATATAAACATCATCCTGATTGCCGCTGGCATCGCACATAAACCGTATCTTCATATCCGTCGGGAATGTGTAACTCGACTCGTCAATGTAAACAGTCGGGTTATAGGGAGTGCCGTTATCAAAGT
>CAZIKS010000011.1:0-10419 GCA_964539795.1 uncultured Pirellulales bacterium
CAGTGGAAACGTGAGAAAAAAATACAATATCTTACAAAGAAACATAAGAAGCTCGAATTACTATATGAGAAAAGTCTGAAAAAGCTGGGTATAGGTTATGGAATTTCCCCGCCTGTGGCTGATATGATTACTGAGGAAGAGATTTTAATGCCAGAAAATATAAGAAGGGCTTGTTGCAACTTTATTATAAAAGCTGATAATTCAGAGGAGAAAATCAAGAATAAGGAAGAATATATCCATGAACTTTACTTAGAAATAGCAGACAAAATGAAAGAATCACTTCGCGAGATTGAAACTCAGCTCGAATCATTATTCTCATATGCGGCTCAAAAGGCACCTGAGCTGGAAAAAAAGCAAAAAACTTGACAAAATGACGAATGTATCATATACGTAATACGTAATACGTAAGAAACGTAACGTAATCGTGTAGTAAAGAAGTATAATACGTAATACGTTATCGAATACGTAATACGGGTTAATCTTCTGTTTTATTCGAACACGCCACGAAAAGATGGGGGGCCGGGAGGGAAGGAAAAACCATACAACCAAAGCAGAGACGCTTGAAATCTTCGAAGTGAACATTTTGTTGCTCTGTTTTCGAATGGTCGGCAGGGTCGAGATTTCAATCAAATGCGCAAGTATTGAGGGGCGGGAGAGGTATTTTTTGAAAAATTTTTTATTCCTTTATCAGTAAGGGTTTAGGTGAATTAGAAGTCTTGAGAATTCGTTAAAATTCGCATCATTTGCGCAAGTTGAGGCTATTAGTGGGGGGAGGAGATTTTGACAGAAAAGTCAGAAATGAAAGAAAACGATGGATAGCTGCAGTGTAGTGAAGGAATTAAAGATATCTCGCGGCGGGGCTGGTGATTATGAGAAGCTGGCGGGTTTTCATTATCGGAACGGCCGGCTCGGGGCGTACGCAGCGATTTTCAAATTAGAGGTCGAGAGCCGATGGGGACAGGTAACAGCCGGCGTTATCGTTTATATAATGCCGAGTACGGGGCTTGAACTTCGGAACGTTGCAACGGGGAATTATTTTGTCGGGCTGGACAGGTCGAGCCAGCTTGCCCTTATTAATAAAAATATCCGGTGTATAGGGCGGGTGATAGTCGAGCCGCGATTTCGGGGTCTTGGATTAGGCAGCCAACTTGTTCGAGAGACAATGCCGGAAATGAATGTGCCGATAATCGAGGCTGCGGCGGTTATGGGGCTGGTTAATCCGTTTTTTGAGAAGGCCGGTATGACGGCTTACAAGGCGGAGATGCCGGTGAGGTGTGAATTGCTTATTGAGGCTCTTAGTCTTGTGGGGATAGAAAAGGAAGAATTCATCGACCCGGAAAAGGTACATCGGAAACTTGAGAATCTCGGCAGGGAGGAAAGGGAGTTTATTAACCTGCAAACAGAGTGCTTTCTTCAGCCTTACAGGCGATGGCGCGATATGAAAAGCAGTTTTGAACGGACGGAATTTGTTTTGAGCAAACTTACAGAGCGGCCGGTGTATTATATATGGTTCAATCCGGAAATAGCATTCACTTGATAGCGGGTAACAGATGAAGAATAGAAAAAAGGCGAATTCGATACGGTCGATAAGGCTGGACAGGCTCACCGGTCATCCTGATAATCCGAACCGGCAGAGCGGGGGCAATTTCAGGAAGATGTTTTTGAATATCAAGCGGAGCGGGTTATACGAGCCGATAGTTGTTCGGCCGCACCCGACGAAGAAGGGGTACTTTCAGATAATTAACGGTTATCATCGCTGCAAAGCCTTGCGAAAGGGCGGGTACAAGGAGGCGGATTGCGTAGTGTGGGAGGTTGATGACGAGCAGGCGGACATTTATCTTTCGACGTTGAACCGTCTTGGGGGGAAGGATGAAATTGGGAAGAAGGTTGCGTTATTGAAGCGGCTGAACAAAAAGTTAGAGGTTAGTGAACTTGGTAAGCTTCTGCCGGGGACGGCCAAACAGATAGAACTGTTGAGCAAACTTGACAGGCCGAAACCGAGTTTGGGGGAAGCGAAGATTAGAAGGAAATTTTTTGCGAAGGCGATGGTGTTTTTTTTAGATAATGGTCAACGGCAGATTGTAGAGAATGCACTTTCGGCGGCGGAGGAAGTTAGGGAGGGTCGTACGAGGGCGGCAGCAAATGCGGCTGCGCTGACGACAATCGCGCGGGACTTTCTTAAGAATTTGTAAAGTTATTATGGAGGTTTTTTAACAATGGGCAGACGAAGATATTTGACCAAGAAACAACTATCGGTGCTGGATGATTTATTCAACGGCGACCTTGATGAGCATGAGGTGCTTTTGAAACACAAGCTTAGCAAGAACATTTACAACAAGTGGCTTTCAGAGGAGGGTTTTGCCGAGCGGTTCAGTCATTATATCAACGGTCTGAATCGTCAAAGCGAACTTTTAATAGCGCGTTATGCTACGCTTGCAGCGGTGAAACTGGTGGACCTTACGGAGTCGGAAAACCAGGAAACGGGTCGGAAGGCGTGCCTTGATATTATATCTTTTTCATTGGCGAAGAAGACGGTTTCGAAGGTAAAGGGTGACGGCAAGGGAGTGAAGGAGGCAGATAAAAAAGCAGCGAAACTGCCGACGAAGACGGCCCGCAGGTTGTTAGTTGCTCTGGCGGAAGAGAAGGGATGATGGAACGAAAAGCCGGGTGTGTGCAGAGCGGTTGATTTGAGTTGTTATTAAAACAAAATAATTTTAATTTATGGCGAGATATAAGTCTAATACAGGGCGGGATTTGACAGAGAGAAGAGATTGAAGCGTAGGGGATAGACTTGACAAGAGGGGCAGGATTATTGTATAATGTGTTCGTTGCGAGTGCAAATAAGGCGTTTAGCCACAGCACTTCCCGCGGTGGAGTGCAAAATGGCATGTCGCAGCAGGGAGACAGGCCTACAAGAGCCATAAGGTAAATGAGCCTGTATCTCCCTTTTTTTATGGGGCGGTCATATCGCAGGTTTATACATCACCTAACAAACAAATTGTAAGAGGCATATCCGAAAATTCAAATCGAGGGCAATGATAATGGGGAAAGCGACTTTTCCGGAAAACGATTTTGAGAATAGCGGTGAGATAGCAGAAGCGGCTGAGGTTTATTCGACGCTGCGCAGGATTCAGCCGGCGACAAGGGCAGACCTCAAGAGGTATGTGAAAGTTTTTTTAGGTATTGATATACCGGCCAAGAAAATATGTGAGGAACACAACGTGCCACTGGATTATTTGTGGCACAGTTTTTCGGCGGACTTTGGCGCGGAGAAAAGGGCAAACGCCGATGCGATAGTCTGGGCGAACCGTTCGGGGGGCAAGACGGAGTTGGCTGCGGCGGCTACTCTTCTGGACTGCATATTCAAGGCGAACTGCGAGGTGCGGATACTTAGCGGTTCGGGTGAGCAGGCGGGGAGGATGTATGAATACCTGACGGGTTTTTTGCGAGGGGGCTTCGAGGAGTTTTTAGACGGGCCGGTATATAAGGGTAAAAGCAGTTTCGTCAATGGTTCGGGGGTGGAGGTATTGACGCAGTCGGCGACGAGCGTTCGGGGGCAGCACATTCAAAAGCTGCGGTGCGACGAGGTTGAACTTTTCAGCGAGGATGTTTTTGCAGCGGCCAAGTTTACGACGCAGAGTATGGATGGGCTTGTAGGCGGGATGGAAATGATAAGCACTATGCATCGGCCTTACGGTTTGATGCACAAAATAGTTACGGAGGCAAGTCAGTTCGAGACACCGGTTTTTAAGTGGTGTTTGTGGGAGGTGATAGAAAAGTGCAGTGAGAGGAACTGCTCTCAGTGCCGGTTGTGGGGGGACTGCGGGGGCAAAGCTAAGAAGGCAGAGGGGTATTTGAAGATTGACGACTGCATAACACAGATGCAACGGGCGAGCAGGGCTGGGTGGGAGTCCGAGATGCTTTGCAAAAGGCCGAACCTGGAGAACATGGTTTTTGACGAGTTCGAGCCGAGCGTGCATGTTCAGGAGATAGATTATGATGCGAAGTTAGCGGTGTACCGAACGCTCGATTTTGGATTTGTTAATCCTTTCGTTTGCCTTTGGATTCAAGTTGATGAGGAAGGGGTGGTGCGGGTGGTAGATGAGTACGTTCGCAGCAGGGCGACGATTGATGTGCATGCGGAAGAGGTTAAGAGGCGAACTCCGGGGGGCGAAGGGCGTGTGGCGGCGACATTTTGTGACCCGGCAGGCAAGGGGGTAAATGATGTTACCGGTACGAGCGCAGTTCGGGAGCTGCGCAGCTTAGGGGTATCGACGCGATACAGGCGAAGCGGGGTATTAGAGGGGATAGAACTTATCCGCAGGGCCATCAGGGCAGGGGACGGAACGAGCAGCCTTATAATTTCGCCGAGGTGTGGGCGGCTGATAGAGGCTCTGCGGTGCTATCATTATCCTGAGAGTGCGAGCGGCAGCGGGAAGGAACTGCCGCTGAAAGACGGGCGGTACGACCATCCGATAGATGCGCTTCGGTACTTTTTTGTGAACTACAGGAGCAGCGGAAAGGCCGCAAGCAGGCGTTATTAGCAAGTCAAAAACAAGGATTTGCAAAAAAAAACCAAAAATCTTCTATTTTTCAGAAAAAATGTGTTATAATTTGCCGAATTACATAGTATAATATTCTGGGGAACAGAAAAAGGAGGTAACTATGGATATTGGGCGTAGATTAAACGAAGCAAGAGTTGCTATCGGTTATACGTTAGAAAAAGTGGCACAGGAGAGCAGCATAGGTGCATCATCTCTTAGTGATTTTGAAAACTCTAAACGTGAGCCAAAGTTTTCACAACTTAGCAGGTTAGCGGAGATTTATCGAAAATCCATTGAATTTTTTCTGACGGATGACCCAATTACTGAAAATGTAATGCTTTGGCGTGACGAGCCGAATACTCAAGAGGAAATGAAAGAAAAGGAGACAGAATTCAGACAGCTTTGCGAGCAGTATCACAAGCTTGAGGTTTGCACAGGAGAACAAAAGAAAGCCAGGCACCCGGAACCGGATGTGACTAAGCCGGAAGAATTTGACTATTTGCAAGCAGAATCGTTCGCACGTAAAGTTCAACGTGAATTTTCTCTGGGTGACGTGCCCATTGCTTCACTGAAGCAGATATTAGAGGAGACCTATTATATCAAGATATTTTACTTGGATTTTTCTGGGAGTGCTATTTCAACTATGTCTCCAGAATTTGGCCCTGCTATTCTCCTAAACAGGAGGAATAAACAGTGGAGACGCAGTTACGATCTTGCTCATGAATTGTTTCACATTTTGACATGGAAGATTTTCAGACTTCAGAATGCAGATTGCTGTATAGTCAACGAAAACGAAGAGAAATTAGCAGATGCTTTTGCAAGCCGACTTTTAATGCCACAAGAACCAATAGAACGAAGAATTCGGTCAAACATTGATGAACAGGGCCACATCACATTGGACCAATTAGATGACATTGCAAGGGAATTCGACGTTTCTTTGCTCGCTCTAATTTATCGCATTGCCAGCATATTCAGACTTAGCAAGGAAGATACAGTAAAATATTGCGATGCTGCCGAGAGATATAGAAGATTTCTCAAACCGAGAGCATCATACAGGCCTGAAAAATTACCAGAAAGATACTGCGACTTAGCATTACGTGCCTTAAGAGAGGGGAAGTTGTCTCTGATTCAGTTTGCAAAATATATGGGGATAAGTTACAAAAAGGCCCAGGAATATCTCACAGAAGACGAGGATTTCACGGATGAAAAAATTTCAATTTCTGTTGCTTGATGCCGGGCCGATTATAAAACTCTTTGAGTTGGGTAAGTGGGATGATTTTATTGAAAAGTGTGATGTTACGATATCACAAACGGTAGCGAATGAGGCAAAGTATGCATCTCAAGATTATGAAGATATTTGTATAGACCTTGAGCCCTATAAGGAACAAGAGCTTGTTACAATTATTGATTTAGAAGCATCTAAAGTTAAAGCCTTCTACGACAAGTTTAATCTGCAATATAAAGCCATTGTGCACTCTGGAGAAAAAGAAAGCTTAGCTTTTTTGCTTGGGTCTTCTGAGGACTGGAAATTATGTTCCACTGATCAGGCCGTTTTTAGAGTTCTCGGATTGTTAGGCAAAGGTGAGCAAGGCATCTCTTTGGAAGAAATCCTAGAAAAGACCGGACTCTCACAAAGTGAGTTGGAATGGCAATATACGAAAAAGTTCCGCGAGAAATGGACTCATAAAGGCAAAGTGGATTTTGTTCAAGGGCAAAGTCTGCTGTAGCTTTCAAGGTGCCATATCCGTTAACACCCAAAAGATAGCTCGGTTAATTGAAATCTGTAGAAGGACAAAATTTTTTGTTTTTCAGAAGAAAAACGGGGCAATCGGCTGAGTTTATTGATATAATACCGGTCAAGCCAAAGGCAATCACAAAATAAATGTTTTCTACGGAAGAGTGTAGAGGATATTTTCAACAACAGAGAGGAAGGACAGTTAATATGAAAGAAGAAATTAATCGAAGGCAATTTCTGCAGGCGGCGGCAATCGGAGGCGTTTTGTATTTCGGCGGTTCAGGGGTTTCGGCTTTTGGGGCCAATCCGGAAGGTTCGAAGCTTATAAGTCCTGGCTGCAGAGGAACGAAAGTTAAAGTAGCGAGGATTTTTATGGGGAAAGCGGGAAATGACTATTGGCCCAAACCCGGTCTGGATTTGGAAAAGGAAGTCCAGTTTTATAAATCAGAGTTTGCGAAATTAAAAGATGAATTTTCCGATGTAGAATTTGTTGTGGATGAGTTAGTGGGCTCTGCGGTTGAGGTTTCTCAATTCAAAGACAGATTACAGGATGTCGACGGCATACTGGTGATTCATCTTACGATGCGAACGGGCGGTGTTATTCAGGAACTTCTCAAATCCCAGAAGCCGACAATGGTTTTTGCCGTTCCGTATTCCGGTCATCAATGGACCAGCTTCGGCGAACTAATGAAGCAGCCTTTGGGGGCCAAAATGGAATGTATACTGACCAGCGACTACAAACAACTGGCAACTGCCGTAAGGCCTTTCCGTGCGATTCATCATTTAGGAGAAGCCAAGATACTTAACGTTACCACCAGGCCGTTCGAAGAGTATGCGAAGGAAATGAAAGACAAGTTCGGCACAGAAATTAAACGCATCGAACTTGAGCAAATGCTCGAAGCTTATAATGCCATCGATGAGGGTGCAGCAAAAGCGGAGGCCGAGCGGTGGATAACAGGCGCCGAAAGTGTTGTAGAACCTTCCCGAGAAGAGATATTCAAGTCCAGCAAACTTGCATTGGCTTTTGAAAACGTGTTATCCGACGAAGGCGGGACAGTCCTGACCGTTGATTGTTACGGCAGCTATGCGCCGGCTACTCGTAAACTACCTGCTTTTCCGTGTATTGGTTTTACACGGCTGAATAATATGGGATTGGGCGGTATTTGTGAATCGGACCTGCGATGTGCAATGACTCACATAATATTTCAGGGGCTGTCAGGCAGGCCGGGTTTTATTAGTGATCCAACGGTGGATGAATCCAACAACACAATCATTCTTGCTCACTGTCTTGGCACCACCAAGATGGATGGTCCCAATGGTCCTTCGGCCGCCTACAAGATACGCACAATAATGGAACGTCAGGCGGGAGCAGTTACGCAGGTTGAAATGCGAATCGGAGAAAGGGTAACACAGGCGATACTTGTTGGTACAGACCTCCTGCGTTATTTCACCGGCCGGATTGTCGATACGCCAGTCTCGCTTGAGCACGACAGAGGCTGCCGCACCAAAATTACAGTTAAGGTCGACGGCGATGCAGAGAAGCTGTGGAAAAACTGGATGCATGGATTACACCGCCAGACGTGTTATGGAGATATCAGCAAAGAGCTTGGGTATTTCTGCAGATTCAAGGAAATTGAAATGGTAAATGAAGCAGTTTGATTAACAAAAACGAAAGGAAACAAAAGGTGCACTATGATTCGGAACTTAACTTATAAATATAATTTGCTGGTTATAAGCGTATTTCTGCTTTTGGTCTATAAGGGAACACAAGCGGTTGGGGTTGAGGTGAAAGAAGGAACGCAGCCGGCCAAAGGGTGGCGTGTGATAGGTCCGGGCGGGGGGGGCGGAGTTTTTCGGCCTACCATCAATCCGGCTGATGAGAAGCATCTATTTGCTTCGTGCGATATGACGGGGGCTTATGTGAGTCATAACGGCGGGACGACCTGGCGGATGTTTAACCTTCAGACGGGTATTACCGATTTTGCATTTGCCGAGGGCGAGCCTGATACAATTTATGCAGCCACTAACGGTTCTTTGCACAGCGAAGACAGGGGCAAACTTAACAGCGGACTATTTCGCAGCGAAGACAGGGGCGGTAAGTGGCGGCTTATTTACCCGGACGCTGAAAAGGTAAAAAGCGAAGGCTGGCTCAAAGGTACGGTCAGCAAGATTCGAGTTGACCCTGCGAACAGCAATAATATTTATATCGGAGTGAGTCCATTGAGGCGGTTTATGGGAGGCGGCAGAGAGAGTAAAGCTGCATCAGGGCGGCTTATGGTTTCGACAGACCGGGGTAATAGTTGGCGATTATTGGCGAGACTTCCGGGGCGTTCGGTGCAGGGTATATTGCCGGGGTGCTGGTGGGGCAGGGAAGATGAGGTAATAGTATTTACGGGAAACGGGGGCGTTCGTGTTTCGAGGGAATCGGGGGAGAAAAGCAAGTTGTCTCTGCCGGTAAAATCCATATCCGGGGCCGACGGAGGCAGCGGTGAGGATGGGAGCGTTTTATACATACTCTCAGGTATGCGGCAATCCGCTACGAAGGTTGTCGGGGGTGTTTACCGTTCTACCGACGGCGGAGAAAGCTGGACCCAAGTCAATCCTGACCTTTCCAAAGGCAAGAGTTATCGGGGGGAATTGCCGCGTTTTCGAAGTATTGGGGTATGCCGGTTCAAGCCGGAGGTGATTTATCTTTCGTGCGGTTCCTACCAGGGTCAGTACGGTACATTAAAGAGCGAGACGGCAGGTGACAGCTGGGACTGGGTTTACCATGCCAAGGGCAGCGAAGTGATTTCCAATAATCTGGAAGGGTCGTGGCTCACACGCGACCACGGTCCTGGGTGGGGCGGTTCACCGATATCTCTTGGAGTAGCTCCCACGAATCCTGATATATGTTACTCAAGCGACAACGGCAGTGCTCATCGGACAGTGGACGGCGGCAAAAAGTGGGTGCAGGTTTACAGCAACAACAATGCAGACGGGTCGGTAAGTACGAGGGGGCTTAATGTAACTACCTGTTACGGGCTTCACTTTGATCCGTTCGACAAGAAACACTTTTTTATTACCTATACGGACATCGGACTTTTCCATACTTTTGACGGTGGTGAAAGCTGGTACCACTCAATTAAGGGGATACCATCCGGCTGGGAGAATACGTGTTACTGGCTTACTTTCGACCCGGAAGTTAAGGGACGTGTGTGGTCGGTGTGGGCGAACGCTCACGATTTGCCCCGAACAAAGATGTTTTCAAGGCGCGGATTCGGGCGCTATACCGGAGGAGTGGCTGTTTCCAACGATGGCGGTAAAAACTGGCAAAAATCCAATAAAGGCATGTCCGAGAACTCGATAGGTACGCATATCTTGCTTGACCCGGAGAGTCCTTCCGATTCGCGAACTCTGTATGCATGTGTTTTCGACAAAGGAGTTTTTAAGTCAACCGACGGGGGGGCAAGTTGGAATGCGGCGAACAACGGTCTCGGGGACAACAAGTTTGCCTGGCAGATGCGCAGGGCGCCATCAGGCAGGCTTTATCTGATAGTTTCGCGCGGCGAGGCGGACGGTAAAACAGTGGAAGGTGCACTTTACACAAGCGACGATAAGGCGCAAAGCTGGGAAAAAGTGGTTTTAGCCGAAGGTGTGAATGCACCGGCGGATTTACTTATCGACCCGGTGGACAGCAAGATAATGTATCTTAGCTGCTGGCCGAGAACAGTCGAGGGGCGTGACTTATACGGCGGAGTTTATCGCACGGAGGACGGCGGTAAAAGCTGGAAGCAGGTATTCGATGAGAAGATACGTGTTTCTTCTGCGGGGATGGACCCTCGTCAACGTGATACTATTTACATAAACACCTTTCACAATTCGGCATTTAGCAGTGATGATCGTGGGGACAGCTGGTATCGGCTGGGAGGATATAACTTCAAGTGGGGTCAGCGTGCGATACCCGACCCTCATCATCCGGGGATGCTTTATTTGACTACCTACGGAGGCAGCGTGTTTTACGGGCCTGCAGGTGGTGTGCCGGGTGCCTTCGAAGATATAGAGAACTATCCGGACCGGCGATGAGAGGGCTGGGATTCGGGTGTTGTCAGTTACAGTTTGCCTGATGAGTGGTGTATGAAGGCAAAGGATGTAAAACGG
>CAZIKS010000011.1:10429-34933 GCA_964539795.1 uncultured Pirellulales bacterium
CAAGTGGTTTTTACATCATCAAAGAAATTTTCCAGTATTTCCCGAGTCTGCAGAGGGAACCAACAATATTAATATGTCTGATTTAATGTAGTTTGTGTTGGTAAAAAAGAAACAGGGCTGGGTCGCGGAGGGAGAGGAGAGAGCGAGAAAATCCCAGCCCTGCAATAGGTTTTTAATTAAAATTATTATCCCTAAAAAACGCTCAAGTTTCAAGCAAAATCTATAAAATATTTTGATGCCTGTCAACTATTATTTTTTGAAGACGTGGTAAATATGGCAGCCCGTGCTACATAGGCGCATAAAAAAAACAGGGCTGAGAGAGGAGGGAGAGGAGAAAGCGAGATACTCCCAGCCCTGTATATTGGCTAATCTTTAATTGTATACGAGTCTCTATAATTATATACCAAGAGCGTAAAAGTGTGTTCATATTTTAGAAAAAATAAATAATTTTTTTAAAAAATACCCTAACCATAGGTTATTTTTCAAGAATCGTGTTTTTTAATACAAAAATAAGGTTAGAGTTGTACTTGAAGTGTGATTTTGTTAGTATGCCGGATTCAAAGCAGTAAATTTTTGAGCATTTTAAGGGTTATTTATGCTAACAGACAATGTTCTTGAACTAATCGGCAACACACCTCTGCTGCAGTTGAAAGGCGAGAAAATTTTTGCCAAGGCCGAATTTCTCAATCCCGGCGGGAGTATCAAAGACCGGGTAGCGCTTGCAATGCTTGAGGGTGCCCAGCGTGACGGTAAACTGAAGCCAGACTCAATCATCGTCGAGCCATCCAGCGGCAATACCGGAATCGGACTGGCTTTGGTGGGGCGATTGATGGGCTATACGGTGCGGATTGTGATGCCTGAAGGTATGAGCGAGGAGCGCAAGAAACTCATCAAGGCTCTTGGGGCCGAACTGGTTCTTACACCTGACGAAGAGAGTCTGCCGGGAACGATTCGCCGTGTTGAAGAGATGGCAGCTAAGGATAAACGCATCTATGTACCCCAACAGTTCGAGAATCCTGACAATCCTCGTGTTCATTATGAGCAGACCGGCCGTGAACTCTGGCGGCAGATGGGCGGCGATATTGGATGCTTCGTAGCGGGGGTCGGCAGCGGGGGAACGCTGCAGGGCGTAGGCAAATTCCTCAAAGAACACAAAGCCGATGTGAAAATTGTTGCCGTGGAGCCTAAGGATGTGGCAGCTTTGCTTGGGCATGAGCCCGGGCTTCATCAGATACAGGGTATAGGGGACGGGTTCGTTCCCGATGTGCTCGATGTCTCGATGGTTGACGATGTGGTGGAGGTGACCGACGAGGATGCTATAGAGACCACTCGGCAATTAGGCAGGGATTACGGGCTGCTGGTGGGAATCAGCTCGGGGGCAAATGTCTGGGCGGCCCGAGAACTGGCCAAAAGAATCGACGGCAATATTACCACGGTTTTGCCTGACCGGGCGGAGCGATATTTCAGCACAACTCTTCTGTAAAAACAGCGTTAAACACATACATTAGGCAGGGAACTTCAATTGTTTAAGAATTGAAGCGTAAGTTATTTTCAAAGAAGAACTTAGAGTGGAAAAAGGCACAAAAAGCGGAATTAACACAAAAAAACCGCCCACCGGCGATATTTAAGTCAAAAAAATGGGCTGAGGTCGGGAGGGAGGAAGAGGAATTAGAAACCTCAGCCCGTAGTAAACCCTTTTAAATCTTAAGCGGTGACTCCGCACATCTTCCCCCAAGGTAAAAACCCCTTAGGGGTATTCTAGGCTCATTGTAACAAAAAATATAATTATTGCAAGAAAAAAAAGTAATAAAACAGTTTTTTTTGCAGAACTTTAAGATTGGTCAGAAGGCCTTTAGTAGCGGCTTAGTTATTGTTTTTGAGAGATTATAGCCCGCTACAGGGAGTTTAGACAAATAAGTCTGGCGTTTTTTGTAAGGCTTTCAACGTTTTCGATTGTTGAGATTTTCCAAGCAGCGTTGGTGTCGGGGCAGGATTGCCGGGGGGTGCGAATATTGAAAGCTGTTATTGACGAAAGGGGGCGATTGGACTATTCTAAAGAGCATTATGTAGCGGATAGCATATATTTTTTGCTATAGACTTTTTGGGGAGCTTTTTCGATGCTCAAAAGAACAGATACCTGCGGGCGACTTCGGTTAGAGGACGTCGGTAAAAAAGTTATTTTGTCAGGCTGGGTGCAGTCCTATCGTAACCACGGTGGCCTGGTATTCATCGACCTTCGAGACAGGGAAGGTCTGACTCAATTAGTTTGTAATCCGGATAGCCAGCCGGCGGCTCACAAACTGGCACAAACGGTCCGTGACGAATGGGTAATATCGGCTGAGGGTTTTGTTCAGCCCCGAGGCGAGGGGCTGGAAAATCCGAAGCTGCCTACCGGTCAAATCGAAGTTGCTGTGCAGCAAATAGAGATTCTTAATGCTTCTAAAACTCCGCCATTTGAATTCGAAGACATCGAAAAGACAAACGAGGAGCTTCGGCTGTCTAATCGGTATATCGACCTTCGTCGGCCCCAGATGCAGCAAAAGCTGCGGACGCGTCATCGTGTGAGCAAAATCACACGTGACTATTTCGATTCTCTTGGCTTTTTGGAGATTGAGACCCCGATGCTGGCCAAGAGTACGCCGGAAGGTGCAAGGGATTTTCTCGTTCCCAGCAGGCTGCACAAAAACTGTTTTTATGCCTTGCCGCAATCGCCGCAGCTTTTCAAGCAGATTTTAATGATTAGCGGGGTTGATAAGTACTTCCAGATAGTCCGGTGCTTTCGCGATGAAGACCCGCGTGCCGACCGGCAGGCTGAATTTACTCAAATCGACATTGAGATGAGCTTTGTCGATGTCAATGACGTTATCAGCGTCAATGAAAACCTTGTGGCAAAAATCTGGAAGGAGATACTTGGTGTTGATGTGGCAGTTCCGATGCGGCGAATGAGCTACAAAGACGCGGTTGACAATTACGGGACGGACAGGCCGGACCTGCGATTTGATATGAAGCTCAAAGATATATCGGATATCGCAAAGAACAGCAGTTTCAAAGTGTTTACTTCGGTCATTGAAAAAGGGGGAATCGTGAAGGGTTTTTGTGCACCGGGCGGGGAGAAGTATTCGAGAAAAGATATTGAAAAAACGCTGACCGAATTTGTCGGTGATTACGGGGCAAAGGGTCTTGCCTGGTTCAAGGTCAGGAAAGAAAATGATAAGCTAACGTTGGCCGGGGGCAGCGCCAAGTTCTTCAGCGCAGAACAGCTTGACGAGATAACAGAGCGGTTCGAGGCAAAGGAAAACGACCTTATTTTACTGATTGCCGACAGCGAAAAGACAGCAAACAAGGCACTGGCTGAACTGCGGTGTAAAGTAGCGAGAGATTTGGGCCTTTATGATGAAAACAGCTTTGAATTTGTGTGGATAGTTGACTTTCCGCTATTCGAGTGGAACGAGGAGCAGGAGCGTTATGATTCGCTGCACCATCCGTTTACCGCTCCAGTCGAGGAGGACCTGGACAAACTCGAAAGCGACGCCGGCAATATCTGTTCACAGGCCTATGATATTGTAGTCAACGGCTCGGAGATTGGGGGGGGGAGTATTCGTATCCACAATCCGAAAGTCCAGGAAAAAGTCTTTGACTTGCTCAATATATCAAAGGAACAGGCCCGGCAGCAATTCGGTTTTTTCCTGAGGGCTTTGGACTACGGGGCTCCGCCTCACGGCGGTATAGCGTTCGGGCTGGACAGAATCGTTATGCTGCTAACGGGGACGGAAAATATCAGAGATGTAATAGCATTTCCGAAGACCCTGCGTGGGCAGTGCCTGCTAACCGATGCGCCGAGCGAGGTGGACCAGAAACAACTGGATGAGCTGAACCTGAGAACACAAAAACACTCGCACTCAATCGAGCAGGAATCCAGCGAACAAGAACCGTAGACGTCAGTTGAGTATACGATTTTATGCGAAAAAAAATACATGATATCTATCACAGGTTTTTGGTATTTGTGCACCTGTCGCCCCTATCGCTTGCGGAAAAGTGCAGGATAGCGTTCGGAGCGGCGGTTGTCTTTATCCTTGCGCTTGCACTTTTGCTTCCCTATATCTGGATGGACAAGCTGACAACAAAAGCGTCTCTTGATGCCGGTAGAGCAAAGTCCGAAATGCTGCTGAATCGGCACTTTCAGCTAAAAGAAGGCGGCGAAACAGCGCTTGCTCCATTAAACAATCTCGGCGGGCCGCTGGATGCCAATGATGCCGAGTTGAGTTGGCTTAGCTTCAGAAAAGAAGAACAAGGTGAGTTATCAAAGCTGACTGACCGACAGAAAGAGGTCGTCGAGGTTCTAAGGGCTGAAGAGATCAGAGGCGATAACATCTTTTTTGAAGAAAAAGACGGCATCCTTTACAGCAACTATGTGCGAGTATTCAGGGCGACCGACAGTTGTATAAGCTGCCATCATGCAGAAGGTTCGGCAAGTGCGTTTGGTCGAAATGAGCCGATAGGCGCGGTTGTGATTCAATCGGCCGCCCTTGAAATCGGTAGGACGGTACTCATAAATCGGGTCTGCATAATCGTTGCGGGGCTGGTCGGTGGTGCTGGGGCAATCGTTGCCTTTTATATGATTACCCAGCGGGTAATTCTTCGTCCAATCCGGCAGTTGCGGGCACTTGCAAACAACGTGGCCGAGGGCAATCTCGACATCAGAAGTTCGATACAAACGCGAGACGAGTACGAGAAGCTTGCCGATGCTTTTAATCACATGCTTGATGGGTTGCAAAGCAGCCAGGAAAAGCTGCGGGAAGCGAACAAACAACTCGATGCCAAAATCATAGAGCTTTCAACACGAAATATAGAGCTGTTCAAGGCCAACAAGGTAAAGGGTGAGTTTTTGGCCAATATTTCACACGAGTTTAGAACACCTTTGAATGCTATACTGGGCTTTGCCGAGATTCTCCGAGAAAAGCCGGGAATTTTGAAAAAAGACAAGGCCCAAAGGTACGCCGAGAATATTATTACCGGCGGACAAAGACTGTTGAATATGATTAACGACCTGCTGGATATGGCGAAGACCGAAGCGGGTAAGATGAAACTATATATGGAAAAGACTTCCGTGCCGCAACTTTGTAAGGGACTGGTGGCGTCTTACTCGGCTGTTACAAAAAAGAAGAGGATAAAAGTCAAGCTGCTCATCGACGATGACATACCGATTCTTTCAACAGATGCGGGCAAGGTCCAGCAGATAATGTACAATTTTCTGAGCAATGCGGTGAATTTCACTCCGCAGCGCGGCAGAATAGAAATGCGGGCAACTATGCTGGATGAAAAGACGGTGCGGTTATCGGTGTCGGATACCGGCTGCGGCATCGCCGAAACCAACAGGGAAAAGATATTTGAGAAATTCCGTCAGGCTGACGGCTCGATAACGCGCCAATCGACCGGCAGCGGTTTGGGCCTTGCCATCAGTAAGGAATTGGCCACTATGCTCGCCGGCAGTATCGGTATGGAAAGTGAAACGGGAAAAGGCTCTACATTCTGGCTCGATATACCGGTGACACTTTCGATAGAGGAAGGCCAAACCAGCTAATTTATTATTCGACGCCGGTCGTTGGGAACTATATCCGGGAAAAGTTGATAGTATGCTGTTTGACACAGGGACGAATCTTAAATATAATGTTCGCAGAATAACAGGCTTTTATATTTATGTACCCGGTTAGAGCCTGTTCACAAAGCAAGCGAAGTATTTTTGTTTTGCCGATGGAGTAATTATGCAGGCTAAAATAACTTATGCCGACGTTTTCCGTCCCTGCCGGAGTTTCCATGCAGTTTTTTATGATATCGCTCTGATTGTCGGCGGTTCTTTACTTATCGGTTTATGTGCTCAGATTTCGATTGGCTGGCCTGTTCCTGTTACGGGACAGACTTTCGCTGTACTGATGGTAGGGGCGCTGTTTGGTGCTAGGCGCGGGAGCTTGTGCGTAGTTGCATATATAGCCGAGGGAGTTGCCGGGTTTCCTGTATTCGCCGCAGGCAGGGCAGGCTTAGCGGTACTGGCAGGACCGACGGGGGGGTATCTTGTAGGTTTCATCGCCGCTGCCTATGTCACAGGATACCTTGCCGAGAAAGGGTGGGACAGGCACATCTGGACAACCATTATTGCTATGATTCTCGGCAACATTGCCATATACACTTTCGGCTTAGCCTGGCTCTGTCACATAGTGGACATCAAGAGTTTGCTGGCAATAGGCCTGTATCCTTTTATCGTCGGCGACTTACTGAAGATAGCATTGGCGGCGCTTCTTCTGCCGGCCGGCTGGAAATTGCTTGGGAAGCTGAATTTATACCGGAAATAAATTACACCGCCGGCGGCCTGCTGTAAAGAAGCTCATTTGATTAATCTCCTCGTGGTAGGGCTTTTGTTTGCTAGGACTCAGGGGTTTTTAGTAAGGTTGGCCAATCGGGTCGCCAGTTCCTGGATTTCTTTATTTAGTTGCTCTGCGGCCACGGCGTTGTAGCTTCCTGTGTTCTGGAAGTTTTGTTTTGCCTGGGCCAGTTCATATCGAACCTTTTGTATTTCCGCTGTAGATTTGGCAAGCTCGCTCTGAATGCGTTCTGCCTGTGCCCTGGACCTGTCTAGTTCGTTGCGTATAGTTTCGGCATTTTTGTCGGCCTGTGTATAATAGGCATATACTGTTTCAATGCTTGCATACGCCTGATTGAGCTTTTCGAGCTGTGTTTTGCGACCGGTATAAAACCAGAGACTGGCAAAGATAGAAGCGAAGAAACAGACGAGAGAGAAAACGGCGGCGAACTGCCAGATGCGTTTGGATCTGGCCTGTGCAGCCAGGATGTTAATTTGCCTTTCATCTTCCTGCGAATTTTGGAGTGATTCTACTGCCTTTTGGATTTCTATGACTTCATCGGCGAAATCGGGGAGGTCGTCGATGATTTCAGATGCCTGCAGTTCGGGTGTTTGAATTACATCTGGTGGAGTTTCCGGCTGGGATGGTTGTTCTGGTTTATTCATCGGCTCGTCGGCAACTTCGGGCGATTTGGATGGGCGGGTTTGGACTGATTGAAAGATATTCTCGTCCGGGCCTATAGTGTCTTTGGCAGGTTTTGCCGGCCTGCCGACGGTTTCATTGGCTTCGGTTTGAAGCTGAGATATTTCTTCGGTAAGTTCAATCTCGTTATCTATTGCGACCGTTTGTTCGTCGGCGATTTCGAGCCTTTCAGGAAAATCCTTTTGAATTGAATTAAATACGGTTCCATTTCTGTCTATGTCGACGGCGAATTTCGCCAGCATATCGTCAATTTCAGATGTTTCTGTTAGCTTTTCGGGTGGTTTTGATATTCTTTTTGCGCGGGTTGTTTTATCAGGCGCTTGGACGGGGGTGCCGATAATTTCATACTTGTCGGAATAGGAATGTATCGGCACATCAACAACAAATGTTTTGCCTTTGTATCTTCTAATGGGAACAATGCCGAGCCTGCCGCACTCCTCGATGAGTCCTTTGGTGATACCCTCGCGGTCGGCATATTCACCAATTGGTAAAAGCGGTCTGTTGAGTTGTAAAATCGGTCCGATTTCCTGCGGAACCGTTTCGTTTATAGCTGCTTCCATCTTTTACCTTTGTTACGGATTTCTTTGGTATCTAAGCTTACATTCGGCTCTTTAGAGCAGTTTTCTTGAAAAATATAGTCTTAAACGGGCGATAATATGTGCCTGAAGGCGACAAAATCGCATAAACAGCACTCGTCGAAAGTGTGATGTACACGGGGAGTAAAGAATTAAGAAAACTGTTTTTCGAGTATGGAAATTGTTTAAGCCTCAGCCTGTCATTTGGCCTTCTGGAAAGCCTTCGGCAAGGCCTCTACAATGTCTGTTGCAATCAAGCTAACCTGGCCGATTTTTCCTGCTGCGATGTCTCCGGCCAGGCCGTGAATATAAACACCGAGTACAGCGGCATTGAAGTTACTCAACCCGCCGGCTGCAAGAGCGGTTATAACTCCGGTCAAAACGTCGCCTGAGCCGGCGGTGGCCATTCCGGGATTGCCGGTTTTGTTGATGTACACTTTTTTTCCGTCGGTAACGACGGTTCCTGCGCCTTTGAGGACCACAGTAGTTGCGGTGTGCTGTGCCAGTTGTGCCGCCTGTTTTTGACGGTTGAGCGGGAACTCTTGCCTTAAAAGGCCTGTCCACAATCTTTTCATCTCGCCCGGATGAGGAGTCAAAATAAGACTTGCTTTGTTTTTGTCGGGCCAGCTTTTTATTTTGCTCAGGTTATTCAGGCCGTCAGCATCAATAACCAGCCGCAACTTCTCCTGTTTAATAAGTGTCTCAAGGACGAGTTTAACAGAACCACTGAGTCCTATACCCGGGCCGAAAGCAAGACAATCATTTTCATCTATGATGTCAAGGATGGTATTGATTGCCTTTGGGGAAATTTTGCCGCTTCTGTCTTCGGACAATGGTATAGTGGTGAAAGAAGGCTCTATTGAAGCGACAATAGGCAGGATACTTTCGGGAATTGCAACTCTCACAAGTCCAGCGCCAGCCCGCAGGGCGGCGCGGCCTGCAAGGGCTGCCGCTCCGCTCATACCGAGGCTGCCGGCTATTATAGCGACCCTGCCGAAATCGCCTTTGTGAGCGTCGGATGCTCTTGGTTTTAGTTTCGGGATGTTTCTTACTATCGGCATTTTTGTTTAACTATTCTGCTCTATTTTTTTGTTGATAAGTGTGGCGGTAACAGCGGCAGAGAAACCGTTGTCGATGTTAACAGCAGTAACGCCGGCGGCACAACTATTCAGCATTGTCAAAAGGGCTGAGAGTCCCTCGAAACTGGAGCCATAGCCGACGCTGGTTGGTACGGCGATTACCGGACAGCTGACAAGGCCGCCCACGACACTGGCCAGCGCGCCTTCCATACCCGCTACAACAATAACGACGTTTGCTTTTTGCAGTTTCTCAATATGGCTGAACAGTCTGTGCAGACCAGCCACTCCGACATCGCAAATCAACTCAGTCCGCTGGCCCATAATTTCGGCGGTAACTTTTGCTTCGGAGGCAACCGGCAAATCAGCGGTGCCGGCGGTTACTATAGGTAAGACGGTTTTGGAAGGTTTCGGTTTTTTCTGTTCCAGGATAATCGCCCTGGCTGACTTTTCATATCGGGCCTTCGGAAACATATTTGTCTCGGCTAATGCATTGAAGACATCATGCTGGGCCCGTGTGGCTAAAACGTTATTGCCTTTTTCAGCGAGGTTCGCAAAGATTTTAATTATCTGTTCTGAGGTTTTTCCGGGGCAGTAGATGACCTCCGGAAAGCCACGACGGATTTGACGATGGTGGTCGAGGCAGGCAAATCCCAGGTCCTCAAACGGCAGATGGCGAAGTTTTTCAACCGCTTCTTCGACAGCAAGCTCGCCGTCTTTTACCTGCTGCAACAATTTTTTTATCTGCTCAGCCTGAATATTTCACCTGCCTTACCTGGTTCGTATTCCGTAATCTATAAATTATAAAGCACCTGCTTTTGGTTCGAGAGTTAAATCTGCAAAAAGCCCGGCCTTAAATTTATGGTACGCCAGAGAGGCTACCATAACGGCATTGTCGGTGCAATATTGTTTTGGTGCGACGAGTAATTTTTTGGGCGGTTGAGTCGAATCGCACATCTGCTGCAAGCTAAGTCTGAGTTGGTTGTTGGCTGCGACCCCGCCTCCGAGCAGAACGGTTACTGCGCTTATTTTTTCGGCGGCCCGGCGGGTCTTTTCCACAAGCACATCGACCACCGCAGCCTGAAAAGAAGCTGCGATATCGGCGATTTGGTTTTGGCTCATCGAATCGATCTTGTTTTGGCCTTTCATATCCTGGCCGCGACAATAATACAGCACTGCGGTTTTGATACCGCTGAAGGAAAAGTCCAGGGAGTCCCTGTCGAGCATCGAGCGCGGAAATTCGATTGCTTTTGGATTGCCGTCTTTTGCTTTTTTCTCAATGCTGGGCCCGCCGGGATATGGCAGCTTCAAAATCGTCGCAACCTTATCAAAGGCTTCGCCGGCTGCATCGTCGATGGTACAGCCTAAGAGTTTAGGCTCCAGAGGCGAGCGGTAATCGTAAAGACTCGTATGTCCGCCTGATACAATCAGGGCGACTGCCGGCAGTTGTAAATCAGCCTGGTCTAAAATCGCCGACTGCATATGGGCATGCAGGTGGTTTATTGCTATCAATGGTTTGTCCAGTGCAAAGCAGAGTGTTTTAGCGGCGGTTACTCCGACTATCAGTGCGACGGTCAGGCCGGGCTGATTGGCCACGGCAACGGCATCGATATCGGCTTTGTTGATGCCAGCCTGTTTAATTGCTTCGTCGATGACCGGATATATATTTTCGATGTGTGCTCGGGAAGCGATTTCCGGTACGACACCGCCGTATTTTTCGTGCAATTTAGTCTGCGAAGCCACGACAGATGACTTGATGCTCCCGCCGTCGGCAACAACAGCGGCAGCGGTTTCGTCGCAGCTTGTCTCAATACCTAAGATGTTTATAGATTTCGATTGCATAATTGGAACTTAGCGTAATCAGCGGTTAATAATTTAATCTTTTGTATAATACTCGCCGCAGCGCCACTGTATATACTCAGGGTACATCAGCACGCCGTCCTGGAACTTTGAGTTTTCCCGGCTGAATTCGACAAGGCGTTTCAACTGCGATTTACTCTGTGAATTATAGACCTGGTAATACAGACGAAAGTACCGGACGAACACATCAATGCGGTCGAGCCGTTTAATAATAGCCGGGTCGGTGGTTTGTTGGCGAATATCCTCCAGTTTTTTGAGGATAATATTAGCGGCCTGCTCTGTGCGGGCCAGGCCCTCGGGATTTACCGGGTCTCCATTTTTTCCGCCCAGCGCGTTATGACAACTCTTAAGCTTTTCATTTTGCAGTTGGCTGAATATTATCCGAAAGATATCATTTACAGTTTCTGCGTGCCGGCCGTAATATTGACTGCAGTATTTCTTCATTTGCGTTTTTACATCCAGGTCCTGATACCAGCAGGTTCTCGCGAAGAACCACGTGTTGAACGAGTTTCGCCACCAGTTCTCAATCGGTAGATAAAGCGAAATAACCCCGCGATAGCCTATATTTTTGGCATAAGCCACGAGGTCTTTGGCGAATTCGGGCCGCAGCCAGACGTTGGCCACAAAGTGATAATTGTCGCCTGTTTTGTATTCGAAAAAATAGACGCCGCGTGCGGATTTTGCAGCCTCGACCCAATCGCGCGCCAGTTCGTCCTTATTACTTGGGCAAAAGAGAATCGAGACGTTTTCCGGAACCTTCACGGTCTTAGGCACTTCCCAGGTCTGCCTTTTATATGCCAGGTGCTCCACGGTCAGGTCCGGGCGCACCTGTTGTAATTTTTGCGCCACTCGCACAACCGCCTTGAATACCGTTTCGGGATTTTTACATTTTTCACACTCACAATAGCCTCCGCCGTCCAGAGGCCAGGTTCCGAGCATATGTATTTCCGGATGTTTTGCGGCATAGACGGCCTGTGCTTTGGCATAGTATTCGATTGCGTCGGGATTGGCATAGCACATCTGTCCGAGCTTCCGCACGCCGCCATTTAGTGCATACCATTGGGGGTGTTCGGCAAAGAGCGAACGCGGAAAGAATACGTGTGTGCAATGCTCGCTCATATCGATTACAAAGCCTCTTTTTTGCACCTCGGGCAGCAGTTCACCGCCCACTTGGTTCCAATGGCTGGCATGGGCTGGCCCGGGACAGTCACTTGGCCGGTCCTCCGACGGCATTATGATGTTCAAACGGTTCTTGGCCATCCAGTCGATAAGGGTTCGTCCCATCTCAAGGCTGCTTGCCTGCAGTCCGTAGAAAGTAAGGCCGCGATGTTCTATAGCCGGTACGAGGGTGCGGCTGCCCACCGCAAATGAAAGCGAGGAATCTTCGGGAACGATTTCTTCATTCACGCCGGGATAGACAAATGCACAGCCGGCATCCTCAAGTATTGTGTAGACCGCATAGAGCAATCCTCGTGTTTTCGTAGCCGTCAGCATAATACGGGATTTAGAAACCTCGATTCGAAACCCATCATAAAGAAGTGCGGTGTCGGACTGGATTTGAAATTGAATTGTCAACTTTGTATTTGCGCCGGGTGGTTGAGCTTTAATGGGCAACCGGGCGCCTGTGATTTTCTCAAGATAGCGTTGAAGCTGGGATGCAGCGAATGATGTGACCACGTCGGCATCACCCGGAATAACAATAATCGCATTGCTTTTGCCGTTTTCAGCGAGCTGGAAAACTTCACTTTCACCGGGCCCTTCCAGACTCGCAGCATTAGCTGAGGTAAGTACGGCTGCGAAAACCACTAAAACGACAACACACAGAAGGTAAATAAGATTTAGTTTTCTAAGCATATTTTGTTCCTTTCATAAATAAGTTAAACTTGCATTTGTTCACAGCGATTGAGATTTACCTGAACGGTAACAATTTTATTTTGTTTTTTTAACTTTAGCCAGTAGTAATATTTGCTTGGCGATGCTCTTGCAAACGTGCGGCAGGGAAAATCTAAGTGGAATAAGATGGGGCAGTTCGAAGTCCGTACATACATTCTCCGGGAAATCATCACCGGTTATTTCTATTTTGTCAAAATCCGAACAGCCGAAACTCATCTGTCTTGCTGTCCTGATAATCGGCACATCTGCCGGGTCAATATCGACCAGTTTACAACATATAGTCTCACAGGCAATCGGTTCGACCCCGCCTATCAGCCACCCCAAAGGCCTTGCTCTGCCGTTAATCGGGCCTGGGCCGTCCATCACTGTAACAGCATCGATTATAGTTAGAGCGGGTTTTAGAAACCTAAATATTTCAATTAGTAATTCACAAAAATCACCGGTGTTTTTGCCTTTGGTAAAGTGCCACAGGGCTTTTTGCTTGCCGCTCACACAGCCGAAAATATTCTTAACCGCAAATGTCGTCACCACCTGCTGATGGGTTTTGAATTTGGGTAAATTTATAATGACATCGGCATCGAGTGCCGCCGAACTTATGCCGACGGAGGTTTGTTGCGTGCCAATCCGGCATTTTCTTGGCTTATCAAGCTGTTTTACGGGTATGGATAATTTCTTCAACGACTCCTGCAATTCTAAATTCTTAATGCAGCCGAACACATTGCCCCAGGCGGGTGAATCGCCGACGAAGGGTTTTGCACCGAAGTCTTTCAGCAATCCGGCGGTTCCAAGTATTACCGCCGGGTCGGTCTGAGCGGCGCGGGACCGGGACTTTGGGGCGATGAAATTAGGCTTGAGCAGAACGGTATCACCTCGACTTATAAAATTTTCCACTCCGCCGAGAAGCTCGAAGTGTCTTGCAATCCCTTCGGTAATTTTGGGCTGACTGTAATCGCTGCATCGTGTTAGTGTAACCGTTGGTTTGGACATACGGCGACTCAATCAATTATTCTGCTGCAAACAAAAAGGTAAGTTCTGGCAACCGGCTCATCGCCATAGTTTCTGCTGAAAATTAAACTGTCCAGGGTTGTTTGGCTGCCGACATATCTTTTCGGTCCCAGGAAGATAAAGTCGCTGGGAGCCATTTTGGAACCAAACCGACACCATGTGAAAGGAAACTCACCGGAATTTTCTCGGGCGGCCAGTTGTGGAATAGAGCTCTTTGTAAGTGGTAAAAATACCGGCAGCACATCGAGTTTGCATACACCTCTTGAGCCGGGGATTTTTTCCACTTTTACCCGAAGTGCAATTATGCCGGGCCCCATAGTGGTTCCGTCCAATGAGCCGTCACGCCAGAGGTAAAAGATAGTTTGTTCATCATAAAGTGTAGCAATGGCGACGTCACTGGCTTCCTTGTCGGATAACAAAAGCGTGACTGTTTCTAATTTTTTAGCACCGGCGGCACGCAGTAAATCGGCGATTTTATTCCACATTTGGTCCTGACCGAAACCAATTAAAAATGAATTGGCATTGAATGCTTCGTAGCTGTTAAACTCAAGCACGTTTGTGTACAGTATTCGCCAGGCATTATCCAATGTGCTGATGTTCTTCGCCGGCATTTCGAAAATATAGATGTTGAAAGTTATTGTTTTTAGCCGGTCGTCGGGGTCTTCGGCGCCGGCAGTAGGGGCTAAATCCGAGATTTTGGTATGTTTCCAGATTGGCTCGTCTTTTTTAGAACCGTTACAGCCTGTGAGCAAAGCGGCCATAAAGCCCAAAACCATAAGTTGGTAAAAGCGAATCATAGAAAGTAGATTAGCGATTCTGCCTGGGACTGTCAAATGACAATTGACAATCGGCAGATGGCGATTTACAATTAGCCGACGAGTTGGGGAATAGTGTAATGGTAGCACGACTGACTCTGGATCAGTTAGTCGGGGTTCGAATCCCTGTTCCCCAGTTATCCGGCAGGAAGAATTAACACCGGATGCTTTTAATTCGGCGGTCACAACCACCTTTTCATTAACATCTTTAAGAAAGATAACTATGAAAGTGATTTGTTTGAGCTTGTTTTTTATGATAAATTCCGGGAACTCGTATGTTGTGTAAATTGAATAAAGGAAAACAAATATGGCGAGACGGATAGAAAGAGATTTTTTTAAGATGATGGGGCTTATCGTGGTCTTGGCAGGTTCGCTGTTATTGCCGTCGGCTTGTGCCAACAGAGAGGCTGCATTCGGCTGTGGCCGCGCAAGGCTGGTAGAGCCGGCAAAGCCCGGGTCTGCGCCGAATGTAGTCCGGGCGGGCCAATTACAGGCAAAAGCAGTTGCAGGCAATATGAAGAGCTTTAAGATTGCGGTTGTTCAGCACGGCAGCCCCGTCGGGGATAAGGTAGGCAATCTTGAACAGATAATTTCCTGGACAAACAAAGCCAAAAAGGCCGGCGCTAAATTGGTTTTGTTTCCCGAACTGAATATTACAGGCCATGCCGGCGACAAGGCTATGGTCCGAGAGGCTGAACCAGTACCGGGCGGCCCCAGTATTGAGCGGTTGACGAAACTTGCAAAAGAGCTTGATATTTACATTTGTACCGGAATCACTGAAGACGACCACTACATTCATTACAACACGCAGTTCATCGTAGGCCCGGAAGGTTTTATCGGCAAGCAGCGAAAAATCCATATGTCAGGTGATGAGTATTTCTATTTTCGTGGCGGAACCGAACTGCCTGTGTTTGAGCTTCCATTTGCCAGGGTCGGCATAATCATATGTTATGATAACCTCTTCCCGGAGATATCACGCTGCCTGGCGGTTAAGGGCGCTGAGGTTCTGTTGTGTCCTCACGCAGCCCGCTTCGGAGATTGGCCCGAGGACGCCGCGGGCAGATATAAAGCTGTTGAGTCGAGAAAACAGCGATGGCGGCTGACTCAACCCTGCAGGGCATTCGACAATGCATGCTTCGTGGCGCTGTGCGATACCGCCGGTCGTTCGGCTATGGATATCAGTGGCGTTGAGGCCAATCATGCCGGCGGCTGCATAGTAGTTAATCCACGCGGCAAAATTATAGCCGAATCAAGCACCAAAGATATCCAGGATGAAATGATTGTCGTAGAACTCGATGCCGAGGTAATTGCCAAACGCCGCAGCAGTGCAGGTCTGAACCTGCACAGGAGACGGCCGGAAGTGTTCAAAGTTCTTTCGGAACCGACTTTATAGTGCGTTTAATAATCGATTCTCAACTTTCGTTATCCTGGCTGACAGCGGTTTGACATTTCTGTTCTGCCTCCTCCGAAACAAAGACCTATGTTCAAAATAATCAACCTCGGCGGGGCTTCGTTGCCCCGCAGAACAAAAAAGGGTTAAAAGCGGTAAGCATCGAAAAAAATCGTTTTAAAAAGCGAAAACACATATCTGCTGAACTCAAGTGATGTTGAAAAAAAGCAACGCAGTGTTAAAATATGACACTGCCCTTTTTTCTAAGTTTAAATTGCATATAAAAGCGTAACTGTATGGCTTGTAAACTGTTAGATGTAACTGTAGAGGACTTCGGTTTTTATTTTTTGCTGTTGGCATACTTTTTGCACATCGCTTGGGTTAGCCTAATAGGGCGACGACATTGGGCGGACGTCCTAAAAAACAAATATGGAGGAGGAATGGATTCGCCCGATTTCAAAAAACCAAAATCTGTACTGTCGGACTTAAAGGCTTGACGGTGCTGATTTTGTTAATATAAGAAGCGGGGTCGTGCCTGGAGGAGGAACGGCTCCGTTTTCTTTTGCGCTGTATCGTCCTGTCGGCTATATACTGTAAAATCGCTGTCATACCTCAATCTTCGCCAAAGGTTTTTGTCCGGTTTTCACTACTCAATGACAGTTACAGACCTTATAATTGAATTCGTTATGCAGCATAGTATCTATAGGATTATTGATGCAAATTTCAATCGCGCCCGCGAGGCAATTCGCGTAATTGAGGAGTTTTGCAGGTTTGCTTTGAATTCTTCCTCTTTGACCGAGCGAGCAAAGCAACTTCGCCACGAGCTTTCAGCCTGCCTGGGCAATCTCTATGTCAGCCGGCGCATCTCAAGCAGAGATACGCTCGGCGATGTCGGTGTTGGCAAAACAGTTGAAAACCAGCTTCGACGCACCAGCCTGAAAGACTGTTTTACCGCCGGCTGCAAACGCCTTACCGAAGCCCTGCGCGTCCTTGCCGAAACGACTCAAACACTTAATCCTTCAACAGCCCGGAAAATCGAAAAACTAAGGTACGCAGCTTATACACTTGAAAAGGATATTATAACTTTCAGCGATACCTCTGAAAAATTCAAACCCGTCAGGCTGTACATAGTAATTACAAACAACTTGCCCGCCGACGTAATATCTTTAACTCATCGCTGTACAGCCGGCGGTGCTGACTGCATTCAACTGCGGGCAAAGGCTATGGCCGATGACCAGCTTTTGGCCCTTGCCGTCGAATTTGTGAAGATATGCAAAGACGCTGGAGCACTTAGTGTAATAAATGACAGGGTTGATATTGCAGTTGCCGCAGGTGCTGATGGCGTTCATCTTGGCCAAAATGATTTGCCTCTTGGCCAGGCCCGCAAACTTCAATTGTCTCCCTTGGTTATGGGCAAAAGTACGCATTCACTTGAGCAGTTGCGAACAGCTTGCCTTGAACTTCCCACTTATGTAGGCCTTGGGCCTGTTTTTGCCACGCCAACGAAGCCGACCGCCGAGCCTGTTGGCCTGAATTATGTAACTAAGGCCGTGGAGGTATTAGCCGATACTGGTATCAGGCACGTTGCTATTGGCGGTATAACGCCGGACAATGTTGGGACGGTTCTGAAAACCGGCGCAAGAGCAATAGCCGTTTGCTCAGCCGTGACCGAGGCTGCCGACCCAGCCGCTGCCTGCCGAAAATTAAAAGACAAAATCACTGCCTTCAACAAAGAGTAGATTTCTTTCCATTTTTATGATGACACAATACTGCAGCCGATACTACGTAAGCTGTATAATGGCACATAATTTATAGGAGATAATGATGAACTCTAAATGCCAACTCAGTCGCAGGGATTTCCTTCACGGTTCACTGGTATGTTTTACGTGCTCGTCGCTGATGAGTGGCTGTAAGTCATTGTGGCGGCGGAACGTAGTGGTAGAGTCGATGAGCCCGCATGGGCCTGCCTCAACGTATGTACCGACAATCAAGGCGGCTTTTGTGCGGCGCAAGGAAGATTACGGTATGTGGTGGCCGGGTGCTATCTACGAGGAAAGCGGGAAAGAAGCGCAGCATAAATACACCGCACAATTGACAAAGACAGCTAAAGAACTCGATGTGAAATTAGAGTTACGGCCGGAGCCAATTTATAGTACGTTCGAGGCCGACGCCTGGCTGGCGCAAGCCGGGACTGAGCGAGTCGACGGGCTCATGCTGATAATGATGGACAGGCAGCAGCATTCCTGGCCTACTGCCTACAAGGCGGTCGATACCGGCATCCCGACTATTGTTTTTTCACCGCTCGGCACTTCGTTCACCACTAACACAGCCCCTCTGGCGGCCAAACCCGGCTGTGTTGTTTACTCAGCCGAACAATTCGACCAGGCGCTCTACGGGATGAAGATGCTCCAGGCCGGCGCTAAAATACGTCATGCCCGTTGTGTCGTCCTCAAAGGCGATAACAGATTCGATGAGACAATGGATGGGCTCGGAATAACACTGCGACATATACCGGCAAAGACATACATTGACGTATATCAAAGTATGCCTGTTACAGATGAGGTTCTGGCGATGGCCGATGATTACCTCCGACAGGCGCGACGATGCATTGGCGCAACTCGCCGGGATGTCATCAACGGCGTCAAGGGTTATTTCGTTGCTCGCAGAATACTCGAACGTGAAAAGGCCGATGCCATCACGATGGATTGTCTGGGTACTTTGGCCAATAAAGAAGTTAGCCTGCCGTGTATAGCCTGGTCACGAATGAATGACGAGGGCATTCCATCAGCATGTGAGGCCGACTACGGCGCTGTTGCATCGCACATTATCGTGCAATACTTGTTCGGCCGTCCCGGATTCCAGCAGGACCCTGTGGCTGATACCGTGCATAATGCAATCATCGGCGCTCATTGTTCAAGTCCGACGCGTTTGAATGGCTTCAACCAGCCGCCAGAGCCTTTTGATTTGATGCATCACCATGGTAACAGGGATGCGGTAC
This sequence comes from uncultured Pirellulales bacterium, assembly GCA_964539795.1. Taxonomy (GTDB): domain Bacteria; phylum Planctomycetota; class Phycisphaerae; order Sedimentisphaerales; family Anaerobacaceae; genus CAZTKW01. The sequence continues at coordinate 29,100 of CAZIKS010000011.1, forward strand.
CTCGTACTCTCTGGCGGAAGGGTCAGCGCATTACCTGCATTGATGCCGGTGATTGGCAAAACCGGACGAAGATACTCATCTCGGTTGGTACCGTGTTGGAAAATATCAGTGTGCCGCCAAACGGTGGATGTGTGGTCTCTGTAAGGGTCAGGTTTGACGGCGACCAAAATGTGCTGAACTTCCCGGGATTCCACCAGTTGTTTTTCTATGGTGATTATAAAGGGCATCTCAGGGAATTCTGTCAGTTGTTCGGTCTCCAATCGCAGGTGGTTTGAAGCCAATGCTCTGTCAATATGACATCAGTTTCTCGAAGTCTGGAAAAAAACACTGATTTTTGCAAAAAATAAACCTTCTGTAGAAGGAAGGATTTAACTAATCCGGGCGGGCTTTTCTACAAATTATCCACGGACAAAACAGTTTTTTGGCAAATCATTATAAAGTTTGAGGGTTTTAGACGTATAGTTAATCCTCAAACCATGCAATAGGCGTTGTTTTTAGAGAGCATTTTTATCGGGAAATATAACTTCTTTGCTAAAAGCAGGTTAAGAGCTAAATAAACCTCAGCCCTGGACAGATGCTGAACACCGTTACATGAGAAAATATAGGCTTCGACCGGTAGCTTCAGGCCCGCTAAAAGAGATGTAGGCACAGTTATCAACAGGTTATCCACAAGAATAAAAATACCTTGTGTCAAACCTGCCAAACACTATTTATAGAGATACAGCGGGAAATTATATTACAAAGAAAAAATCAGAGTTGTATAAGTCTTTGCTAATACTAACCATAAATAAAATGACAATCGCATAAAGTATTTTGTATTTTGGCAATTGTATTAAAGCTGTGAATCATTATTATATAGCGAACTTTAATGGAGATTAGTCATCGATGCAGCAGAAGAAACTAAGTAAGAAATTACAGGACAAATCCGGTTTTATTGTGGTTACTGAATTGACCGGCGGGCCCGGCTTTAATTTTGAACGGATTGAAAAGTTCCTCCGGACATATAAAGCTGCCGAGAGCTTGGCAACTCCGGAGACCTTCGATTTCGTCGGAGCCTCGGTTATCCCGAAGGGCTTTGATTTTGTCGGTATTACCCTGCCCCAAAATCCCGGCGGACTGGCTAATATTATACCCGCTGATGTCCTTAGCCAGATAAAATTGAATGATTTATTGGGTGAGCTGGATTTTATACCCCACGTTACCTGTAAAGACCATAACGCCTATGGGATAGTCAGTTCTCTTGCCGGATATAGAAAAATGGGTGTGGAGACCATTCTGGTCATGACTGGAGATAATCCCATAGAGGCCAAAGGCGTATTTGAACTGGATTCGATAGGATTGCTGCAGTTGATTAGAGATATGAACAACGAATCCTATATAAAGGCCGACCCCGATGTCCTGGACAGCGTCCATCAGTTCTTTGCCGGTGCCGTTGTCTCACCCTTCAAATATACCGAGGCCTCACAGATACAGCAGTATTACAAGATGGAGAAAAAAATTGCCTGTGGCGCAAAATTCATTGTTACCCAGCTCGGATGGGACTGGAAAAAATCACTCGAACTCTTCAGGTACCTGGATGAGAACAATCTGGATGTACCCGTCATCGGCAACGTTTATCTTCTAAGCACTATTACCACTGCCCCAAGGTTAATGCACGATGTCAAACTGCCCGGCTGCTTTGTTAGTGATGAGCTTATGGCGAAGGTCTGTTCGGAAACAATCGATGAGCATATCGAAAGGGCGGCACAGCAGGTGGCTATGTTCAAAGCCGTCGGCGCTGCCGGTGTCGATATAGGCGGTGTTAATGACTTCGAAATGTTCACCAGGATACTCAACAGGGCAGCCGAAATCGACGACTGGCAGCAGTATAAAGACAATCTCTGCTGGCCCAGGGAAAACGGCTTTTATTTATACGGAAAGACCGGCAAACCGGTTAAACTCTCAAAACATCGCAAAAAATTCAAGCAAAGAGTCTTTAACTTTTTCCACCGTGCTGTTCTGGACCCCGAATACAAAGGCTTTGATTTATTCAAAAAAACAATGGCGGTTTTGGGAACTGAAAAAGGCTCAGGCGGTGTTTATAAATTGTTTAACGCTTCCGAAAAAGCCTTTAAGTATTTGATGTTCGACTGTCAGGAATGCGGTGATTGCTACCTGCCGGAAAATTTTGGCCTCTGTACAATTGGCGGCTGTGAGAAAGGAATGAATAATGCACCCTGCGGCGATGCCACTGTAGATGGCTACTGCGGAAATAACCTTGAAAGAGTTTGTATCGGCGAGTTGATTTACAAGGCTGCTGCCGCTGAAAAAGGAGGACTGAAACGCCTCAGGACAGCCATAAACAAACCGAGAAATCACGCTCTGGAGCATACTTCTTCCATACTGAATTATTTGTTTGGAAAGGACCATACGATGAAAAATCCGCTGATTTCTATCGGTGAATCGGTCCACGCCTCGATTCCCAAGACCGGCATAATTATGAAGCAGTTGGCCGAACTCGGCCCTGATGCTTATTCGGCCCCCTCCGGACCCTTGAATTATATAAAGGCGCTGATTGAATCTCAGGTCGATGAAGGCGCCGATTATATTGCGGTTAACGTTGATGCTTTTGGAGAAAGTGACCCAAAGATTGCGGTTGATATGATGCTCGAATATATAGGTCTGGTCAAAAGATGGGGCAAGGGCGTTCCGATTTGTCTCGACAGCAGCAATAACGATGTTTTGACAGCCGGCTTGAAGCGGTGGTACAAAGACGGCGAAACCGTAAAGCCGCCAATGGTAAATTCAGTCAAAGTTTACACAATGGACAGTTTGCTGCCGTTAAGGAAAGATTACGATTATGTTTTCATCGCCCTTTTGGTCAGTGAGGATAAACCCACCGGGCCGGGCGGCTCACATTCGGTCGAGGAGTTGTATTCTTTGGCTGAACAGATTTTTGTTGCGGCCGTGGATAGATACGGCTTTACCCCCGAACAAATATTCTTCGATTCGACGGTCTTTCCGCTGGCGATAGATATGCCGATGGAACCGGAAGTCCCGGGCTATACCTACCGTGCCTTTGAGACAATAAAGAAAATCAAAAGCGACCCTAAGTTCAAAGGCGTGCACTGTTCGCTCGGAGTAAGTAACAGCGTCCGTGATTTGCCGGGCAGAAGAATCGGCGTGTGCAGGGCCTATGTCGCAAAGGCGATGGAGTACGGCCTTGACGCTGCTATTGTAAACGTTGCACACAATTACGGCCTGATTGAGCCGGACCCCGAACTGGTTGAACTGGTCGATGCTTATGCAAAGATGGACGGATCAAACGAAAAAATGGACAGGGCTATGAAACTGATGGGCAAATTCTGCCAGGAAAACAGAAAGCCCGCTAGGTAAAGCCGTTTCTCATAAGCTGCAACACAAATTTGAACTCGCTTCCTCAGGCGCTCTTTGTTAGAATAAAGACTGGTTTGTTGAGAAAATTATTTCGATTACGAAAGGAAGAGGAATATGATGAAAAATAACACTCATATCAGCAGAAGGGCGTTTCTGGAAGCTTCTACAGCTGCTATAGTCTCAACGTGGTTGAGCCCCGCTTCAGCCGACCGGCAGAAGGCCGTTGTTGCTTCCAGAATCGTCCGTATTCACGACCCCAAAGCTACAAAAACGTGGGATTATACCGCTAACGAACCCTGGAATCATACTGTCGAACCCGGTGAAGGCGGCGGAACTGAAAAAACCAAAGAACGTTACTATGATTACATCAATGAGGATGTGCTGGCAGGTATGCTCGACCGGGGGCTGCGGGAGCTAACGGATTCGAAATCGGCCGCCCAAGCCTGGCAAAAGCTTCTGCCGAACCTGTCTAAAGACGATACCTTTGCAATCAAGATGAATATGAATAACGCCTCATTTGACGAAAAAATCACCACCAACCGGATGGACCAGACAATGCCCCTTGTCAATGTTATTCTAAACGACCTCGTAAACGACCTTGGGATTCCCGAACAGCAGATTACCCTTCTGGATGCTTCTCGCTGGTTCCACCCGGTGATAATGAAAGCTCGATGCAAGTTCCCTAAAGTCAAATGGGTGGACCACAGTGGCGACCCATGGGACAAAAATAAGTCGGTGACTTTTACGAAAGATAAACCCACTCTGGACAAAAACAAACGCAGCGGCAATTTCTGGATGCCAAAGGCATATACCCAGTCCGACCATATCCTCAATCTGTGCCTGATGAAAAGACACGGCTGCGGGATTACCGGGGCGATGAAAAACCACTTCGGCTCGATTCCATCGCCCGCCTGCCTTCACGAGAATATGGGAGACAGAAGCTACATTGCAGACCTGTGCAACACACCCATTATCAGGAACAAAGTGCGGCTCAATATTGCAGACGCCCTGTTTGCCAACTGGCACAATAACGTCTGGGCTCCGAGGCCCTGGAAAACCTTCCCCGAGCAATCGCCCAATTCCCTATTGCTTGGCACAGACCCTGTCGCGCTCGATTCGGTAATGCTTGACCATATAATCACCGAGATTGAAGCACAGGGCCAGGAGTTTAGGTGGCTGCTGGAAAGCACAACCCACCACGGCTTCCTTGAGTATGCGATGAGTTATCATAAGCTGGGTGTCCATGAACACAAGCCCTACAAGCAGATTGACTATCGACAGATTGAGGCCTGAAGCTCTGTCTCTATAGTCCTGTGCCGGTTTGTTTGGTTTTCCAACTCTTCAGGGAGATACCTTACATTCTGTGGCGTAACTTTTATTCTTGCCTGTTTAGACAGCCTTTGTTAAAAGAGAGCTAAATTTGTGGAGTTAAACAATAATTTAGTTTAAAAGGGAGTAGAACCATGGCAGAAATTGACAAAAACCCGGAAGCCGCAGAAGATGTCGGGGGCGGTAATCAAGCGGAGGAAAAGGTCGGTGGTGAACAGGTGGAAATCAGCACAGAGGCCAGGAATATGGCAATGCTTTGTCATTTATTGGGAATTGTGGGTTTTTTTGCTCCCTTGGTTATCTGGCTGAATGAAAAAGACAAGCATAAGTTTGTCAATGAACACGGTCGGGCAGCAATGAACTATCAGATATCGATAATTATATACTATATAGCTTCGTGTATGCTTTGTTTTATCATCGTTGGATTTTTTATGTTCATTGCATTGGTGATTATGCACATAATTTTTGTAATTATGGGAGCAGTTAAGGCCAGCAAGGGCGAGCCTTGGCGATATCCGATAGCGATTCAGTTCCTTAAATAAAATTTCAGCCGCTTATGCAAATGTGAATTAAACCAACTGGCGTGTTTGTATGCGATTTGTTATCAAGGTATTGATTAGCGTCTGCATTATTGTTTTCTGCACGCAGATAGCTCGCAGGCTGCCGACGCTTGCCGGCCTTATTGCGGTTATGCCGCTGACCGGCCTGATTGTCCTGCTTTGGTTATATACAGACAACCCGAAGAATTTTATCCTGATGACCGAATATTGCAAAGGTGCTTTGTGGGGAATCGTCCCGAGCGTACTGTTTTTCCTGGTCGCTTTTATATGCTTTCGAAAACATCTGCCGCTGTGGATTGTGCTTTGCTCAAGCTTTGCAGTCTGGTTTATCGCTGCATTCGTTCACCAGTGGCTGTTGCATAAATCAGGCTGAGCAGCTTTTTCTCCAAAACAACGCAAAGACTAATTTACTGCCCACCGGCTAAAAACCACCAATTTAGAGCGGTATATTTTCCGTTTTAAGGTAAATTCCTTTACCAGACTTTTTTCTCTTTTTTCCTTGATTTATTAAGTAGATTCTGTATAATATTACCAGCCTTGGTATTTTGCCTGTTCTGCTGAGGAGAATAT
>CAZIKS010000012.1:0-5524 GCA_964539795.1 uncultured Pirellulales bacterium
ACCAAAACCGGCAAAACTGAGGATGCCATGCAGCGGAGTACGCAGCTCATGTGAGATATTGCTTAAAAAATCGCTCTTTGTTTTGTTGGCGATTTCAGCCATCTTTTTAGCTTCCTGCAGCTCGCTTGTACGTTCTTTCAACCTGCTAAAAGCGTAAAAGGTTATAGCTAATGCAATGACCGAAGGCACGGTGATAATTTTATCGATTGGCCAAGTTTCACGCTGGGCCATTTGATTAATTGACTTTCCCAACTCTAAAAGTTCCATCAAAACAAAGGTCTCGAAAATAATAACGCCAATCGCAATCAAGTCTCTAAATGCAGTTGTTTTTATCCAGCGTTTCTCTGCAATTACGGTTTTACTGCTCATCTTGTGTACCTCCCTTTTAACTAAGCTTAACAACACAACCACACATCTAAACAATTTCTGAAAAGTTATCGAACCCAGACATAGCTGTGCTCGAATTTGCCTATCGTTTGACAGGTGCATATCTATGAGCTACTGTCAGTAATAACACACTTTCGTAAAAAGAATGAGACACTCTCCCGGAGACTCTCTTCGGTGAAAGGTTTACTGATATAGTCACTTGCGCCAACTTCGTAGCCTTTAACCTTATCCTCTATCGTTTCTTTAGCAGACACCATGATGATTGTTGTATCCCTGAACGCAGAGTTCGCACGTAGTCGACGACACACTTCATAGCCATCCATACCAGGCATCATAATATCAAGCAAAATGAGGTCCGGCTGAAAATCCAGTGCAATCTTCAAGGCTTCGTCACTTGTTGTGGCTGTCTTAACATCGTAATCGTAACCCAATATTTCCTGGACAATTTCGTTATTGAGAGACTCGTCATCGACTGTCAATATTTTTTTTATTGGTTGCATGTTCTTATCCTTTATTTATATTTCAGACTTTGACAGTAGACACTATCCTGTTTTCCTGTAATCGATTTTCAAATTTTGTTTATTTGTCGGTTTAGTTATTTTTCGACTGTTATAAAACAGAGCATTAGTACTTTTTTCGTGACCGCCAATGAATAGCAAAAGAGATAAAAAAGTAATATACAAAGCATATTTTCGGACTGTGTTGTAAGTAAAACCAACGGATATACCTTCCTGACATATTTCAGTATGTTCAATCCGGTTTTCGTTATCCAGGCGGGAGAACCTGATTGGTGGAAGAAGCGGGGATGTCACTTATAGCGCATTCCGTAAGGAGTCCCAAGGACAGCGTGGAGCGTATAGAAAAAAGGGAAGTTCCTAACGGGGCAGATTGTTTGAAGTATTTTTTGGAGAGGCTATAATTTCGGGGCAAAATATTAAATTGAATTAGTTTTAGAATTCGTTTTTTAGTTTTCCGGCTCGGATAAGCTCTCCAATTCGGGCTATGGTAACAAATTCACAGTCATATTTTTGTCGGAGATGAGCGACGGCGGCAGAGAGGTTTGAAGGGACGACGGCGGTGTAGTCGTGACAGGTAACCGTGATGTAGTCGGCTTTGGCAAGGCCGTCATCGATGCGACGGAGCATTTCATCGGTTGGCAGTTCCATCGAGGAGCCCGGGCCGCGAAAGAGAGTGATACCTTCCATATCCCTTACTTTCCATACATTGTTACTGCGATGGTGAATTTCTGATTCTGCCAGGCCCTGAAAGTCGGAGAGGCTGTGGTCGCGTGGGAGGAGGAAATTCCTTACTCCGGCGGAATGGAGAATGCGGAGGTCACAATCGAGATAGAATTTATCCCGCATGTCGCCGCCGCCGTAACGGAAAGAGACGGGGGCGGGCATTTGAACTTCCTTTCGTCGGGCAAGTGCGGCGTGTAAGAACTCGATACGTCTTTCGGGGCGTTTCCAGACCTCGTCGCCGGGGGTGTCGTTGATGAAATAGTTGAAGTGGGCGTGAATGCCGAAATCATCGATGCCCTTGCGGAGGGGCCAGACGGTTTTCATCATAGCGTCGATTTCGCGAAATTCGCGGGGTTTACGCTCGCGGTCGCAGATGACGAGCCAGGTGAAAGGGATGTTTTCTTTTTCGCAGACGCGAACAATATCCATAGTGAAGACGCCCTGCCAGTTTGTGAAACTGGGGGGGCAAAAATATGCCTCGGTGTCGGCAGTGAAGGCGATATATTTTTTGGCTGGTCGAGATGGGGTTTTCTTAAGTGCGCTGCCGGTCAGCGGCGTGCATATCGTATTTATAAAGGTCAGGGCCAGGAGTAAAACAAGCGGGAATGAGTATGTTGCTTTTTTGAGCATTTTATTAACCTTTCCAAATCAGCAGCCGCTATCGGCTATTCGTACGGCGTCCAAAGATATAATAACCGGGGGGTTGTGAATTCGTGCAGGGTATCCCTATCGAGACTGAGCAGGGAGCGGCTTTGAACAGATAAAAGCGAGGCCAGAGAAAAAGGCTTGTGATATTCGACTACCTGCGCCTGCTGAATACCGGCGAGGGACAAGACCTGGTCAATGGCTTCGTCGAGATAGCCGACAGCATCTATGAGATTTTCAGCGAGTGCTTCATCGGCGCCATAAATGCTGCCGTCGGAGAGGCGTTTGACCTGGTCCAAGGTGAGCGACTGTCTTCCAGCTGCGACAACATGTACGAACCTTTCGTAGGCCGGCGAGATTAATTTATCGCGGAGGTACTGTAGCTGCTGCTCGTCGGGGGGGGTGAATGGGCTTGGCCAGTCTTTTTTAGGGCCTGATTTTACAACGACCGGTTCGATGCCGAGCTTTTCCTCGAGTAGCTGCTGGAGAACGAAGTAGTTCATTATTACACCGACGGAGCCTGTGACAGCGGTGGGTTCAGCAACGATTTTATCGCAGGCGACGGAGGCGTAATAACCGCCAGAGGTGGCGATACTTTCCATGAATGCAACGACGGGTTTCTCCATTTGGTTGCGCCACTTGCGAATCTCATTATTAATCTGGTCGCTGGATGAAACGAAACCTCCGGGAGAATTGACCCTTATAATCAAACCCTTTATATTCTCATCGTCTGCGGCGGACTTTAGCTGTTTGTGAATGTCCTGAGACTGGCTGTTGTCGATTAAACCTTCGAGACTGATTACGGCAATCTTGCTTGTTCTCGGGCCTTCCCGGATGACTTCTTCTGTGAAGAGACCTTTTTGTCCGGCTGCAAAAAACAGAGACATTCCGATGAGCATAAAGAACAACATAAAGTTGGCCAGTACGGAGAGGGATATGAATAGCGTCCAGTAGATTTTCCAGCCGGTGCGTTTCTTAGGAGGAGGCGCGACGGGAACGGGCGGCACCGACGGAGGGGGAGATGAGGGGGGAGAATAATTATTGTTTTGTTCGAAATCCATAATTGCTCCTTTCATTTTTTAATCTCTGGCAGCATTGTAAGGGCTGCACAGTACGATGTCAATCGGTTAAAAAATGCGGGTTAATTCCGTATGCATTTGCGGTTTGTTAATGAGTTGAACTAAAGCTGCCTGTTCAAGTGGCGCTGGAGGTCTTTTAGTTCGTTTACTTTTTTATTGCCGAAGAGAATAATGGGAAAGGCAGTCTTGTTATGCAGGAGGGGTTCATCCATATCGACCCATTCGGCTGCAACTTTACCGTCTTCGGTGCCGGGGATTGGGGAGAAGTCGGCCAACATTCCGCGAATGCCGAGAGTGTTGGCAAATCGCATGGTTGCTTCGAGCTGCTGGATATCGGTTTTGGGATGGCCGATGATTTGATAGGCGATAATTGCCTGGGGGGAGGCTCCGGCGGCGGTTAGGCAGTCAACAGCTTTTGCAAGTTCATCGCAGGAGACTTTTCGGCCGGTACACTGCTGCCATTTTTCCGAAGCGCTTTCGAAACCAAGATAGAAGGTCTTAAAACCGGCCTGGACTAAAAGGCTGGCGAGGTCTTCGGTGATGAAGCGGGCATTCAGGGCGTTGGGAGTGTGGAAGTTTACTTTAATATTGCGTTTCAAGAGTTCTTTTAGAAAGGGGACCAAAACCATTTCAGGCTTATAGAGGAGGGCATCATCATAGAAAGCGATGTTTGTGGCGTTAAGTTTTAAGAGTAAATCCAGCTCGGCCAGTGAGCGGTTGAGGGGGCGGGGTTTGAATGTGCCATAGACCTTGGGGACGGAACAGTAGGTGCAGTTAAACGGGCAACCCTCTGTGAGCTTTAGAACGCCGACATTTAATTTTTCATAAGCCTGCCAGAAAGCCGGCTGGAGGGTGTCGGGCTTTATGTTCAGATATTCGGAGAGGGGGTGCAGGTCAGAAGCCTTTACCAAAAAGTCAGCCTCTAATTTTTTTGCATGGCGGGGACAAAGCGTTACGTAGCTGCCGCCCAATACGATTTTAGCATGGGGAAGGGCGCTGCGAATATCCTGTATTATCTCCTGAACGGCGGGGTACCAGTAGGTCATTGTGGTCTGGATGAAAACGAAATCGAAGTGTCCGGCTTTTTTTAGAAAATCCGTGAATATACTTTGGGGCAGGCCAAAGCGTCGAAAGTATCTTGGTATGTTTTTTAGGCATTGAGGGGACGGGATTTTTTCGCAGTAGAATCGTCCCCGTCCCCAGCGGTCCGGCCGGAGGTTTTTTTGAGAGGCCATAAAAGGATGGGAGCGGTCGAGGTAGTCGAAGAGTTTAAAATCGGCTTTGTTTCGGAAAAAACCGGCGACGGAGAGCAGGCCGTAAGGCTTCAGCCAGAAGTCATAAGCGGCAAAATCATAAATCGGCGGATTTACGAGCAGAATTTTCGGTATCATATTTTTATTATAGTGATTTTTAGTTTTAAAGTATACTCACCGACACCAATACCGGCAGAATAATATTAACTTTGTGATTACTGAGGTCAAAAGCTCGCAGACTTTCTGGTGATGGAGGGACAGGGGCGAATCTATGAAGCATTACGGTGAGTAGCGGCGTCCGTGGCCGGGACTGATTAGAGCAAACAAGGCTTTAGATGTATTGTATGAAGTCTCTCCTATAGATACCCTTTGTCCATTCTGTTGACCTTTCCACTAAATATAGATAATTTTGAAATAATTAACTGTTTCAGGCTCTCATATACAGGCCGCCATTTACAGCGATATATTCTCCGGTGATGAAGCCGGCCGCCTCGGATGCAAGGAATAGTATCGCTTTTGCTACGTCTTCTGCGGTGCCGTTTCTGCCGAGGGGTGTTTTTTGGGCGACTTCTTTTCTTCGCTGAGGTGTGCTGAATCTTTTATGGAATCGCGTCTCGATAAAGCCGGGCAGGACGCTGTTGACCTGGATGCCGTAGGGAGCGAATTCGGCTGCCATAGAAATAGTTTCGGTGGCAACGGCGGCTTTTGCTCCGGCGTACATTCCGGCGCCTCCGGCCCCGCCGGTATGGCCGGCAACCGAACCAATATTTACTATGTTGCCGCGGGCAGCTTTCAAATATGGCAGGGCGGCTTTGACGGCTAAAAATATGCTGCGGACGTTGGTGGCATACACATCGTCGTGATAATCAACGGAGCCGGCTTCGAAGGTTTGTCTGTCGATAAGTGAGCCGGCATTGTT
>CAZIKS010000012.1:5534-34846 GCA_964539795.1 uncultured Pirellulales bacterium
TATCGGCACACAGCAGGACGCCACGGCTGTTTTTTTTGACCTGTTCGAGGGTTTTTTCGCCGCCGGCTTTTGTTTTGAAGTAATGGACACCGACGAAACAGCCCTGCTCTGAAAACATAATCGCCGTTGCCCGGCCGATACCGCTGCTGGAGCCGGTAACTAAAACTTTTTTGTTCCTGAGGTCTTCATAAATCATTTTGGTTGTCTTTTATTCGCTGTTTACTGGTTTTTCCTGTTCGCCCTGTATCTGGTCGAGTTGTAGGCCGAACCTGTTTAATTTACGGCCGCCCTCCTCGTACTGGCCCTGAGCGTTCCGAAGGTGCCTGCCGAGGACGTCCCACCTGTCAACGAAATCAGCGAAAGAAGCATTCAGGCCTTTTAAATTCTGGCGGATTTCCGCGGCCTGCTTTTCTATCTGTAAGCCGTGCAAGCCCATTACGACAGTCATTAAATATGCGTACAATAAATTGGGGCTTACGGGTATTACTTTTTTGTCGAGCGAATACTGGAGGATGTCCTTTGTATCGCCTTGAAGCTTTACGATTGTTTCATAGTAGACATTTTCGGCTGGGACGTACATTAAAGCAAAATCGAGCGTGCCTTCAGCAGGTCTGATGTAATTCGAGGCGATTTTATCGATGTGAATGGTTACGTCTTTTAGAAACTGTTTGCGGAGCCTTACTTTCTCCTCGTCAGTTTGGGCCTTTACAATTGCCTCAAATGCGGGCAGCGGGAATTTTGCATCGATGGGGACAGAGAAGTCGGTCATTTTGACGAGTGCATCAACAATTTTGCCGTCTTTGAAGGTGTATTGGAGTTGGTAGCTGTCTTTGGGGAGGATTTGTGAGAGGAGATTCTGTAAGGACCATTCCCCCATTTGGCCTCGAAGCTTTGGCGAGCTTAAAATATTCTGGAGTCGTTTTACTTCTGTTGCGAGTAGGAGCATTTGCCTGTTTGTGCCCTGCAATTCACCTATTTGGGAATTGAGGTTGGTGAGGACTTTCTGACTGGATTGTAAGTTCTGGCTGATATCGGTCCGACCGAGCTGGAGGGAATTTTGCAGGTTTTCCGAGGTCTTGTCCTGCGCGGCTTTCAAGCCTTCGAGCTGCTGCTGCAAGAGTCCAATATTGGCGGACTGGCCCGCTATTTTCTCTCTGCCTGCCGAATTGGCTACAATCAGCCAGACCAACAGCCCGATTACGACTAACGCCAGAATCAAACCTGCAACTGCTAAAATCAGTTCCATTTTTCTGCCCTTAAAAAAGCGGTTTGATTATAGAATCTATTTAGCTGTTCGTCAAAGACCAATAGGAATTATCACAAACAGGGCAAATAAATCTTGATATTGCCAGGCAATTTCCGATATAACCTGCTAAGAGGTGATATATACGGGTGGTGAGCAGTAACTTATTGATGAAAAGGAAACCAAAAGTGCGGTCATCGTTGATTTGTATAAATGCGGAGTGCTCCATAGAATGAATTTATCAGCGTTATTAAATAGTGAGCAGGTGATTTTGCTTGACGGGGCGATGGGGACCGAATTGGACAAGCCCGGTCTAATGTCTCGCGGCCGGAATAATCTTGACTCCCCGGAGGCAGTGCTGGAAATACACCAAGAGTATGCCCGGTGCGGATGTGATTGCTTAACCACCAATACACTGACAATGAACCGTATCAACATCGAGACACACAATGTCGATGTGGATGTGCGGGAGGTGAATCGAGCAGGCGCTGAGTTAGCAAGGCAGGCTGCCGATAAGAATCAATACGTGCTGGGAGACATCAGTTCGACAGGACAACTACTCGAACCTTACGGCACTTACACCGAATCGCAATTTTATGATGCTTTTAAGGAACAGGCTGAAATCTTAGGTGAAGCCGGAGTTGACGGATTTATCATCGAAACTATGTTTGACCTGCGAGAGGCGCTGTGCGCTCTTGCAGCCTGCAAGGATAATTTATCACTTCCTGTCATTGTCTCTATAGCGTTTGCAACTGAGACAAAAGGGGCAAGAACGATTATGGGCAATTCCGCCGAGGACTGTGCCAAGCGTCTTACCGATGCTGGTGCAGATGTAATTGGTGCCAATTGCGGTGATATTGACCCGACACAAATGGCTGTTGTGGTGTCTTTACTTAAGTCAGCAACGAGGCTGCCTATTTTAGTTCAACCTAATGCGGGCAAGCCCAAATTGATTGATGACAAGACGGTATTCGAGATGACGCCAGTTGATTTTACAGCAGGTATTGAGGAGTGCATAAATGCCGGAGCAAAGCTTGTAGGCGGCTGTTGTGGAACAAGTCCGGAACATATTCGTGCTGTGGGTGATATTTTGGACAAGAGATTAGAATTTTAGCCACCTATGAAACAATGGTAAATCATCTTGTAACTTTGAAGAAGCCTCATCTGGATGCGATATTGAGCGGTCGAAAGACCATTGAGTCGCGTTTTATGCGGACAAAACATACACCATTCGAGCAGGTTTCGTCTGGTGATAAATTGTTTTTCAAATTAAGCGGCGGGCCGGTCTGCGCGACGGCAACGGCGGCGGCTGTAAAAACTTTCGGGAATTTATCGGCCATGGAAATATTCAGAATTAAAGACCAATACAACCACAATATTTTTGGCAACGAGGTATACTGGCAAAAGAAAATGGATTGTAAGTTCGGACTTTTGGTTTGGCTGAGTGATGTGCGAGCGATAGAGCCCGTTGAAACAGGTAAAAAGGACTGGCGAGGATGGGTAGTTCTGACGGAGAAAGAACATTTCAGTCTATTGAAGAAGGATGGAGTGAAAACAAGCTAACAAATCAGCTTTTTTCATACTTTTGGAAACTTTTTTGAAAAAAGTGCAATAATTTTATTCTTCGTACCCGTCTGTATATCCTACAATTCAATATAACCAAATGAGATTATCGGCTAATTATTAAAGGAGCAGGAAATGTTAAAGAAAGTTTTGCTGTTTACTGCAGCAGTGATTTTGCTTTTAGGGGTTGTAAACCTTTTTGCCCAGGAAGAGAGCGGCAGGCCTGAGCAGGGTCGTCCGAGGCGGGAGCGGCTTATGCGAGAGGGCTTTGACAAATGGCTCAATGAGCTTACAAAGGCCAATGAGGAAAAGGACAGTGAAAAGATAGGACAATTACTGGAGGAAATGAAACAGAACAGGCAAAGAATGCGAGAAAGAAGGGGATCACGCGGTGAAGGCAGGGAAGGCCGGAGGAGAGTTCCGGAAGGTCAAGGTATGCGCGGCAGGCAAGAAGAACGGCCGACAGTCAGCAGCGAGGCTGAGGCGAAAATCATGAGCGTACTTGAGGATATGCACGAAAACCAGCGGCGAGGTATGATGAACGTCTCGCGGGAAAATGGCAGGCTGCTGCGTTTATTGACGGAGACCGCCGGCGCCAAACATGTCGTCGAGATAGGCACCTCCAATGGATATTCAGGTATCTGGTTTTGCCTTGGGCTTCGTGCGACAGGCGGCAGACTGACCACCCATGAAATCAACGCCGAACGAGCAGCCCTGGCCCGCGAGAACTTCAAACGATCCGGTGTCGAGGAGATTGTTACACTCGTGGAAGGCGATGCCCACAATGAAATTACAAAGCTGAAAGGGCCGATAGATATAGTTTTTATCGATGCAGACAAACCAGGGTATATGGACTACCTTAACAAGGTGCTGCCACTGGTTCGTTCGGGCGGTTTGATTCTTGCTCATAATACCACCAATTCCGGGCCGGCCATGCAGGACTACCTCAAGGCCATCACCACAAAGCCGAACCTGGAAACAATATTTTTGCACAAAGATGACCGCGGCATCAGCGTGACGCTCAAGAAACATTAGAGTAAATAGTTTAATTGCCACTTATATCAGTGAAACCGGGACACGGGATTTTGTGAGAGGCGCTATGCAAACAGCTCCCAAGAAAGAACTGTCAGTTTTCGATTCAACGTGTATCATTGTCGGCATCATCATTGGCGCGGGCATTTACGAAACAGCACCGACGGTAGCTGGATGTATGGGTGGCTGGACAGGTACACTTGGTATCTGGCTGGTCGGAGGTCTGCTTGCTCTGGCTGGTGCATTATGCTATGCAGAGTTAGCCACGACATATCCTTTGGAGGGTGGGGACTATGTTTATCTAAGCCGTGCATACGGTGGTTTTGCCGGTTATCTTTTCGGGTGGTCTCAACTGGTGGTGATACGGCCGGGAGATATAGCCATGATGGCGTTTATCTTTTCCCGTTATGCTCAGCAGCTCTATGCGCCGTTTGAAAACAGCGGTACTATCTATGCAGCGGGTGTCATTGTTGTGTTGACAGGTGTCAACATCTTAGGCGTGAAACAAGGTAAATGGACGCAGAACTTTCTGACTGTTGTAAAGGCCGCGGGTTTGTTAGCTATTGTGGCGGTGGGTTTACTAGCGAAGAGCAGTGCACAAACATCCGCAGAGCCAGCGGCCTTTACGATGGGTGGACTTGAACTGGCGCTTATCCTGGTGCTTTTTACGTATGGAGGGTGGAATGAAATGGCCTATGTGGCCGCGGAGGTCAAGCGTCCCGAGAAGAATATAGTGCGTGCTTTGGTGATTGGAACTATCGCAGTAACGGCTCTATACGTCCTGGTCAATGGTACGTTTGTCTACGTGCTGGGTTATGTGAAGATGGCCGGCTCGGAGGCGGTTGCCGTTGAGACGGTGGGGGCGGTTTTCCCGGAAATAGCCGGCAGAGCAATCAGCGTTTTGATTTGTATCTCGACGCTGGGGGCAGTAAATGGGCTGGTTTTTACCGGCTCTCGCATCTCCTACGCAATGGGCAGCGAGCATGCGGTGTTTCGAGTTTTGGGCAGATGGAACCATCGCTGCGGTACGCCGGTGTGGGCACTTTTGTTCCAGGGGTGCCTTAGCCTTGCGATTGTTCTTCTGGCTGGGTCTTTCATCGATACCATCCTTTACACCGCGCCGGTGGTGTGGGTGTTCTTTCTGGCTACCAGTTTGTCGGTTTTTGTGCTAAGGCATAAAGAGCCCCAAACTCTGCGACCCTACAAAGTTACCGGCTATCCCTTGACAACGATTATTTTTTGCGCTTGTTGTATATTTATGTTCTACAGTTGTGTGTCGTACGCTCTGGCAAACAAGCCCACAGGCCTTATTGTATCATCCGGTTTACTACTGGCGGGTTTGTTTGTCTACCTGCTTACCGACAAGCATGGTTCTGCGTAGTGAAGTGAAATGTAAAGTTTCCAAATCTCAGCACAAGAGCATTGGACCTAAGTTATAGAAAGTACCAGTCCTCAAATTGTACTGGTTCAGCATGAATTTGACAAATCCATTTCCAAGTTAAGAGACTGCCTTCGGCAAGGAGGTTTTTTTAGGCATAACAAAGCTCTGAATTGTCTTTGCAACTCGTAAAAAGGGATGGCAGCTCTATTACTTGCCGCCCCAACGACAATTCGTCGCCTTGAGTTGGCTATCCCCTGCAGGCTGCACCTCTGCAGAGCCTGCTTCCGTTTGGCCTGCAATTTTGAGATTTTATTCTCTAACGTTTTATAATAACTGTCCTTGCGTCCATTGCCTGACTGAGCAAAAGCAGCCGCTCCATTCTCTAAAAACTGCTTTTGCCATTTGTAAAATACGTTTGGATTGAGGCCGTGACGGTCGCAGATGTCCGAAACAGGGTCTTTTTCGATCAGATGCAGGTGGAGAAGCCTGACTTTTTCCTCAGGGGAAAACTTTTTACGTCTGTTTGCCATGTCCATTTCCTTTCTTTGATTTACCTACCAACTCAAATTCAGGAAATATCCAATTCCGACTGAAGCATAACAGTTTTCAATCATAGTCATCGAATGGCAATTAAACCAGGATTATAAAAAACCGTTGCGAACACTCTGCCAAGAATGCATATAAAGACTAAACAGGATGATAGTGTAGAGCAAAAAGAAAAGTTAGTAGAATAGGCAGATATCTGAAAGGTTCAGGTTCTTACGAATTCTGAACTTCTTGGTGTTTATGGCAGGTGAACAAAATACACTTACACAAATTTGCTTGCACATGTTTCGCTTGCAGATTAGTCAGCTCGCCATAATTTTTTTAAAGTTCTGCGACAATATTATTCCATACTTATGGTTCCACATGCTCTATTTTTTTTGATTCTTTTCTCTTGGGATTTAGGAAACCTATTCGGGCACCAGAGCCCAAATTAGTACCCAAACGCTATTATTTGAAAATTAGGTGGGTCCTATTCGACAGTTTTTCCTGATGCTACTTTTTCCACTTTTAACCGCCCTGATTAATCTTCGAAGTTCCTGGTGACATAAATATCACGATGAATTTCTTTATACTTTCGACACAAATTTTGACCTCTATATCACGTTTTTATTACTGGTTTTTTTTAGGAAGGTGATTCTGCTCTGAATTGTTTTGCTGGATATAGCGTCGAACCTTCTTAAGGCCTGTACAGAGGTAATGAGAAAAGCTTCTTCTGGTGATGCCCATTATACTAGCAGCTTCACCATCATCTCTATTGTAACGGTACTTTTCTATAAGAACCCTAGCTTCATGAGGGGGGAGTTTATCTTCGATGATCTCGAAAAGGTGTTGTATTGTATCGCACATAGTCACCTTATCTTCAGGATTATCGTATCTGATACCGGCCATGTACATCTTTGAATATCTCTGCTCTCTTGTTCGTCGACATCTGTTCTTGAATGCAGAATCGATAACATCATTCCTGACAGCCCGCCTAAGATAGGCTTCGGTGTTTTCAATATTCGATGGGACCGGACTGTGTACCAGAGAAAGAAACAGGTTCTGAAAGATATCATCGATTACTGATTTGTCATTGACCTGTGAGCGTATCGCAGCGCGGATCATATCAGATTTTTCTTCGAAGATTTTAGCAGTTTGTTTGACGTTCTCGGTGGATTGTAAGGCAGCTTCCATATTTTTCTCCTTATCTGTAATAAAGCTCCAGCAAAAATGACCTGCTGATAAAGATAAGTGGCAGGAAGAATTATTGGCAGTAACAAAAAAGTAACATCCGAACTTCCTTGCTTTCACGCTGTTACTAAAAAGTTACCAGGTTCTTTTCGTTGTTCGTACAACACTATTTTTTTTAAGAAATCTGCGTTCGCGAGGTTGTTAGGTAGACCTTGGGAGTGCTACCTATAGGCACGAAGTCTATAAGCTTTGAAACTCATGCAAACGTATACAGACGTGAAACTTTTTGACTTTGTCCGTCCATTTGATATTTTGATGTGCTCAAATTAAATCTCTGCGATATTCCTCATTTTGCATATTACACAAATTTGAGACAAGGAAATAAGCACGAATCTGCCAAAATTTTAAGTTATTCACCAAGATCATCAGAGACTCCACCAACATTCAACATTTACCGGCCCTGCTCCGCTTGTATGGAAAAATATGGGCAAAGTCTGCGCTAAAAGTTTTGCAGCAAAAAGTGAAAGAATACAAAAACAATACGATAAAGCCCGATGAAGATAGTCGGTTGATATGGCTATCTTCTCAGGGAGACCGTAAAGCTTTTGGTACCATGTATCACAAATATTACCCGGTAGTAATAAGTTATCTGATTAAAAATAATGGTTGTATCAGTTCCTGTGAGGATCTGGCTCAAATAATTTTTCTGCGTATCTGGGAACAGAAGAGCCCTTTCCGAGCACAATCCACTGCTAAAACATATATTTTGGGTATCACCAAGAATGTTCTGAACGAATACCGCCGTCAATATCAGAAAGAGAAAGCAATTCCCGATATTTTCGAAATTGGCTCTGAAAATATTGACGCTGAAAAACAGGAGATTCTCGATGCTATCAGGCACGCTAAAGCGCAGCTATCTGACAAGCAGCAACAAGCTCTTGATATCACACTAAATTCAAGTTTGAAACCAAAAGAAGCGGCGAGAATTCTCAGTTGTCCAGAAAATATCTTCCGGCAAAGACTATACGATGCGAAAAAACGCTTGCAGACTCTTCTATGGGATTTCCTAAAAGATTTTTGAAATTTTTTTGGCTTATAACTGCCTGTACCATAAGAAGTTGAGGTCACTGACAAAAAATTTCTGATTTTTACTTCTTATGTTTTGGCCATTTTTGTCACTAAGTTTACAGAAAGAAAGGTTTTGTTGTGCTAAATCAAAGAAGACAAAACATGATCAGTTGTGAAGAGGCTCAACTTCTGATGGTTCCTATATGGGCTGGTACTCTTGGTATTACCGATGAGGAAAAACAATCTTTTGAATCTCATCTGACTGTTTGCCAAGCATGTATCAAGGAATATGAGGAAACCAAGAGGCTTATGTCCTTGGTCAAAAAACATTGGGTGTCGGTCAGCACAGAAACGAGGCAATTGTTAGAACAGGCTGGCTATGAGGTTCTGGAACAAAAACACGTATCGAATAACCATAGTCGACCAATGACGGTCGAAGAAGGTTGGCAAGACCTTTGCAAGCGTTGTTCTGATCTTGCAGAAACTACAGAAAAATCTAAAAGCCTCCAGCTTTTCCTTCGCATAGGTGCAGTTGCAGCCTGTCTTATCATTGGGATATTAACGTGGATGGAGTTTTCAAATTACTCAAAAACACAAAACCTGCCACAAGACTTTTCCTCCCAACAAGTTGCAACTGCACCCAAACCTTCTGTGAAGGTTGAATTGGTAAGACCGTCCGGTAATACAGCAGTCGCAACTAACCAAAAAATTGTTGCTGATAATGAACTTAAAATACTGTTAATTAACAGGAAGCATCGGATGGTTATGAATGTTGGCACTTCCCTGTGTATCGAACCATTTACCGCAAATGCTCAAATCGGTTGTCTGGTGAAATTGGCTGCTGGTGAGTTTTATACTCATATTCAACATGATGGTAATCAATTCATCGTTAATACTGCTCATGGCCAAGCTGTGATTACAGGTACTACCTTTGACATCAAGGTTACAGAAGACAGTACAACATTGGTGGTTATTGAAGGAATCGTTCGCTTTGAATCAGAAAAAGGTACTGTAAACGTAGAAGCAAGTCAAAAGTCTAAGATAATTGGGCAATCGGCACCATCAATTCCTCTGTCATGTAATACAGCCGAACTTACTGCATGGGCAACGGCTTATAAGCCTAATACTGCATTAGCTCAAGCCGAATCAGATGATGATTGGTATCTTACGTTCTCGCTTAGAAGAGACCCAATTGTTCTTGCAGAAACTGATTATAAACAATGGATTGAGGAAAAACGGGATTGGTTCAAGAAAGATTTTCCATGGATTTTTGAACTCAAAGATGCTCTGAACAAAGAAGCTATCAACATTGACTACCCAGAGTTACTGATCGAAAGCGGTGATATCTGGCAATTCGTGTGTTTGCAGAAATTTCCAGCAAGATTTTCTGTACCTGACTTTGAATCTTTATTGAAAACAACGGTCTCTTATGGTTTTAGCAGAGAATGGTTGTTGAAAAATGTGCCTATAGCAGGAATCATTCAGGGCAAATCATTCCATTCCCAGAATCTAACTGGACTGGCTGCATTTGAACAGTTGCTGAAATATACCAAGGGGATGGAACCCACACCATACTATTTGTATCCCGCCCATGCGTGTAAATATTTGGTTGAAACGAAAAGCTTAATATGGTTTGCAATTAACGCTGGCAAGTTCAATTTAACAGATAATCAACGAGTTGTAATTTTAGATCTACTGCAGCAGGAAGTAACTGCTGCGTCTAACTGCTCTAATGATTTGTGGTATCCGGCAGATGAACAAAAGAAACCTTTTTGTAATGAAGATTCACGTGAAACGGCAGGTACAAAGATTATTGGACATATTGAAACAATAAAAATGGTTGAGGAAGAGGTCGTTAAACCTAGACTCAATAAGCAAGTCAATATTAAGGATTTTATAGTAAATAAAAGTTGATTTTTGTCCATTCGGCCATTTACTTTTTACCTCAGCCATTTGACACAAAATATAGGCATCAAAGCGGGGCATCAGTGTCGAAGCCATGTTAAAAAAAGTGGGGCTTGTATTTATAATTTTTGGTTTGCACCAAGAATTTGGCTATTGCGGAATTTGAGTACCCGTGAAGGTGATATCAAGCTAGGATTAACTGATAGAAAACGTAAGCGATTTTTCACACTTTTGGAATTGCTAACAAAATAGGTCCTTAATCTTGGCTCTTATCACATAAACACTGAGTCGGAAAGTGATCCTTTTCAGCTTGACCAATATTAGGAAACTGAGCACTGTTGCGGTGTGGCCCTGGAACAATAGGAAACGAAAAGCCGAGGTAGGGCTTGGAATGGCTGATAAAGACTTGTTCATATAACGGCATCCTTTGCAAGTATCCATCCTGTCCCGTGGACGGAAGTTATTATCTGAGGATTAGATGGCTCAAGTTCGATAATTCTTCGCAGTCTTGTCACGGCCATATCGATTGCCCTGCCTTGCTCTACCTTGTCCGGCGAACAGACCGAATTATCCCAGATATGAGACTTTACCAGTTCTTCTCTTGATACGGCGCGGTGAGAGTTTTCAAGAAAGTATTTGAAAAGCTTGTGTGAAACGCCATTGATTTTGCAACGGAAGCCGTTCAGCCTGACTTCTCTTCGCTCCAGATCAACTACCGCTCCACCCTTGAGTATTATCTTGTTTGTATGCGGCGTAAATAGCTTGCTGTCCAATCGCCTTTTTATACGTGACTTCAGTGCAGCGGGAAGTGTTTGTTTACCAGCGACTACATCATCTACTCCGTACTCGAAGAGTTTACTTTCGATTATGGGAAAGGCCTTGACCATCTTGACCATAATTATAGTTTCATAACATTTATTGCGAATTAATTTGCAAAATTCAAAAATATTCTTTTGGAAAGGCTCGAACTGAATCAACAGAAGATCGTATTTATGTTCACGGAGTTTCTGCTTTGCGAGAGATATGGAGGATGCCTTGTGCAGGTCGATCCCAAGGGATTGAAGGTGAGCGCGAAGGCGATTTTGCCTGACATCGTCTCTGCAAAGATATAGTGCAATATCCTTCCGCATCTTTCTCCGCTGTACCATAGAACTTTCTGATGAAGTATTTCTGAAATAGACGTTGTCGTCAATTTAGAAACTTCACCCGTTGCAATTTTCATAAACATCCTTGTCCCGTTTTATGTAAAATCCTTTACATTTCAAAAATGTATCGCTCACTACCAGACATTATTTGTAACCTTAATAGACGAGCGTTAAAAGTAACAAAACCGTAACATCTTTTACCAATAACCACGATTGTAAACTGTAAAAGACGATGGTATTTTTCGACTTTTTGGAAATGTTTTAGCTGGAGTGTTTTTACCTCTTTCCGACCCCACTAAGTAAATGATAACACTTTTAAGCTATCATTTTACGCGTTAACATTGTCGGTTCTCTCTTCGTTTTTAATAAATACAGATTTACTTTCTTTCTTCTCTTATTTGCTCAGGTTTTTAAACAGCAGTTGGAGATTAAATGCTGTCGTTGTCTTACGTCGGACATCTTGACCTGTCTAATTCCATCACTAAAAGTTGCATCCGTGTGCTGTATTTAAGTTAGATTGTCTGTATCTGTCATGGCTTTGCAGATTGATGACTCCGCATTTAATTTTGCTTTATCCAAAACACCTTGGCCCAAACTGTCAGGCTTGTCTGGAAACCTTTAATAGTGCAACCACCCCTAATTCCTCAAAAAACTCCCTTGGTGAAGCACCTCAATTTATCCTGTACCGGAAAAGTATCACCGTACCAGCCGCAAAGCAACGAGTAAATTCCTCGATTCGGCCGAGCATTTTCCTACTTTTTGCCTTACCAAAACCTACGTTTTCTCAAAAAAGCCCGATATTTGACTAAAAACCGCCCCCCAAAATACCTCGAACCAAATTATCTGTAGTCTGTTGCCTTGCATCCGGCAGCTTTGACTTGCCTATTTTAACATTTGAACCATTCACTACCGTAGTGGCCCCTTAAAATCAAGACACTTTTAAGTGACAGCGAGGGTATTATACGCAGCCGCAACTTTGTTCGGTGCTCGATAACCAAGTACTGAATGTATCCGTTTATCGTTGTAATAATCCACATAAGTTTCAATGGCAACTCTTGCCTCAGAAACCGTATCTTAAAGATTCGGCCAAATCTCTTCTTCCTTGACCGTATGAATCAAACGCTCTCTATAAGCACTATTCTAACAAATTTTATCTCTTGCGCACGATTTCATCTGGGAAATCCGGGTTAGGTCAAGCTCTCAAAAGGAGTTGTGGATAAAGGTTCGCCGACAGCAAAAGGTTCACCGTATGCGGCATTGACGCACTGGCCGAAGTATTTTGCCGTTATTTCTATTCTTTCGAGGAGGCTGCAAGTGCCGTTGCGGCCGCTGTTTTTGAGCTGGCTTTGATATGCCTTTATAGCAGCAAATTTCTTTTCCCAAACATCGGAGATGTCCATAATAAAAGAAGGCCTGGCAAAATCCTGCCTGTGCGGTGAATAATAGAGCCACAGCTTCGGTGTCCAGTGAGGCTCACCTGCCAGATCAGTTTTATGATATTTGGCCTCAAAGCGGGCTGCCTCTGTCAGTTTCAGGGCGGCCTTATGATCCGGATGCCAGTCTGGCATGGCCGGGGCAAAAAGGATATCTGGCTTATGGAGCCTTATAACCTCAGCAAGCTTTTTTCTGTTTTGAAGCGTGGGCTCCAGATTTCGGTTCGGCATATCCAAACAGATTCTTTCTTTTATGCCGAGGATGTCACTTGCCTGTTGGGTTTCCTTTACCCGCATTTGCTTTGAGCCGAACGGAGTAGGTTCGCCGTCTGTCAGATCGACTATGCAGACTCTCCAGCCGGTAGTTATCATTCTGGCAATAGCACCACCCATAGCCAACTCGGCATCATCTGGATGAGGAGCAACGATTAAGGCTGTTTTCATCTTCTGCCTCTTTGAAATCGATAAGTTTTTTCAGTTCCTGTTCTGTAAAAAGACCAAAGAAAAACTCTCTGTAACTGTCATTTGTCGGTAAAGTCATAGTGGCCGTTGCCACACCGAAACCCAGCTTTGATATCTTGTAATAGTCTCTGATAAGATAGTCTGTTATATATTCATAATTTGCGGCCCCTGTGCCGTGTACAAACAAATCTGCCAGATACAAACGGGTAAATAATGTCAACGTTACAGCCTTGGGCCGAATAACGCATTTATTCTTCCCTAAGATTTTAAGAAGCTGTTGTTTTTTATTTCCGGAAGAGTCAATAGCCCCCGCAACATTATCGGCTGTTCCAATTCGTAAGCTTTTGTCATCAAGGCTTACATATAACGAGGCTCTTTTGCTTGCTTTTGAAACAAGCCAGAAGGGAATCTCAATGATGTTGTTGAGATAATCGGTTGTAAGAGATCTTATCGTCTGGTTCGGTTTTAGATTGTAGGCCTCTCTTTTATTTTTTATGGCCTTGTTATAAATCCTGGCAAAACTTACTGCATCGCAGATTACTGAACATACAAAGTCGATGAAGCTGTTACTTTGCGACATAAGCGAAACCGGCAGGTAAATTATCTCAAGACCGAAAGCCCGGTTCAATCGAGCCTGCAGTTGTGTAATAATATCAGCAGCGCTTCTGCATGATCGGGCGTTTTCAATAATATGGAGCAGATTCTGACACCAGATATAACAGCAGAATGAGTCTTTGCTGATTGTTGAAACAGAATCGATGAATTTTCTTATCTGTTCTTTGGAAAACACGGGCCTTGATTCAAGCGGTATATTCTGCTGCTTCTGTTCCAGTGGGATTGTCTTAAACCGCAGGAATACATTATTATCAAATTCAGGTAAAGACATTGATGTGTTGCAGATATCATGATCCAGAACCAGCTGAACGGCAATTCCGCAGGTTTGCCGTGCGAATCTGTCGGTGACAATGTTCTTGGCGAAGATACCGCAGTGATGCCAGTTTGGCTGATGACCTGTGACTATAATATCTTCCGCCGCACTTTTTAAGTGTGGAACCGACAAGCCCATCCGATGGGTATATTCAGCGGCAATATTGAAAAGCTCGCTTCGGGAGGTATTTCTGTTATCGATAGCGGCAAGTAAGTCCCTATTTTTTCTCAGAAGAGATGGCCAGTTTTTAAAGTCAGGTCTTGTAAATATACATCCAGCCTCTTCAGGGACAGACAAGTTTTTCAATGTCTTTATAGCCATATTTAGCAAGCTCCTTTTCAATAACATCCATATAGTACTGCATCCTGTATCTGGGCAGTTCTAAAAGTCCTTCAAAATTTCTTTTCAGGTCATGATAGATAAGCGGAACAGGTATCTCTGTGATTCCAAGCTCAGCAAAGGCTGCCTGGATCCATAACTGAAGCGGCAGGCCGTAGCCTTTTTCGGTCAGTTTCAATTTCTTAAGGGCACTAACCCTGTATGCCTTGAAGCCGCAGAAGGCATCTGTAATATCAATCCTCAGTGCAGAATTAAGCATCGCAGTTATGCAGCGGTTTATTCGCAGCCGGTCGGCGGGGACATTTTCGGGCTCTGTAGAGAAAAGATACCGTGAGCCGCTTATGATATCGATATCTTCTTTTTCTATTCTCTCGAAGAATTGCGGTATGCACGAAGGCTGGTGCTGATGGTCGCAGTCCATCGTGATTATCCAGTCGTAACCTTCGCCTTTTGCAAACTCAAAAGCATCGATAAGGCTTTGGCCATAGCCTTCGTTGGTTTTATGAGAGATGGTTTTGATAGATTTATATTTTTTAAGCAGTTTATCTGTGCCGTCATCGCTGCCGTCATTTATAACAAGGATATTGCCGTTATATTCAGACACTGCGGTCAGGATATCATCAACATACCTGGCCTCATTATGGACAGGTATCGCGATAAGAATACCCTTAATACTATGACTATTGCGGTGTGTTGACATCTGCGGTATTCTCTTGTTTATTTTTACTTTTATTGACTTCGATTTCCTTAAGGGCGTTATCGCTCACCCGCTTGAGATCCGAAAAATCCTCGTTTTCCATGATATGAGGTGTTATAAAAAGATAAGTCGTTTTGTACTGCTTTTCTATCCGCGTATTTTTGAATGCCCATTCGAGGATGGGTATATCACCCAGTATCGGGATCTTGTCGATATTTTCACTTTCATCTGTTGTCTGTAGACCTCCGACCACTATGCTGAAACCGTTCGGCACCGTAGCTTCGCTCTGTATGCTGCTGGTATTTCTCGGCGGCGGTATCGATGGATCGGTTGGCTTTGTACCGAACGAGTTGAGGGTTATCTGATACTCCACTCTTAGATAATCATTTTCGCTTATATGCGGTGTTATGGCAAACTGGGTTCCTGCCTCAACAAAACCTGCAAATGAAGTAGTTGTAGTAGTCTCGCCCTGATTGGTCTGAGTAGTTGGTTCTTCTGCAATACTGTTTATAAAACCTACCGCGTTGTCATTTACCAGTATCCTCGGAGCAGAGGTAATCCTGGCATTTCCATCCTGTTTTAGAAACTGCAGGATCGCCTGCACCTTATCAGGCCGCAAGACCGCCGCGGTACCTCCGGGGCTTACGGTAATATCACGTGTACCTGTTACTGGGTCCAGATTGGTGGAAAGTCCGAATGCACTGAAGGCGATGGCATCCGGGGATGCGTGACTGAGTTCTACTCCGACATTCAAGTTATCGGTCGTTGTTACTTCCACTATCATTGCCTCGATCAGTACCTGCCTGCGTCTGGTATCGAGCTCTTTTATCAGTTTTTCAAGCTCGCGGTGCTGGCGGGCGGTTGCCTGAACCACAATTGAATTGGTGGATTTGCTCACAGAGACTCTGGCCTCTATCTGGGGGACAAATTCCTCAGATTGGGCAAAGCTGTTCGATTGAGTGTCGGGACTGGAAGAACTATTCTTTTGTGAAAAGTTTACTTTGGAGGCACTTTCTTTTTCCTTTGAATCTGCCTCAAGTAATTCCGACACCGTCTTTGCGACCTCTTCGACATCGGCGTTTTCCAGCTTGTATATCCTTATCATTCCGGTTTCATAGGTGCTGGGCTTGTCGATATTTTCCACAATGCTGGCCATTATCCTGTGTGCAGACGGTGGGCCGGTCAAAAGAATAGAGTTGGTCTTACTGATAAGGCTTAGTCCCTGGTTCTTGTCGCGTCTTTCTCTTGAGCGGGTGTTGGCGATATCGAGATTGAGAATATTTTCAAGGCCGGTAAATATTTCCGATGCATCGATATAGGTCAACTGATAGTTCTGTGTCACAGGCTCTACGAAGCTGTCGAGTTTGTCTACGAGGTGTTTTAACCTTTCGATATCGGCTCTGTAGGCCTTGATAATCAACTGATTCGTCCTGCCCAGTGCCTGGATGAAGACCTGGGACTGCGGACTTAATATACCTTCGGCCAGGACAGGCCGGACAGAAGCGGTAATCTTTGAATCTCTCGAATCAGGAGTAGCTGAAGTTTGCTCGCTTCTTTTCTCATCGGTAAACAACTGCTGAAGTTTTTCGGCAAGCAGTTCAGAGTCGGCATACTTCAAGTCAATTACCTCCAGCACCATATTGTCACTGTAGACATCTATCATGGCGACAAGGTTCTTGACTTTTTCTATGTCAGTTACAGTACCTATGACAACAAGCTGATTGGCGGCGGCGTTTGAATGTATTTCCATAGAGTTACCGGGCAGGTCGACAGCAGTTTCATCTGTCTTTTCTGTTTTGGCCTCTTCGGCGGTACTTTTGTTGCGAATGTCTTTTTTCTGGCTGGTAAAAATTGACTGCAGTATCTTTGAAATGATCTCGCTGTCAGCGTATTTAAGGTTAATTACCTCTATGATGACATTCTCTGAGGGACTGTCGAGCTTTTCGATGACAGATTCGATAAATATAAGATTGGCCTGGGCTTCATAGAGCACAATCGTGTTAGTCTGATGGTGAACCACGCTTTTTCCAAGCTTTGTCAGAAACGGCTTTATTGCTGCATCAACCGAGGCGGCTGCGGCAAATTTAAGCTTGAATGTTTGTTTGGCAAGACCGTGATACTGCATATATTCATCATATGTCATAACCGTAATCACATCGCCGTCCCTGTGATATACAAAACCTGCCGTGGTAATGACGGTATCGAGAAACTGCTGGGCGGATATGTTCTTGGCCCACAGGTTTATCTTGGCCCTGCTGACATCGGATGTCGGAAAGATGCTCCATCCGGTCGCATCACTTATTATCTGAAAGGCCATCGAGATATCGTTGTTGTTGAACTCAACCTGTGGTATAATAGGCCCTGATGTGTGCTTGTTTGAAGCAGAAGAGTCTGCCTCAGTGGCAAACGGATCAAAATCGATGCTTTCCTGTTCAGCCCTGACAGGACAGAATAAAGTTAAAGCAAGCATTATCGAAATAATCAATTTTTTTAATATCTTTTCTGACATAAACCCTCTTTATAAATGTAAGGTTACCTTGTGTTCTACGATTGAAATACCCACGCTTTTGTTCTGTTTGTTTATATCCAGTACGGTAAACAAGTCGTTGACATTCTCACCTACGCAGCATTTTTTAAGGCCTAAGCCTTGGATGTTTATATAGGCTACTGGCTGGCCGTTTATTTCCATCACGCACTGAAGTTTCAATTGCTCCTTGATCCGTTCGATGGTCTTGTTGGCCAGAGGTTTATCCTGAAGACCTGTTGCTGGCTTGAACATGCCGGGACGGTATGCGATTGCCTCTCGTTTCTTATCTTTGTTCTCATCCGGAAGCACCGAAATATTTTCATTGGTGGCAAATTCAGAAGCGTTTTCTGTCTGGCCGTCAGTCTGCCCTGCATGGATGGGGACAAAAAATTGAGAAAATGCCGTCGTAAGCAAAATCACAGAAAAACTTATCAGGGCAACCTGAACAGTATGCCATATTCCAAAATGGTTAATAATCTTTTCAAAATATCTTTTTATCATATCTTTACTGTTGGTCTATTCTATACAGAGACAATTTTGCTTATAATCATCGAGGTAATAATTGTATCCCTGGTCTCCTGACTGGTTAAATCAAACTGCTCTATCCTTATAGGTTCTGTATGCTGTTCAACAGCCTCTATGAACTTGAGGAAATCTTTCACAAAACCTGTCATCTCAATTCTTATCGTGAGCTTGCGGTAATAGTTTTCATCTGCAGCAGGAAGTATCTTTACAGACTTGATTTTTACATTGAGCTTTGAATAAATCTGATCGAGCAGACGTGTAAAATCGGATATCTGCTGTTGCTGACTGTCCTGCGTGGCTATCAGGGGGGCTATCTGAATATAGGCCTTTTCTATACGATCCTTTATCAATAAATTGCCTCTTGCTCTGGTCAGATCCAACTGAAGTTGGGAAAGCCGGCTCGTTAAATCCTTATGCTTTTTAAGTTGCGGATCGATAATCGAGGTAAATAAAAATATTGAACCTAAGATGACCGCAGTGGCGATAGCCAGCACTTTTTCTCGTTTTTTTGAATCCTTTAATCCCATACTTTTAAGCTTCCACTCATTGTGCACTCGGCCTTGAATTCCACGATACTGCCGCCCGGCCTTGGAATCTGCTGGGCATTGATTATCTGGATATTATTGAGAAGCTCAGAGTCTTTCATCACATCCGAATACTCAAAGGCGCTGGAAAGTGTATCGGCCTGGCCCTTGATATTGACAGAGGCACTATCGGCTTTTGATGAATAGCTCATCTGGCTTATTGAAATCTCTTTTGGACTGTATTTATAGAGCTGTGAAAAAATCTCGTTTATCTGATCGCGATTAGAAAGCTGAGCCTGTATGGCTTTGACCTTCTGGCGTTTGCTCTCTACATCGGCGGCAATATGTTTGATAGGTGCAATCTCTTTTGAGATTTTCTGACAGGCACTCTGGATTCGCCAGTTCATAACGGCGAAATTGAGCCACAGACAAAAAATCAGAAAAATGCCAAGTACAACTGTAGCGGCGGCATTTGTAATTAGCTGTTTCTGCTCAGTTCTTTTGAGAGCCTTTCCGGGAAGAAGGTTCAGGAATACAAAATCAGAATCTTCGGCAGCCTTCACAAGACCCTGTGTGACGATAGATTCGAAGGTAAATTCATTTTCTGGGCAGGCTGAGCCTTTGGCACAAGTATTTAGTTGGGGTAGTTCCAGGAATTCTATGTTGTTGAAACTTCCGTCGAACCAGTTCTTTATTTCGGCCTGGATATTAGCCTTTGCAGTAATTTTCAGGACAGGCTGTTTATCAGCGGAAAACTCTGCGGCAAGATGATTTATTTCATCTGTTATATGTTCTCTCTGGCTTTCAGGATTTTCTTCTTGTAAGGAAATCTTTTCATGTCTTTGAAAATTGCCTTCTTTAGCAGCAGATACAAACAGATATTCCTTTCCAAACAGAATATCGATTTGCGTAACATCGCTGTTTTTATCCTGGTTAAACCAGCTCCCAACGGCAACTGAATCAACCATTAGCCTTGCCGGCTTTATGCCGATAGATTTGAATTTTGCCAGGATATCTTCGAGTGTCTTTACTTTTAGGATATATACCAAAACCTTCAGGAGATTGTCATTTTTACTTGCCGGCAGACAGCCGTAAACAATTTCTTCTGCCGGCAACGGCAGATATGAAAAAAGCTCAAATTCGAGCATCTTATAAGCCTCGCCAATGTCACTGGCTGGTAGCTCTATGGATTTTGTGATGCATAAACTGTCCGGTACGGAAATAATCCAGTGTTTGACACGGATTTGTTTTTTTCTTATGGCTTTTGCGAGTTGATCTGTATTCTCAAAGTAAAGACAGGGTGACAGGTTCGCTGATTTTAAACACAGTATCACCGATCCTGAAGGGCTTATCTTAGCTGATGCCCACCTGGTTTTGTTGATATATTTCATTAAAGCAGTCTCTCAACACAAATAACTTCCGATTTGTTCTCCGTTGCTCTGACAGTTGCCCTCAGAAAACAGACCTGTTGGTTTACTTTCGCATAACTGAATACCCTGAACATATCCGAGTTGAAACAGCAGTACTGACTTAAAAGTTCTTTCTGTAATTCAGTCAGACTTTCAATCTGCAAAATATCCTCGGCCTTTTCAAAGACCCTGTCATCATCGGTATTTTCCACGCCATCGGGACCGCTGCGGAAAGCTATTACAATATCCGCAGCCTGCTGGTCGAGACCGGCCAGTACCGAAAGAATCGTACCTGAGACCGTATTAATATTCACTGTTTCCTGGCCAAAGGTGGTAAAAGTATCTATGAAAGGCAACGACTGCGTTGAATCCTTATATAACAGGAGTTCCATATCATCAGGATTTACTATTTTCTCTTTTAAGATATTTCCCAGATAGTCACTGCGGCTTATATTTTTGATGAGTAGTAGTTCCTTAAGGCAGATAATAGAAGCATTCTTGCAGATGTAGTAAGGCTCAAGTCTTTCATAGTAATCGGTCTCTGCACCATCTGGATTGATATCAGAGTCCGTATCAATCCAGTCCAGGATGCAGGCCCTTTTGTCCCGGGTAAAGGCAGGCAGATTCTCCCACATTGCGGAATTTGATTTATTCAGATCCAGCAAAGAACTCTCATCCTTTATCCAGAAGACAATCTGAACCTCCTCACCCGTCGGCGGTTTTAGTTGCTCAAATAATCTTAAATTGTCTTTTACCTGATAAAATCTGCATATCCTTGCCGTCTGGTCGCAGGTTCGCTCTTTTTCGGACAGGATTGCTTTGGCAGCCTCAAGACCCGAAAGAGCCAGGTTCCGCAGAATTGCCTGCTGAGAGTTGGATTTTGAAAGTCTCATCTCAATCCTTGTCTGGTACACCAGGCCGAAGGCTACAATGGTCATGGCCGATATGACAATCAGCACAAGAACCAGAACGCTGCCTTTATGGAAGCTATAGTACTTTTCTGATAGTTTGCGCATATTTTGCAAATAAAATCCTTAGCTGCGATATTTCCGTGATACTTTGATGCTTTAGCGGAACCGGGGTATGAATTGTTGAATCTCAATTGCTGGATTATGTAAAAACAGCTGTTTATGGCGGGCTTATCTGTCCCTGAGAGGCTATTTTTATAATCGTTTCAAATTCAAATTCCCTCTGTTCATCTTTCGGCCATTTTAAGAGTATCTTAACTGCCTTTGGTGGCCTCTGACTGCACTGAAGATCGGCTTTCCATGAATCGCCCGGAGCGTCGGCATCAGGCTCGGCGGCCTGTATAGTAACCCCTGAAAAACCGTCTAATATGGTTTCTTTTTGTTGCAGACCGACTGCCTTCTCACCTGAAAATAACCGTTCAGTCCTCGATAGAGTCCTCCGGCCCGAATCAGAGTCGGTCGTAAATTCATAGATTACCTTTGCTGGAAAATTTGAGAGGACTGTATCTTTCCATGCAGGATTCAGTGTAAAAAAAGTCAGTCTTACCGTGCCATCAGGCAGTGTAGACAAATCAAATGGCGCCGGCTGCTGCTGGTCTTCGTCAATTGTTGGCATATACAGACAGACAAGTTCTTCGGTGAGTGTATCGAAAAGCAGCCTGCTTTTCTGATAAACAGGCCTTTGTTTTTCGGCTCGTGACCACAGCATGTGGGCCTGTCTGAAGGCGGCATTGACTCCCAACACCAAAACTGAGGTGATAAGCATAACAAGCAAAATCTCTATGAGAGTAAAGCCTTTCTGTTTTTTCTTTGTGGTAAACACGCCGTTTATTTGCCTTCCATCTGAGCAGGTATATGCACAAGCGAGTAAAGCTGATATTCCTGAGGCTTTTGCTGATTGAGCCATTGTACCGTTACACAGACCGCTGCCAGGTTGTCCATTCCTGTCGGGGCCGTCTGTATCTGCCAGGAAAATTGCCCCTCACTTCCCTTGGTTGTCCGGTAGGTGATTTTATTATTGAGGGTGGCCTCTGCCAGCAGTTTCTCTGCCAAAAGGACTGATTCGGTCAGCCGCTGGCTGACGCTGTTGGCCACTGTGCACATCCTCAACGCACCGAAGACCGCCAGTATGGAGGTGCTGAGTATCGCCAAAGCTACAATGATCTCAACCATTGTAAAGCCGCAAATACTCCTGCTATCCTGTTTTCTATATGCTTTCTTCTTCGATCTCGACATATTTTGACTTTATCCTTATTGTCTCGGTCAAATCGTTAGAACAAAAGCTTATCCATGCTTCAGGCCATGGTCTTTGCGGGTCAAACACTATGGAATATTCCTGCCCCATCTGCTCGAAGCCTTCGATATCGAAAAGGTGTATGTTCTTATCAAGAAATCTCTCCGTACCCGCAAAATCCTCCACGGACTCAAATCTGTTTTCACTGTTTTCTATCTGAAGGCGATAGCTTCTGTATTTATCATTGAAGATAAACTTTACGGCCTTGTTGCTCTTTTCCGCAAGGTCAATGGAATATCTTATGGCCTGGGCGATACTGCTGCTGGCTTGCTTTATCTTAAGGCCGTCGTTGCTTCTTTTACAGAAAGGCAGTACCACGGCAACCATCGCCGAAATAATCGCTAGCGCCACCATCAGCTCGATGAGAGTAAAGCCATTTGATTTTTCACTTATTCTGCGCATAATTCTTGCATTGTCGTATTAAGCGAAGTCAAGCCGGAATTGTTGATTAATTTAATGATGTTTCGGTTTGAGGGCGAAAAATTACACACAGATAGGCTGAAAAACTTGCAATCAAAATAATTATTGCACGAATTAACGTTTTGTATGTAATTATCTCAGTGGCCCCGGCGCCAAAGCACCCGCATGTAATCTCAAGTCCTTGATATAATGCACTGCCCAATACAAATGTAAACATCGCAGCCATTCCCATACTTGCTAAAAATGCTCTGCTGACAAATATCCTTACGGCCAAGACAATGTTAAAATTTAGAGGCACTACTATTTAATCTTTTCGGTTGTACCAAGGTGTTGGTCATCATGGGCGAAATGTACGCGATAAGGCTGGGTGGTGAGTAAAGATGGTTGTTCTGGTAAGTGCTTAGTAGGAATAGAGGAGGGATAACACGGATGACAAATTTCTTGGACTATTGTTTTAATCGTAAGTTAAAAAGATTATCAAATAGAAAAATCTGACTAATCCATTAACAAGGATTCGATCTTTTTCTCAGAAGGTGGTTTATTGCTCGGCCCCCAAATTAGGCACCCAGTCTTATCTATAAGGTAATAAGTTGGCCAGCCGCTCACCGCATAATTTGCCGCAGTATCACCAGTATCAATACCAACTAAAAATGTATAGTTATTCTTATTTAAAAAATCGGCGATTGCCGCTAAATCAGCTTTCCTGGCAGAATGAATACCTAAGATTTCAAGCCCGATTTTATTGTATTTGTCATATAATTCTTGAGTGTGTGGAAGTTCAGCTATACATGGACTACACCATATACCCCAGAAGTCCAAAAGAACAACTTTGCCGCGAAGATTTTCAAGTGTTACCGCTGAACCGTACCATTTTGAAATATACAATGAAGGTGGTATTTTACCCATATATGTTTTTGCAAAATCTTGCATAATACCTTCACGTTCTAATTCTGGTATTTTTTTCAGTAACTCTTTAACCTCAGTAGAGTTTGAGCCATCGCCAACTTGTTCCATCGCTTCAGGATATTTTTTATAATAAGCTTTCGCTTCTTGCCAGTATTTGATAACACGTGCGGGCCACTGTGATATGTCGCAAGGTCCAGGTTTCCGG
Organism: uncultured Pirellulales bacterium; assembly: GCA_964539795.1. GTDB lineage: Bacteria > Planctomycetota > Phycisphaerae > Sedimentisphaerales > Anaerobacaceae > CAZTKW01. The sequence continues at coordinate 29,225 of CAZIKS010000012.1, forward strand.
ATTTTTCTACTAGAACCCCAGAACTCATAGATTGCATTACGGTCTAATATCTTTATTGCTTCTTTAATTTCTCCTTCCCTCAGCATTGCTGAAATAGTAATTTTTTCATAAGCACGAAAAGCCAAATTCACTTTTGTTACCACCGATTGTAGGTTTAGATTTTGATTTATTATGAAACCACCCCCAATAGCAATTCCTGCAACAAAACTTAAAACACATCCAATAATAACCACGATGCTAAGTTTGATTTTTCGTTTTCGAGATTTCATAGATATTCTCCAAAATACATGGTACAAGTTAATATTTCCATTGCTTCACGCCGCTTTAACGCGAATCGTAAGTATAAGGCATTCCTTGCTTCTACACAACCGATTTTTTGTGTTAAATATAAAATATGCCTTTTTACCTTTTCAACCGTAATACTCCACAAAATCCAGACGAGCATCTCAAGTGACAAGTTGTGGCATAATCGCCATCATAAACACCGATGTTAAAGTTACCCAGGAGCATCTCTCTATTATTTGGATATGTGTGAGTAAGAACCAACAGAATGAAATAGTAAACAAATATATGCTACGATGCTAAGCAATAAAAGTATACAGGCGCGAGTTACTGTAAGATAGTCTATATTTCCCGATCCCACCCCAAAACATCCACAGCTAATTTCAAGACCACGATATAAAGCGGAGGAAAGAGTGAACGTAAACATCGCACACATTCCCATACTTGCTAAAATTGCACCGCTAACAAATATTCCGCCAATCAGACATATACCCACCAGCAGCTCCAGCCACGGAAGTGTCATTGCTACGAACATTCCAAGTCGTGGGCCAACCAGTTCGTAGCCATATACACTCGAAAGAAAATCATAAGGCTGGCGTATCTTAGGCAGGCTGCCCCAGATAAACATACATCCGATACCAATCCTCAGAACATACAGCAGCGCAGAAAAAAACTTCTCTCTCTTTTGTCTATCGAATCTCATAATGGCGCTTGCCTTAATCATCTTTTTTCCCCTTCCATTCATTCCAGCCGCCCTTGAATATAGAGATATTCCTGAAACCATCGCCTTTTAGTTTAATCGTTACCTTCTCGGCGAACTTACAGCCGGCGCTTTGACAATAAATAACAATTGGAGCGTCCTTGCCGATACCGGCGGTTGCTTTGTAACGCTCGGCATCATTAGCATCCACCGGAACGCTTATAGCCCCTTCAATATGCCCAGCCTTAAAGTCACGGGCCAACCTTGCATCGATAAAAACCGTATCGGTTCCGAGCAGTCGTTCAACCTTGTTTTTACTTACTTTCGGGATAAAACTAGCAAGATGAGCCTCTTGGACTGATGCGGTTGCATTTGCACGGGCCAGAAAACCGGCATCACTAACAAAATGATAAACCATCCCACACAGCAGCGCCAAAATTCCAAAACCCATCGCCTGCACTATCGACAGACCGAATAATTTACTTCGGGAATTAACTAATGTTGCCAACGGCCAACGCCGCCTGGCCAAATGAAAAATCGCAATCACTGCTGTTCCAACAACTACATATAGCAGAAGCCGTTTCCTCGCAGAAGCGAAAACAGTTCCAAGATGAATCGGCTCAGCCGATACTATCAAGCCGGTACCGTCCCATCGCGGAGCTAATTCATAAAACGGCACCATTTCAGGCGGCTCCGGGGGATTAAATATTTGTGCCTTGCCATCCACGGCTCCGAGGAATAACTCAAAGTGGTCATAATCCTTGCTTTCTGCAGAGGACTTGACATGTAAAATAACCGGGTGCGGAGTCTCCTTCAGTACGCCACTGTTCAATTTAGCAACTGACTCGGCATACAGGCCGTTATCCTCGGCCGCTTTTTTCAGTTCTCCTAATGAACTTCCCTTTCGCGAGCCAAGATACTCAGGCTTAACCAACTCGAGAAAGCCAATATCTTTTCCTGCTAATTTCATCGCCGTGTAAACACAGTACAAACCGCAGTGAGGATGCGATGGTCTGGGTTTTACAGATGCATTTTCAGCTTCGTTCTGTTTGTTTTTGTTAGCAGCGACTGATTTGCCGGCAGCTAAGAAAACTAATATACAGACAAATAATAAAAAACAACATCGGTGAGGACTGTTTAACAAACTAAGATTTAACATTGCTCTCTACTTCCACTACAGGTTTACCATTTTGCCAGATGTATTCAGTTGTATCAAAGCGGTTGGGGTATACGACCTTCGTTCCATCAGGAATCTCCGGAACGAAAGAACCTAACTTATTATGGTCGGGATTCAGTATCATTTCCGTCCGCCTGTGGCGCCATTTGACTGTTTGGCCTTTGTGGGTGTTACTGTGCTGCATATCGGCCTCCATAGGGGCCCATATACCGTCGATTTTCTCGAAACGAACGTTCTCCAGGGTAAATGACATCTTTTCTCCGCCGTCTGTTTTTTGTACTTCCGCCTTTGCTATGTTATATCCGTGCTCAGAGTCTATCCATATTTTGTATCTGTCCTGCTTTACCACCGCCTCGATAACATAACAATCGGATTGCTCCACCTCCTCGGTTTTGCCCTTCACCGATATAGTATCGGCCCTGCTGAGAACCGAGTCCACCCTTTCACTGTCGCCTGCCAGAAAGCCCATCAAGGCAGAGCCTTTGTATTCTGCGGCTATTTTTTCGTTTTTGCCGAGGTCGCTTTCCCTGATAGATACCCTACTGTTTTTGGCTTCTTTGGCCGCGATGTATTCGATAAACCTTTTACCGTCCCAAAGAAAGCTTTTATAGCCGGGCTTATCTTTCGTCGTAAGCAATCCATCCCGCAAAGTACTGCGATGATTGACCCTGTTACCGTCAAACCTGAACTCAGAAGTTGTTTCTTGATTCCTGCCGTCTTTTTCAATTGTACTTTCGCCTTTGGCTATAAACGACTGAAGCTTACTCTGGGTTGCCCGGTATCTGTTGAGCAATTCAGTAATGGTCAGGGCGGATATTTCAGTTTCCTTCTCAAGCATTACATCAGAAAGTGCATTTGTATCATTTGTATCAGAATTGTCTTTAGCCTCAGCCATAATCTCAGCAGCCATCTTGTCAAGTTCAGAAATAGTAGCTTCATCAACATTCGGTATCAGTTCACCATCCTGCCAAGTGTAGGAAATGCCTGCGACATCCAGTAACAAAACTTCAGCTCCGTTTTCGATGTCATCTGGTGCAAACAAACCCAATGACTCAAAATCAGGATTAAGACTTACTTCGGTTCTTTTATGATGCGAGACAGATTGATAGAAGTTGTCATCTGAAAATGTTCTACTAATTTTTATATCCGCTTCTATTGGAACCCACACTTCGTTAATTTTTTCAAAACGAATGTTTTCCACAGAGCCCGAAAACTTTGCTTTTCCACTCATGGAATGACCAAACATTAGGTCGCCTGTATCTTTTTTGACTTCCATTTTTGCGATATTATAATCATGCTCTGGGTCTAACCAGACTCTATACTTACCATATGGTGTTGTTGCGTTAATGACATAACATGATGAACCGGCTATTGGCTCTAATTCACTTTCCACATCTATAATATCGGCCTTACGAAGAACAGAGTCTATTCGTTCGTCATCACCATGGGAAAAGCCTAACAGTGCTGCACCACTATATCCTCTACGAACCAGTTTTTCAGTATATTTTCTGGAGTGTTCTATCTTAACTATACCATGAGGCATAGCTGTTGATATCGGGGATTTTGAGTATTGAAAATAATCCTTACCGTCCCATAAGAAACTTTGATACTGAGCTTTGTCTTCGGGAATGTTATCTCTGCCCACAGCGAAGTTACCCCATAAATGGTTACGAAAGCGGATTCTATTACCATCAAAACACAGTTCGGTGGAATAATACGATTTTTCTTTTTCTCCGTTACCAAGCGAGGTATCATTTGTACTTGAATCCTTTGATTTTATGATAAAAGATTGAAGCCTGTCTTGTGTTTTGCTGTATTTGTCAAGTAAATCTAAAGCACCGAGATGGTTAACTGCAATTCCTGGTAATGACATAAGACAGATTGTGATACTAATTATGTACTTGTACATTTCTGAACTCCTTACCAACGCAACAGTATTGTATCAAAAGTGGAGTCGAGCGTTAAATGAAAACGCTCGACTCCATCCAGAACTTCCTTATCAGGGACAGTTGCTAGTATTGCACGTAGCATCACTTGTATAGGGACACAGCCCCGGTCCGGAGCAAGAATAGTTATCACTTGGTCCACAACACTTCGTGGTGCCTCCACTACTATCACAAATGGTAGCGGTTCCACCACTACAACCCATCGAGCCTGGTGGATCTCCAGCATTTTCACAATCCGTGAATGGTGATTCATGAATAGTAGTTATGCAATTCGGGCAACCTGAAGAAGGCCCCCAACCTCCAACGAGTGTGCCTGCACTTGTGGCGCATGGCGCTGCGGCTGTCCAGAGAGATACAATACCCAAAGCTATCCCAATGACAAGCGATATTCTTCGTAAACTTAAAACTTTCATAATTAATCTCCACTTTTTCTCAGGGACAATTATCCCCTGAATACTTTAATAATTCAACTAAAAAACAAAACAATCAACACCTTTTTTAACATTCATCTGCCCATTAGCCCCACCCCCTTCCACAAACCACACTTGCAGATTTCATATTCCGCTGTCCTTTCTTCAACTACCTTTATTGTTTAATCATCTCTTCAAAATTACCTTGCCTGTCGGATTTTGAAAAGTAACAAAACAGTAAAATCAGTCGATTCTCATTTGCCGGTTCATCATTGTTTTGTCTTCTTTGATTTAGCGCAAAAAAATCTTCCTTTCTATATACTTAATGACAAAAAGGCCAATTTTGTCAGATGGAATTTTGCTGTTTTTTGAATGTTTTTTACAAGTCACTATGAATACAGAAGTTATAACACAAGATTTTTTCAAAATCTTTTAGGAAATCCCTCCGCCAGGAAAGCCTCTACACGCCACCAGCGAGTAAACTACCGCCGCCTACGCCAGCCAACACCAGCCACCCCAACTCCCCGCTGTTGATGCCTTCTGCTCGGAAGCTATTTTATCCGTACGCCTACGGCGCACTTACTGTATGTTTCCTCGTTGCGGCCTCCGGCAACAACAGCTAACATCAGCAACCAGCGAACTAACTCAGCCTAACCGGCAACCTTCACCAAACTCCCAGCGCCTCGCCACCGGCGAAGCAACCTCCGCACGACACGCCCACCACAGCCGCCAACGCCCGCCGCCACGCTCACCATTTCTCGCCACCGGCGAGAAAACCCCTCACGCCTCGCCAATGGCGAAGCAACCTCTCCCAGCCACCTCCGCCAGCCAAAAACACCACCGGCCACCCCAGCCACACGGGCATAATCAACAACCCCTCACGACTCCACATCAACCCAAACCACCCGACAACCAACCATCCTAACTACCGGCCATCCCAACCACCGGGCTCCCCAGCCGCCCTCCCAAGCAAACAACCCAGCCATCCTCTAATCATACCGCTGTGCTTATATTGCTCATTATTAAAAAATCGTGCTGCAGCTATACCGCCATAACTTATTCTATCCATAATATCCTATATATAATTAACAGCCAAAAACCCTTAAA
>CAZIKS010000013.1:0-33946 GCA_964539795.1 uncultured Pirellulales bacterium
TTATTGAAACGGGGAGTGTGGCTGCGCTGCTGCGGGTGATAAATGCCATAATCATTGCTTCGTCGATGCGCTTTAGTATGCGGAAGGGATTGCGGCGGGTCACAACCAAAAGCAAGGCGGGGTAAACCAAAAAGACCATTACGATTATTCCGAAGATGACACCTAATGTTACACTGATATAAGGGCCGACGATTTTTGGGCCGTAGAGACCAAAGTTCATGATGGTAAGGGCGAGGACGCCGATGGGGGAATATTCGAGAATCCAGTCGACGACTTTGAACATTGCATCGCGACAGGCCTTCAGGAAATCTTCGAGCATTTCGAGGCGAGCGGCTTTTTGACCGCCGGGGGCGGCTTCAATTGATATGCGTATTGCGAGGCCGAACATGACGGAAAAGACAATAATCGGGAGGAAATTGCCGGTTGCGAGGGCCTCGAAGGGATTTTTGAAGAGGTTGAAGAGCAGTTGTGAGAGGGTTCCAGCGGCTCCGGTAGTTTGGGGCATGCCTTCTGCCTGGAAAGCGGTGTCGCCGGCCATATCCTGCCACTGGTCGAGGCCGGTACCGGAGCCCGGGTTTATCAGTATCGCAAGGGAAGTTCCAACGACTGCGGCCAGAAGTGAACAGGCCAGATACCAGAGGATGGTCTTTAGGCCGATACGGCCGAATTTGGCGACCGGCAGGCTGGCAGCACCAACAACGAGCGAGAAAAAGATAATCGGCACCACTATCATCTTGAGCATGTGAACGAAGACGGTTCCGAAAGGAGAAATGTATGGCATCAATGACTCGGCTGGTGAATAGGCGGTGGTGTTGGAAATGTACCATAAAAGACCGCCGATAATCGAGCCGGCTATGAAACAAACGATAATCCGCAAGATTAAAGAGCTTTTGAAATACCAACGAAGAAATTTATTCATATTTGGCAATCTTTCCGTTTACGGGGAGTTTTTTTGTTCAAGGAAGGCCTCTAAGATTTCGGCTGCGGCGACGGCATCGAGGCGTTTTTTCTTTTTCTTTCGTGCAAAATCGGCGGATGCCATTTTTTGTTCGGCACTGAAGGAGCTCAGCCGCTCATCCTGAAAGTGTATGGGGACATCGATTAGGAGTTTTAGTTTTTCTGCGAACTGGAAAACAATTTTTGCCTGCGGGCCCTGCGAGTCGTCCATATTCAGGGGCAGGCCAAGAACGACGGCTTCGATATTTTCGGCTTTAATTATATCGACGATTTTTTCAAGTAAGGTCTTCGAGCCTTCGATAACCGTCAGGGGCGAAGCGATAGTTTCATTGCGGTCACATACAGCGAGGCCGGTGTGCTTAGCTCCATAATCAATTGCTAAATATCTCATTATTTACAGCACCTACATAGTACTAAGAGCCTTACTGTTTCGTCAGAGGAACTTTTCTCCGCTGTCCTTCTCAATCATTTCGAGCAGATCCTTTAGTCTCTGTGCCTGGTTTTTATGGCAAACAAGCGTGGCATCGGGGCTGTGGGCAACGACAATATTTTCCAGGCCAATAGCGGCGATTAGATGGTTTTCGTCTTCGGTAACTATGATGTTATCTTTACAGTCGAGAAGCCGGCTGTGACCTGCGACGACAATGTTATTGTCCTTGTCGGAAGTGACGAAATCGGCCAGAGCAGTGAAGGCGCCCATATCGAGCCAGCGACAATCCAGCTTCAGGGCATAAACGTCGGCGGCCTTTTCCATAACAGCATAATCTATGCTGATTTTGGGGAGTTTCAAAAACCATTCCTGAAGGGATTTTTGCTGATTCGGTCCGTCCCAGTTGTTTCGAATTTTCCGAAGCGGTTCAACAGAGTCCGGCAGGAACTTTGCCAGATTGTTCAGGATTGTTCTGGCTTTCCATACGAACATGCCGGAATTCCAAAAGTAGTGTCCGGTTTCGAGGTATTTTTTTGCGGTTGTTTCATTTGGTTTTTCTTTGAATGCCTCGACGGTATAGACTTTGTTTTTGCAGTCAGGTTTTTCGCAGGGGTCGATACATTTTATATAGCCGAGTTGGGTGCTGGGAAAGGACGGCTGAATGCCGAAAGTGAGCAAAGCATTGGGATTGGCAGCGACAAATGTGAGGGCGTCTTTGAGGGCCTGCTGGAAGATTTCGGCCGGCTCAATCAACTGGTCGGCTGTGACAACGGCCATTGCGGCGTCGGGGTCGAATTTGGTCAGTATGGTTGCAGCCAAACCTATTGCGCCGGAGGTGTCGCGAACGGCGGGCTCGGCAATGACGTTGTTGAAAGGCAACTCGGGGAGATTTTCGCGGACAAGGTCGGCATAGCCGGCGTTGGTGAGGATGATTATATTTCTCAAATCGAATATGGGTACAAGTCGCTCAAAACAACGGCGGAGAAGGGTATGGCCGTCAAGCAATTTCAGGACCTGCTTGGGGCGTTTCCTGCGGCTGAGGGGCCATAATCTCTTTCCCGTGCCGCCAGCCATTATTATTGCATAATCCATTATGAACCTCTTGTGTCTACCAAAGAACTTGTATGTAAAAGTATATCAGGCCAGAAAGTCCGAGTCAACTTCAGTTAAAGAGCGAATTTGCCGTGCGAAATCTTCGTATGTGAGAGCTTGTTTGTAGGCGCCTTTTTTGCCCATGAGTGCAAAAGTCGCTTCTTTGCCTAATTCAACAGCAGGCTGATTATAAGTATCGATGCCAAACAAGGCACCAGCGAAAGAGGTTGTAACCTCGTATAAATAAATAAACTGGCCTACTGTGTAAGGGGACACCTCCTCAAAAAGAAGCGTGAGACAGGGACGCTTATCCTGCAAAAGGGCATATTCGGTGGCGATTTTTTCGCTGTTAAGCAGGTTGCTCAGAGGGGTATCTGCCAGAAAGCCGAGTTCCGGGGCACTATCAGGGGCTGGGCCTGTCTTAAGATTCTTATCGAAGTTTTCGACCTGAAGAAAAGTGAACAATTTATCGTCAGGGCCTTCGCGATATAACTGTACCTGGCTGTGCTGGTCTGTCGTACCAAGAGCCCTGACTGGTGTGGGGCCGATATGGAGTTCGGCGCCGTCGAGGCCTTTTGCTTTGCCGAGGCTTTCAGCCCACAGTTGGCGATACCAGTCGGCTAAATCCTTTAAGGCAAAACTATAGGGCATCATGACTGAGATTTTCCTGCCGTTATTGTAAAAGTGGTAGTTTATGGCGGCGTTGAGGGCGGCAGGATTTTTGTAAAAATCTTCGTGACTAACCCTGGCGTCCATATCTGCCGCTCCGGCTAAAAGCGAATCAATGTCAATTCCGCACATTGCCGCGCTAAAGAGGCCGACAGCACTTAAGACACTGAATCTGCCGCCGACACCATCGGGAACTTCCAAACAACGGAAGCCAGCTTCATCGGCTATCTTACGCAAGGTGCCAAGTTTGGGGTCGGTTGTTGCGACTATTTGTTTTTGTAGAGCCTGTGGGCCGAGTCTATCGGAGAGGAGTTGACGAATAATCAAGAACTGACTCGCTGTCTCTGCGGTTCGGCCGGACTTGCTGATGACGTTGAAAATTGTTTTGTCAAGACTGCCGCCGAGCCAATCTAAAAATGAAGCCAACTGGGAAGGGTCAATATTGTCAAATACAAAAAGGCGCGGGCCTCGACGCTGCTTCTCGTCAAGATTGTACATATAATGATTGAGGGCGGTTTGCAAGGCGATATTGCCAAGAGCCGAACCGCCAATGCCAAGGACAACAAGATTTTCACAATCATCTTTTAGTTCAGCAGCCAGGGCTTTTACCTGTTGGGGAATTTTGTCATTAAAAGGAAGGTCTCTGTAGGCCTTTCTTTCGCTATTGAGCTTTTGAATTAATGGCGAGGTTTGCTCGGCAAGGGCTTCTAACTGAACAGAAGAGATGCCGTTTTCTTCGCCAATAACTTCAGCGGTGACATTTTTATAGTAAAGTTTAATCTGTGATTTTGACACAGGCCCTTTCCTTTCAAATTACTAACTTTTAGCTTCGCCTCAACCCCCCTGCTTTATTCCAGTTCTGATAATTGTGCTTTAGCCCACAGATGGCTGATATTCAAATCGACCGCCTTTTTGAACTGGGCTTTGGCTTTTTGAGTTTCACCTCTGCCCAGATATCCCAGGCCGATAGTGTAATGGGCATCGGCCATTCGTGTTTCTTTGCTCTGGTGTTCCCCAAAGCCTGAAAAGAAATCCATTGAAATATCTTCAGCCAGTTTTTCTTTGCCAGTATCGATTAATTCAGCAAAAATCTCTTTTGCCTTATCTTTTTGGCCGAGTTGTTGAAAAGCTAATGCCTGATAGTATTGAGTTTCGGGCCATTGCGACGTTTGCTTCTGCTCAGCCGCCCTGCTATACAAATCTTTTGCCTTTTCATTGTCACCAACGGCTTGGTACGCAGCAGCAATAAAATAAGCAACCTGCGGGGCACGTTTGTCGTTTTTGGGCCTGCCGACCTGGAGGTTTTCAGGATATTCGGATGCCGCCAGGTAATCTTCAAGTGCATCGTGGTGTTTCTTATTTTTGAATTTCTTTAGACCTCTTAGTAAATAAGCATCTACATAGACATCGTGAATTTCACCGCCGCCCTCGCGAAGGTGGAAATGGTATTTTGTAAGATATTCTATCGCATCGTCAAAACGTCCAACCTGCACAAGGGCCATAATTTCGCGGAGAAAGCTGTCATTACGCTGCAGGACAGTTTCGTGATTGGCCTCCAGCAGTGCAAGTCTCTTTTGCGGCGTTACCTGTCCAGCTTCATAAAGGATATCCAACTCAGTATAAACTATAGGGTCTTTTCTGTTGCAGGCTATCGCCTTTTCATAGCTGGCAATGGCCTTGGGTATATCTTTTTCGGTTCTGTAATATGCCCAGCCGAGATTTCTGTGTGTGGTTGCGAAAGTATTATCCAATTCTCTGGATTTTTCCCATGCCCTGACGGCATTTTCCGGCTGAATGTCATAAAGCAGGTTCCCTAAGTAATAATAAGCACGCGCATCGGAAAGATTATGCTCAGCGGCTGCATTCAGGACGTCTATAGACTCAAGACGAAACGGAAAACAATAATCAGGGGGCATCTTCTGTGCCATAGAATAATATTGTGAGGCCTTATCCTTGTCGCCTTTTTGTTGAGAGTAAAATCCAAGGTAATAATACAACATCGGATACGTGCTGACAGGCTCTTTTTTTATTTCAACAGCACGCAGGAGTACCTCAACTGCTTCATCAAGAAAGCCTGCATTGCCATAATCAACGGCAAGTTCCAGGTAAGATTGCACCTCATTTCTCATTTTTATCTTCAGGTCTTCGAGTATATTTTCCGCCCTACTTTTTGCGTCTGCGGCGGATTCGGCCAAGTACATTTCATTCATTGCCCAGAAGTCAAGCGGGTCGGTTGACAGAATATCTGTAACAACCTGCCGGGCTTTTTTGAACTGTCCCAGTTTTCTAAGTATCACAGCTTTTAAGTTCAAGGCCTTCGTGTTTAATGCATCCGTCGAGAGGCAACGGTCGATTTGTTCAAGGGCCTGCTGGTAATCGGCCTTTTTACAGGAAAGCTCGGCCAACTGATAGTATGAGGCAGAATGAAATGCATAATCCCAGGTTGCCCTGTAAAAGTTGTCGTAAGCACCGTCATATTTCCCCTGAGCTTTTAATGCCAGGCCGAGATTATAGTAAGCCTCGGTATTTCTTGGCCTGGTATAATCTTTTGAGATTCTCTCGATGGCGACCCTCAATTTTTCTTCCGCCTGTTTAAATAATCCCCGCCGGTTGTAATCAACGGCAAGAATGGTATTGACACGTGAGTCGCCGGGGTCTCTTTTCAGCACCTCTTGATAGTAAGCGTGTGGGTCCAGAGACGGATTGTGAATTTGCTGGAGTCGCAGGCCGGCAAGGTAAAGTTCCTCTATTGTTTCGAAATCTTCAGGAGCCGGCGGAGCCTTTACTACTTGGGGCAAGTTAGGATTATAATTTTTTTTAACAGGTTTATAGCGGATTAATTCTTCGTTTTCAGCAGATAACAAGCAAACCATCAAATCGTTTTCTTTTACGCCAGCAGGAAGGCTAATCTCTTTGAGAAAAGGATTAGAAGGGGATATATCTATATTCTGCTCGAAAATCATTTTGTCGCCGGCTTTGAGAACCGCCTTTGCATTAGAATATTGACAGGTCGTATTGAAGCCAATTTCAGCGATACCATCATTGCCAACTTCCAGATTAACAGCGGCCTGCAAATTGGCATTTTTTACATCGCCGATTTGGCGAATCGGATACCAATACTGCGTGAAAGTTTTAACTTCGTAAGGTTTAATCCAACTATAGTCCGGCTGGTTGTCAGAGTATGCCCCAACCATAAGCTCGGCGTAAGGGCCATCGGTATCGGTCAGAAGTTTGTCCCACATTCTGCCTCTCGGGCCGGGGCCCCATTCCCATAGCTTTGCGCCGGCCCAAATGTGATGATTACCAACGTGAACAACGCCGGCTTTCTTTCCGTGGTCGTACCCGGCTGAAAAATCCTCCTGAAGCTGCCATGCAAAGAATGAAACCGGCTCGGGGTGATTTTTCCACCATCTCAGGTCCACACCGGTATAGTCGACGCCTCGATAAGTCTCATTTGCAATCGGCCAGTGCGCGAAGTCGCTTTTAGCATGAAATGTACCGTATTCGACGCTGGGGGGAAAAATGACCTGATAGTCATCGTTGGAATGGACAGCAACGTTGGCCCAATATAAAAACGTATTAGGAATAGGCGTACGATTAAATAATTTGACCTTAACCTCCATATAAGACCTGTCGGGATACAAGGTTGCCGCGATTATCCATTTCATGCGGTGGCGACGTTCCAGCTCTCCGAACCAGATGGTTTTGCTTCCGTCGGGGTTTTCAGCCAGTGTATAGTCAACGGGCATAAAAGTTGTCGCCCTGTGATGATGGAAGACACACCATTCTATCCCTCCTGAAATCCAGGCACCGAGCATTCCTATAAGGGCAGGCTTTATAACGTTCTGGCGGTAAAAAAAATCGTAATTATTGGTTTTGTCCAGTCCGGTAAAAAGCCTTCCGCCTAATTGGGGAATAAACGACAGCTTAACATAATCGTTTTCAAGGTAAACTGTATCGTATGTTTTATCCTCACAATTATCAGTCAATTTATCGAGTAAGGGATAAGGGTAAATGGTCTTTTTGGCTCTCTGGTAGCTTTGTCCCCTGTAGAACATAGGATTGAGGTCTGGCGGGTCAACTCGATAGGTTGGAATTACAAGCGGTTCAGTCCATATCTTAACTGTTGATTTTTTTGGCACCTGGGCCATTGAGCAATTAGAAAGTATTATTAAGACCAGGTAAATTGCCACTACCAGGGATTTTTTATTGCTCATTACTCTTATCCTTATAATTTCATATTTTTAAGAGGTTGGCGTATTTTAGCATAAGTGTCTTTGTCTGTCCTGTATTAAATCTAACAACGACGACGCTGTTTTCACCCATATCGATAAACTCTTTGACCCTACCTAAACCGAACTTTTTATGTCTTACCAATTGGTTTTTACCAAAGTCGGGTATGTCGCGACCAGCATCGTCAGTATAATCATCGTAAGGCCGCTGTCGTTCCATAGGTTCGGTAAAGTTTATGCCAAGTTCGTACAGAAACTGTGATGGTATTGTTCGCAGCATTTGCCCACGAATTGTCCTATAACGGGCATAGCTTATGTGTAATCCGGCTTTAGCACGAGTTATGCCGACGAAAAATAATCTGCGTTCTTCTTCGATTTCGCTGTCATCTTCTCCGCTTCTTTCGTGGGGCAATAAGCCTTCTTCGAGACCGATGATAAAGACGTTTTCAAATTCAAGGCCCTTTGCAGCATGCAAAGTCATCAGAGCGACACGGTCGGTGGCAGTATCATACGAGTCAGCGTCGCTGAACAGCGATATTTGCTGAAGATAATCCAGCAGTGAAGGCTCTTCGTTCTGCCTGTCATACTGGGCTGCTGCGCTTATCAACTCGCTGATATTTTCGAGGGTGTTTTTGCTATCTTCGGCAGCTTTAAGGTATATTTCCAGTCCGGACTCCACAAACACCTGCTCAGCAAGCGGCGCAACCTCACCTGCACTATTTTTTTTGAAATGCTTTATCATATTGACAAAAACAGCCAGCTTGGCTTTTTGGCCTTTGGAAAGTGAATCGATGTGCTCGGCTTTTTTCAGGGCATCAAAGAAACTAATATTCTTAGAATTTGCATAACTGCGAACGCGGTCGATAGCCGTTTTTCCTATGCCGCGGGCGGGTGTATTGATAATACGCAAGAGAGCAATTTCGTCATCAGGGTTGACAAGAATTTTCAAATAAGCCAGCAGGTCGCGAACTTCTTTTCTGCTGTAGAATTCTACTCCGCGTACAATCTGGTATGGAATTTTAGTTCTGATAAAGGCTTCTTCGAGCGCCCGGCTCATAGCATTGGTACGATAAAAGACAGCTATATCCCGCAGTGAAACTCCCTGTTCGGTTAGTTCTGTAATCTGTTGAGCAATGCCCTGAGCTTCCTGAAGCTCGTCCTCAAAGCAGCCTACAACAATGTCTTTGCCGCGAGGCTTTGTAGGGACGAGTCTTTTGTCTTTGCGATTTTGGTTGACTGCAATTAAATGGTCGGCAATTTCAAGAATATTTGCCGTGCTGCGAAAGTTCTCCTCCAGTTTGACTATGGTTGCATCGGGCCAATCACTTTCAAAATCCAATATATTACGAATGTCGGCGCCTCGCCAGCGATAGATAGACTGGTCGGGGTCACCGGTTGCGCAAATATTGCTATGAGTTGAGACAAGGTACCTTGCGATTTTGTACTGGGCGTGATTAGTATCCTGATATTCGTCGATAAGCAGAAATTTAAAACGATTTCCAAGCTCGGAGCAAACATCGGGACAGCCTTCGAGCAAAAACGCCGTCTTCATTAACAAATCATCAAAATCAAGGCCGTTTCTTTCACTCAGAATATGTTGATAGCGGGCGTATATCTTAGCTAATATTTTGGCAAAAAAATTGTCGGCTTCATTTTCGAACGTATCGACATCTATCAGTTTGTTTTTCAAAGTAGAAATGGCATCGAGCATTCTGGCCGGGGCAAAATTTGTCGAATCAAACTCGCAATCTTTAACGGCCTGCCTGATACACCTGGCCTGGTCGGCGGCATCGTAAACACTGAAGTTGGCTTTTATACCTGCTTTATCAGCATATCGGCGGAGAATTCTGACACATAGAGAATGAAAGGTACTGATATGCGCCCCGGCCGAAGCGCCCAAGCCAGCCGCCCTGATGCGCATTTCATCAGCGGCTTTATTAGTGAAAGTTATTGCACAAATATTATACGGTCTAACACCGGAATCAATAAGAGCGGCAATACGGTATGTTATTACACGAGTCTTGCCGCTGCCGGGCCCGGCCAGAACAAGTAAAGGCCCTTCAACGTGGGAAACTGCTCTTCTTTGGGACGGCGTCAATCGGTCGTATTTTGGTTCGTGCATCTGACTGCATACATCATTTGGGTTGTCTTGACTGCTCTAATTCTTTTAACATCTTTTTCTCTATTTGCTCAAACTGTTCGGCAACTTTGGGTTTTTCTATTCTTATCCGTGCAGTCAGGGTACGTCTAAGGTTAATTGGATACTGCTGGTCATTAAGGAAATCAATAAGCGCCGAATATCTTAATATATCAAAGGCAGGCAGGTCAATACGATTTTCGTCGCGATATGAAGTTTGGTAATGACGGTGAACCTCTTTGGCCATTTTTTCCCGGCCCGATGCTTCATCATCATCATGCATTGCATACCTGAAATAACTTTCCCGCAGAAGTGCATGTATCATTTCTTTTGCGTCAAAGAGACCTATCGATGCAAATTCCTGCTGAAGACGATTTCGTGCAAAAGTAATAAGGTCAACCTTAAATTCATCACTGGGATAAAGTTTCCTCAAATCGTTATAAATCTTTTGTGCCTGTTGAGTATGGCCAGCCTGGTAGAACAAAAGCAAGGCGTTTTCGAGCATATTACGATGGCCGATTTGCAGTGATTCAAAGCCGCCCTTACTTGCCACCCCTCTATACTTTTCTATTACCGCACGGACGGACTTATCGTATGTTGAAAACATTCTTAAATCGGGGCGCAGGAATACTTCCTTTTGCTGAACGGGCATAGCCAAATCCGACACTTCACGAGGCGCCACATCATATATAAGTATGCTTCCATACCGATATAGATTCTGGAGACTATGGTTCACGATTCGGTCAGTGTTAATTTCGGGTACGGAGAATTTCTCCTTAGCAGCTATTTGCAGTCCCTTAGCTGCCCAGTAAATTGCGTGGCTGTCGGGATGACGCCAATCCAGAGGCAGATGAGCATTTGGGTCTTTCCAGTTGGTTGGGCCGTAGGTATTATTCAACTCCTGCATAAAAACAGGGTCAAGTTTCCAGTTCTTGTGCAGTTGATAAGCCCTGGCAAAAAAATCAAATTCTCTAAGCACCTTGGTGCTGTTGATTCTAAAGTCGTCTATTACCTTAAAAGCCTCCGGTTTGAATCTACCTGGATTTTGTCTTAAGGCCAGATAGTTATTCACAAACGCATCTCTATCTTCGAATGCCTCATCAGCAGATTTCAGAGCATCTACAAACGCGAGCACATTTGCATCATTTATAATATGCTCCCAGTCAACCGGCGCTTCTGCAAGGGCCTTGAAATACTCATTGTCTGCCGGACCGAGCAATGGCTCCATCGCCATCGCCAGATGCAATTTGTAATATTTATGTGCCTCGTCTCTTACACTGCCTATTTTATCCTGGAATATTCTTGCAAGTTCTCGATACAGCCCCATAGATTTTGGATTGAGCACGATACCTTTGTCGCGAATCAGTTCGTAACCGTTTTTGACCCAGCGCCATCTTTCTTCCGGCTGAGTCGCCGGTATAGCAACAGAAATGTTATAAGCCATATTCCATGCATGGAACTCCCACACCGAGGCAAAACGCGGCTGGAGAACGGTAATCCATTCCGCAAGTTGTTTTGCATCGAAGAATTGTAACTCGTCTTTTAGCCTATCGGCCCTTAACCACAGAATATCGACAACCAGTCCCCGAAAAGCACCCATCGCAATGGTTGCAAATGCTAATGACGGCGGAGCATTTTCAAGCGGTTCATTACTTATAAGCTTCATCTGTTGCCGCTGTGAATTTATATAGTCCAGCTGCATACCTGCCATAATAAGCAAACCAGCCGCAAGTATGATGCAGACAAACCGGATTATTGTGTCACGTAAACGCATAATAATTAAAAGCTTATAGCTTGCAGACTATTTTGTAAGTACTAAACTAAACAGTAATTTTCGCAATTTCTCTATAACTAAAAATGACCAGTGCAACAACAAGCAGCAAAAATGCTTTAATACCAACCATAAGACCGGCTACTTTAGCCACGAAAAGCCATTCCAATAATCTGGCTGGGACGAGGAATTTACCGGGGTTGAATTTGTCAAATTGCGGCAGAAGCTGAATGACCGGCTTGAGTGTATAACGATAGATACCACTTATATTTTCGCTCATAAAATCAAAGGATTCGAGAATAAAGCCATTAATTGTCCCGGTAAGAAAAATCGCAAGACAAAACAGTATCGCCACGGGAAACGATAGAAAACTCGATGCTAATATGCCCAAACAGGAAAGAAATATCAAACGGAATAGAATTAACATAACACCTTTTATGAAATTAGCGGTGAAGGTGTCGGCTTTGTAAAGCACCTCCAGTCCGTCTTTAGGAGGAAAGATTACAACCGTATTATTTAGCTGTGAGTCATTAAAGAACGCCACTGCCAAATGCCCGTCTTTTGCCACGGCATCGGCCGGCACTTCAAACTCGTAAAAAGTGCGTATGACGTCTTTGCGCTCACGCCGATATACCGGTGTTTCAATATTAACTCCATACTGACGAAAATCACCTATGAGCCATTTGCCATAAATTTGCAAATCGGGGGGATTGACCGAAACATCGTATTTATATCTTATAAACAGGCTCTGATTGGGGTCGAGAGGTTTGACATCATTGAACTCCCAGACCCGTTCGTAACCGGGTGAGACGGCTCGTTTCTCAATTTTCTTCTGTTTTGTAAGACTTTGTATCACTTGCTCTCGTAAGTGGCCTTCAGGCAGTCGTCCACTTTTTTTAAGTCTGTCGTACACCTCCCGAACCTCTTTGTTGACATCAACATCCAAGGGGATTAAGCTGGCCCGGGCGGTATAAAACTCTTTTTGAGCCTGGATGCGTTCATCTTCACTCGCTTCGGAAAATCTCGGTATATAAACACTAACGGTGTAGATTAAAGCAGAAAACAGAACAAGCAACGCCAAATCCAACAATATTACGCCAAGTAGTTTGCCTATAAGAAACTGAAAACGTCGAACTGGTTTTGTAAGCACGGTATATATTTGTTTTTGGTCAAGGTCGCTTGTAAGTGAATATGTTGAGACCACTATCGTTAGTAAACACAGCAAAAGGCTGGTTAGGGAAAGGCCGTAACTTACAAAACTCTGCAACCTGCCTTTTAGAGTTCCATCGCCTGTCATCATAGACCCCATTACCGGCAGCAGAACAACCAGCAGAAGTATAAAAACTGCGGCGATTTTCATTCGCAACGCCTGCTTTATTGTATTGGTAGCGACTGCCCAGATACTACGCATCGCTGGAGTCCCCTTGGCGATTATCGCTTTGTCCACCTTCTTCACTATGAGATGTTCTTTGAGATGAATCTGTAAGCTGCTCTAAAATGCCCTTTTTAACTTCCCTGGGCTGCTCGGTTTGTGTTTCAACCGGTTTTGTTTTACCCACGGGTTCAGTTTTGGTCGGTTTAGCCGGCTTGGATAGTTCCCTCAGTAACTGCTCATCAGGTTGGACTTCGGATGTCTCGACTGGAGTAACTTTATCGATTGTTAGATTCTCCGTGTTAACTTGTGGCGATACCGACACAGAAACAAGCTTGTCGAGTATATTCTCTTTCGTTTTAAAGGTAAGAAACTCACCGATTTCAGTCGTACTGACAGCACCGCTCTTGGATTGACTCTGTTGTTGAGCTGCGGCAACTGTTTTGATAAAAAATGTCTCAAGCTTGTCCATCGGAGAGCTTACAACACAATCAGCATTATCTTCCTGAACTATACGTTTTATCTTCTCGATGGTGCTATCGCTGATATGGCCGGTAGTAATCTGTTTTTTGTCTGTTTGCTGCAGCAGTTCTCTGACCTTGCCCTCGGACTGTACTTTTCCACCGTACAGAATTGCTATTCTATCGCATACATCTTCGACATCGGCAAGCAAATGACTGCAAAGCAAAACCGTTTTGCCGCGTTTTGCCAGTTGAAGAATTAAATCTTTTATCTGCCGTGTTCCAATTGGGTCAAGGCCTGTTGTCGGCTCATCCAGTATCAAAAGGTCAGGGTCATTTATCAATGCCTGTGCCAGGGCGATTCTCCGGGCCATTCCCTTAGAAAAACTCCCAACAGCCCTGTTTGCAACGGCCTTTAATCCAACCATATCCAGCAGGGCTTCAATTCGCATTTTCCGAACTTTGGACGGCAAACCGAATAATCTGCCGTAAAAATCAAGTGTCTCGCGGGGGTTTAAGTACTTGTAAAGATAAGATTCTTCAGGCATAAACCCTATTCTGGCACTGATTTTTGGGTCAGTGCTGTCACCGCCAAGTACAACTGTTTTTCCCCTTGTCGGATAAAGCAGGCCGAGAAGCATTTTCAGGGTGGTCGTTTTGCCTGAGCCGTTTGGTCCTAAAAGACCAAAAACTTCATTGGCACGAATCTGCAAATTCAGGTCTTCTACGGCATATACCTTGTTTCGACCCCACCAGTCGGAAAATACCTTGGTTAAAGAGAAAGTTTCAATTACGTTTTGCATATCTCATCAGGGGCCTTCACAGTTATGGTTAGTGGTCGAGTTCTTCGCCGTAGCGGACAAGCCTGGCGCTGTTAAAGACAACAATCAATGAGCCTGCAAAATGCAGTACCGCAGCGTAAACCGGCGTTAACCACGCAGCCGAGGCTGCTGTAACTCCAAGAATTATGAACACAACACCAAAACGAAGGTTGCCGTTAATAACACCTCGGGTTTTTCTTGAAAGGCGAACAAGAAACGGCAACCGTCTCAAGTCGTCGCTCATTAGGGCAATCGAAGCCGAATTTATAGCCACATCACTTCCGGCGGCTCCCATAGCGATACCCAAATCCCCTGCTGCAAGCGCCGGCGCGTCGTTAATACCGTCACCAACCACTGCAACCGTATGTCCATCTTTTTTGATTTGCTCTACAATTGCAAGCTTGTCCTGTGGAAGACAGTCTGCTTTATAATCGGTACAAGCGAGTTCGGCGGCAACACGGTTTGCGACTTCATCACGGTCGCCGGTAAGCATAGCTACTCTTTTTATCCCGAGATCAAGCAGAGCGGTTACGGCCTGCTGTGCTTCGGGTCTTGTTTTGTCCTGCAAACCTATCCAGCCGATACAAACAGAGTCCTTTGCTACATAAAGTGTGCTAAAGCCCTGCTCCTCGTGCATAACAGGTTCACTGATGCCTTTCATATCTACACTATTTTCCTTAAGGAACGTGTCTCTGCCAACTATGATTTTTGCTGAATCAACTAAAGCGCTAACACCTTTTCCGGGGGTCTCCTGGAAGTCTTCCGTTGCAGGCAAAATAAGGTTTGCCTCCTTAGCAACTTCCTGCAGGGCCCTTGCTGCCGGGTGCTTGCTCATCTTCTCAGCAGAAGCAGCAACCGTTAGTAATTGGGCCGGCTCAACACCTTTGGCCGGAGTTAATTTCGTCACATACAGTCGACCTGTCGTTATCGTTCCGGTTTTATCAAAAACCATCGCTGTCATCTTGCCCGCGCTTTCAAGGTCTGCGACGTTCTTTATCAAAATACCGAGTCTTGCCGAAGCTGAAATTGCCGCAACCATTGCTGTCGGTGTGGCCAGAATCAATGCGCAGGGGCACGAAACTACAAGTATTGTGATGGCCCTGTTAATGTCGCCGGTGAAAAACAAAACTATCCCAGCAATCATCAAAATCGTCGGGGTATACCACTTAACATAGCGGTCGATTATCCGCATAATAGGTATCTTTGTCTGCTCGGCCTGAATAATTAAAGACTGAACTTTTCCAAGGGTTGTATCTTTGCCCGCCTTTGTTACGTTTATATCAAGCACGCCGGTAAGGTTGTTTGTGCCGGCAAAGACCTGCATTCCAGGTACCTTATCCACCGGCAGGGATTCACCGGTTATCGTGGCTTCATTAACGGAGCTGAGGCCTTTTGCCACTTCGCCATCGGCAGGAATGTTATCGCCGGGACGAACGCGAATACGGTCGCCGGCTTTTAGCAAACTGACTTTCACTTCTTTTTCAGTTTCATCGGCCTGCAAAACCGTCGCACGCGTGGGAGTTAGCCTTATCAGTGATTCAATCGATGCCCGAGCACCAAGGGCGGTTCGGCTTTCCATAAGTTCGCTTAAGAGCATAAAGAAAGCAACAGTACCTGCGGCGACATAATCCTGTGATGCAAATGCAGCAATTATGGCTAAAGCAACCAGTTCATCCATATGCGGCTGGCGTTTGATAAAGCTTTTTGCCGCATGCAACACAATGGGAGCACCCAGCAATATCGCGCCAATCATTGCCAAAAACTCGGTATTGAAACTATCGCTGCCATAAAAAAACCTGGCAAGACCGCTGTTTATTAACAGCATCCCCCCTGCCAATGTTCCTAAAAGGGCCATACTTACACGAATCTGCTTGCCGTGGGTTTGTTCGGCAGCTATGTCATCTTTAAAATGTAAATGCTGATGAGCCATAATTTCTTTTTAACTTAGAGCAAATATTACTGTTTCTCCTCGGATTTTGGTTTTAAAGTCGGGTCCCTGTTTATTAAAAGCCTGAATTCTTTGTTACCGGCACCTTTGGTAGTCTGGATAATCATTTTTTCATCTGCATTATCAAGGACATATTCAATTGCGTCCTGATAGATTTTCTGAAGAACAAGTTCCGGCCGCTTTTTATATTCAGGAAGAATTTTTTGCAGGTAATCAGCATTTGCCTTGGCTGTCTCTACAACTTTCGTTCGATATGCTCGAGCCTGCGCTATCTTTTCCTGAGCGGCTCCGGCCAATTGAGACCACAATAATTCCTCTTCCACTTCGCTAATATTAGCTTTACCTTCAAGAAGCCCAAGAAGTTCGCCTGCAACCGGGCCGGCTGCTTCATTGAGAGTGTTTTCGGCATAGGTCCTGGCTTCGTTGATTAACGTCTGCCTTACCTGACTTGCACTGATAGACTCCAGAAATGCATTATTAACCTGCTGCGGCCAGATAATGTTGTTCAACTGCACCGAGACAACTTTTATACCGCTTTGTATTTCCTGCAGCTTTTTCTGCAGTAATTCTTCAACGTGTTCCGTGATTCTGTACTGGTTCGAAATCGCCTCATCAATTGTATAATTAACCATTGCCGTTACAATCGAGTCTGAAATCAGCGATTTCAATAGCGGGCTTGTGCTTTGTGCTATAATATCAGCATAAATCTGGCCGGGTTGTACGTCATCGGTATAAACATTTTTGAAAAAGCTTTCAGCATCGTCAATCTGATATGTTAGCTGCCACTTGCTGTGGATTATGTTGTAGTCATTTCCATCGGACTCAATTGTGCTTTGGCCCTGTTTCTCACCTCGCGTAATACAATATCCATCATATCGCGGGTCCAATTCTTCCGGCACGTTTTTTCTCTCGATATACCAAAATGTGTCAATAGGCAAATTCACCTTTTTGGCTACAGGAATTTTGACTACTTCCTGTAATGGATATGGCCAGGCCCAGCGCAGTCCCGGCTTTAAGAGTCTGTCATCACCTATGCCCCGAATCTTACCAAAAGTCAAAACAAGCGCTTGCTCATCCGACTCGACCACTCTAAATCCCCCGAAAACAAGAAAACCAAGCACAAGCCCAACCATTATTATCGTAAGGATAATAAAGCTGATACGCAGCGCTTCCGATAACGACCTGTCGGCTGCATTAAGCTGATTCGTATCTTTTATTTTCTCTGTTGTATCCTGCATATCCTGCATCAGGCTTGTCAAAATCTATTCTTTCGGTTTAATATTCGGCATTTCTCTTAACAGTTTGAAAGGCTCGGTATCAGCGCTGATGACAATGGTTGACCTTTTCTCCAATATTTTTTTCAGTGATTCGACATCACGCAGGAACATTGCAAATTCCCTGTCGGCATCGAGCATTTCATAATATTTGGCAGCCTCGGCGTCCCCCTGACCTCGTATGGCCTTCGCTCTTGCCTCGGCTGCGGCAAGCAGTTCAATTTTCTTCGAGTCGGCATCTGTTTTTATCTTGATTGCTTCTGCGTTTCCTTCGGCGATAGTGGCTTCGGTTTTACGATTTCTTTCAGCTCGCATTCGTGCGAAGACATCTTTACTAACATCCTGACTGACTTTAAGTTGCTTGATGCCAAGTGTTTTGATTTCGATACCGTAATCGTCTCTGACGGCCTGCCTAAGGTCCGTGAGCATTTTTGACTGTATCTCTTCAATTTTTACTTTGTTTTTGTCGCTGTTTACAAAATCGGAGAAGTTATACTGGCCAATTACGTTGTTTTGGGTGTCATTAATCTGGCTGCGAAGCAAATCCTCCGCTTTTTTGACCGTTTTGACGGAATTAAAGAATTCGAGCGGCTCGGCAATTCTCCAGACCACATATGTGTTCACGATAATAGGAACAACACCTTTGGTCGGGGTTTCGCCGAGTTCGGCTTCAAAGACCCTCATTCGCGAGTCAAACTTGTAAACCCGCTGAATTGGAGCAGGCCACCTGAAATACCAGCCGGGGTCGGTTATTTCACTTTCGCTGGTGGCCTCTCCGAAGGTCATTAATAAAGCTGATTCAGTTTCTCTAACCTGGAAAAGAAAAAGATACAGCCCCAAAATAATAACTACCAATAGGACAAAAATTGTAATGGCTACGTTTTTCATTTTTCGCTGGTCTCCTCTAAGCCTACTATATCATACAAATCGGGCGTTAGTTTTTCCTGAAGGTCCATTATTGTCACCTGAGTATCATTGGGATCGGCGACAACGACAAATTTTCGTATGCTGCTCGGGATATTCTCATAAACAGCTAACATCTGCTCATTCATATAAATTTCCTTTGCAGCAGTATAAGCCTTAAGCTGGTTTGCAAAGCGCTCTCCTGTGGCCTTTGCAAGTTTTGATTTTTCAAAAGCGTAACTTTGAGCTTCACGGAGCGCTTTAAAAATATCACCCTGGGCTTCCATAAAGGCCGTGTCTAATGCACTGCAAAGCTTTTCCATCTTATCGTGCTCATTTTTCTCTTCGGCCTGCTGGTATTGTACTGCAAGGTGATACAACTCGTTTGCATCTTGCACCGAACCGACCAGAGTGCTTAAAGTTCTGTTGCGTGTCGCCTGTGCATTTAGAATAAGCGCCTGCTTCGTTTGAACAGCCCCAACCACTTTTTGATAGTCAGTTGCAACGTCGGGCGGCGGATGAATTCCCTGCAGGCCCAAAAATACGATTTCGACACCTAATCCTTCTTCATCGGCAGCCTTTTGAATCCGCTCGGTCAAAATCTTTTTGGCCTGTATGCGACCGGCCCCGAGCAAACTGTCACTTGTGTCCTCGCCGCTTTTGCCGGTCTCAGAGGCTTCAATTTTTGCACTTGCGGCAAAGCTGGTAAGCTCTCGATAGCAAATTGATTCGAGCAGTTTTTCAGGCTCTTTATGATTATAGATAAAAGAATACAAGTCCTTTATTCTATATTGAACCGGAACGGCCGCTCTGACAAGGCTTATCGGAACAGCTTGCTCTCCCAAATCGCCTGTGTACTCACTGGCTACAAGTAAATCGTACTCTTGGGCATAATGGCTCTTGCCCCACAGCAGCGGCTCACGTGCAGCATTTTCCTCGTAGATCTTGGGAATAAAACCAATGCTGATTTCTTTAACCATCTTTGTGGGATATTTATAAGCAATGTCAACTGGCCAGGGCCATTTGAAAGTTAAACCGGGACCGACTATTCTCGTCTCACCGCTAACTTTCAAAGGATTACCAAAATGCTCTATTATTGCCCCTTCATTAGGATTGACTACGACTATACAGCTAAACAAATAAAGCGTAACCGCGGCAAATAAAATCAAAGGCATAATGGCCTTTTCCAGCAGTTTATAAAACCAGGTCTGGGACACTTCGAAGCCAAACTGATAATCAATAGCGCTGGCGGCGGTGTGGAGTATTCCGCCGGGTTCATTTAGAATCCCCAGCAATCTGCTGTCAAAAGCGCTTCGACTGTATTGGTCTTTCAGACGAGGCCGATATATGTCCAGCACAACATTTAAGGCTGTCTCTAAGCCAAGAACAACCAGCAACGATGGTATAACAAAGCTGATTACATTAACCACGACGAACATTTTGAACTGTGCCATTGCCAGGCCGATAGCAAGTGCAAAACACAAAACAGCCGTACCAAGAAAGATACTGCCGCCTGCTCGCAGCGGCTTCCATTGCGGCTGAGTTGACATACCCGTCGCATAACGCGACATCAGGAAACATACAAACGCTACGGAGGTCATAGAAATCGCACAAATCAACGGTTGGACAGGCTCGACTTCAGTATCAGCCGAAACTGCTTTAAAAAGATACAGGCCTATGCCTGTTTGGTAAACCGCTATAGCTGCCGAGAAAAAAGGCAAAAACCATTTTTCGAAAAAAATAAGTCGCTGCTGAGCAACTGCAAACAAATCGGAATGTTCCTCCTTAGCCTGAAAGATTGTAGTATCTTCCTTGCTCCCGGCCAACTGGCTCAAATCAAGCTTTTCCTGCTCAGCAAGGCTGCGCGTGTGGAAATGAATAACAAGGACAAACCAAATCAAAGCTGCAGAGAGAATCAGCCAACTAACACTATAAACGGCAAGGTATTGGCTCCAGCGGCCGACAAAAAAGGCAATTCCAAAAAACAGCACGCTCAAAATCAGCGATGTCAAAGCTATGTATTCGGCGCGTTTCGATGGCATTGTCATTTTCTATTCCCGGTTTTGTATCACGAACAAAAAGTATAAAATTCCGTACTTTTTAAGGTTTCTGACTCTTTACAATTTACGAGCATCGTAATATAACAATAAATATTATTTTAGTATAGAAACAATTGCAAAGAAATTGTATCCTAAAATTAAGACCGGCTTAATGTTACTCAGTGACCACGTAACTTAAAGACAGATAATGAATAAATTATTTACACTAACCAAAAACACCTTTGTAGAAACGCTAAGACAACCGGTCTACGCCATAATAATAATTGCCGCTCTGCTTCTATTTATTATAAGTCCGTCTCTGACCATGTACACAATGAGCGACGACAATAAACTCTTACGTGAATTGGGATTATCTACGTTGTTTTTGACCAGCTTGTTCATAGCAATTTTTTCCGCCTCCGGTACTGTGGCCGAGGAAATAGCAAATAAAACTATAATTACCGTTCTGAGCAAACCTGTTCAACGTCCGATATTTATTATTGCCAAATTCTTAGGGGTCACTTCTGCTGTAGTTCTGGCGCATTATATCTGTACCATCGCACTGCTTATGGCGATAAGACATGGAGTTATGGAAACTTCGGCAGACACAATCGACTGGACAGTCATAACAGTAGGGGCCGTTATATTGGTTCTGACTCTTCTGCTAAGTGCTTTCTTTAACTATGTTTATGACTGGAGATTTTCCTCGACAGCTGTTGTTTTGATCGCCCTTTTCGCTTCATTGGGCATAGTTTTTTTATCTTTAGTCGACCGAAACTGGCAGTTCAACCCAAAGGACAATGGTATAAACGCACTTGATGTCTATGGCTCGATACTGCTGCTATTGGGAGCGATTATAATCGTGGCTCTTGCAGTAGCGATTTCATCAAGATTTAACATAGTTGTAACACTTTCTGCCTGTCTCGGAATCTTTTTGTTGGGCCTCGTAAGTGACTATGTATTCGGCAGATTTGCCCAAACCCAATTATGGGCCAAAATAGGCCGCTTTTTAGTACCGAATCTGCAGGTTTTCTGGATAAGTGACGCAATTTACGAAGGAAGTGTAGTACCCGCAAAATACGTCATAATAGGTGCTTCATACGCTTTATGCTACACAATAGCCATACTTTTTATAGCAATTGCCCTCTTTCAAAGACGCCAGGTAGGATAATATTCATCGTTCGCATTGAATATATGTATGTCATGTCGCGTGTTTTCTTATCCAATACGCTTTACTTGTGACTCTCTACGGTTTTTATAACCGCTGTTTCATCGCAATTTTGCTGTTTTGGGCACTTGGCGCAATCGCTCCAGACCTTCATAGGCAAAGCCTCCTTTTCGACTACCTGAAAGCCCATTTTTTCAAAAAAATCCGGTCTCAGGGTCAATGCAAATATCCTTGGGATGCCAAGGCTGCTTGCCTGTTCGACAGCGGTTCCAACAAGCATTTTGCCGGCCCCAGCCCCTGTATTTGCCTTGTCAACCGCCAATGATTTAATTTCAGCCAAGTCCGACCAGATAATCTGCAACGAGCAGCACCCCACCACTTTGCCATCCAATTCAGCCACAGAGAAGCTCTGCAGATTCTCATATATGTCCGCCATTGACCGAAACAGCATCTTGTCCTCCTCTGCATATTGATTTATCAGCGAACAAATCGTCCTGGCATCTGATATTTTTGCACTTCGCACTTTCATAATAAAAAGTATAGCCTATGTGATAAAATTTTCCAGTATCAATTCCGAGTCTCTCAGAATTAGTTGCCGGATGCATCAAAAACCCAAAAAAAGACTGGAAAAACCATAGCATCTCGTATATTGTATTTCCTCATTACAACAAAGCTGGTAGCCGGTAGCAAAACGTAAAACTAACCGTGCGTCGCTAATTATGAGATACATACTTATTGACAAAGTTATTTCGCTGGAAAGCGGCAAGGAGATAAAGGCAGTCAAAAACGTCTGTCTCGCTGAGGAATACCTCGCCGACCATTTTCCCGTCTTTCCTGTCCTTCCCGGAGTACTGCTGCTTCAGGGTATGATTGAATCAGCCTCTTGGCTGGTGCGGGAAATGGAAAATTTTGCCCACAGTATGCTCTTGCTCGAGCAGGCAAGAAATGTAAAATACAAAAGTTTTCTTGCGCCGGGCGAACAAATAGAATATACTGTCCAAGCCAAAACTATTGAAGAAAACGTTAGCAGCTTTATCGGGTTCGGAGAATCCGAAGGCCAGCGAATCGTTGAAGCGAGGTTCGGTCTGAGACACTTTAACCTCGCCGACAAAAATTCAGCAATGGCCGGTATAGATGCCGAAATTATAAAAAACATGAAGCAGCGATGGAAACTACTACGATAGCCGATAATCATTTGTGAATAGTATAATGATGGAGGTAAAAGAATATGGCAATGAGTCGGGATGACATTTTTCAACAAGTACAGGAAGTCCTGGTCGATGCATTGGGAGTCGATGACGATGAGGTTACAGCCGAAGCAACCCTTATGGGTGATTTGGGGGCTGAAAGCATTGACTTCCTGGATATAGTTTTTAGGTTGGAGAAGGCCTTCGGAATTAAAATTCCACGTGAAGAGTTGTTTCCGATTGAAAACATGATGAACAATCCTGAGTTTGTTGATAACGGGAAATTGACCGAGACAGGACTGGCTGAATTAAAAAGTAAAATGCTGCACACTGATCTTGGAACATTCGAGCAAGACCCCGATATTAACAAACTGCCAAACTTATTTACCGTCAACTCGATTGTAAATTACATTGAGACCAAACTCAATGCCGCCTGATTCGTTCTTCGTGCGTCATTTTGTATAAGAAAAGGGTCTAATACGATACCTGCTTTCGGAAGCACAATAATAATCAAAGAAAAAAATGCGATGGATCTGGATAGATAAATTTATCGAGTTTAAAAGCGGCGAGCGTGCAGTAGCCCTGAAAAATGTAACGCTTGCCGAAGAGCATCTCCACGATCACTTTCCGGGTTTCCCTGTTATGCCCGAATGTCTCTGTATCGAAGCGATGGCTCAGACAGCTGGAATTCTGGTCGGCGAGGCTAAAAAGTTTCAGGAAAAGGTTATCCTCGCAAAGATTCAAAAGTGTGTTTTCTTTGACTATGTAAGACCCGGAGATACAATAAAACTGACTGCTAAAATCGAATCCATCACTTCTGAAGCAGCATGCACAAGCGGCAAAATCACCTGCGAAGATAAGTTAATCGCGGAAATAGATTTAATGTTCAGCCATATCGACCAGAATCTCGCGGGCAAAGACTTCCCACAGGAGAACTTTGTATTCACCGACACCTTCAAGTCACTTCTCAGCCGGATGAACTTTCGAGATTGATTATTTTTTATTGACTATTGAAAAAGATATAAAAATAATCGATAATTACCTGCCAACTGAAAATAGGAAATAGAAATATGAACTCTGTTCGTGTAGTAATAACCGGTTTTGGCGCAATAAGTCCTCTCGGAATGACCGCCGGTGAAATGTGGGATTCTCTCTGTGCAGGCCGATGTGGTATAGACACAATTACCGCGTTTGACCCTGTCGGATTTGACTGCAAACTGGCCGGCCAGGTCCCCGACTTTAAAATACAGAAATTTGTGCCTAAGGCCGTCCGCAAGGCCACAAAGCTTATGTCCAGGGACATCGAGCTGGCCGTTGTGGCCGCAGCTGAAGCTCTCAACTCCGCCGGCCTTGTGACCAGAGCTACCGACCCTGAAAATATCAACATAGACCCGACTCGTGCTGCAATTAATCTTGGAGCAGGCCTCATAAGTTGCGATTTGGTCGAACTGGCCCCCGCCGTTGCAGCAAGTATTACAGATGGCATTTTTGATATCCGCAAGTGGGGCAAGGTAGGTCTCGAAATGGTAACACCATTATGGCTTCTGAAATATCTGCCAAATATGCTTGCCTGTCATATAGGCATCATCCACGACATCCAGGGACCAAGCAACACCATCACCTGTGCTGAAACATCCGGGCACTTGGCGATAATTGAGGCGAGCCAGATTATCGCCCGCCGCAGCAGCGATATTGCTCTGGCTGGCGGCGCAGAGGCAAAAGTTAATCCCATAGTTATGATTCGCCAGTGCCTGCTCAAAAGAGCGACGAGTCAAAACAATGACGACCCTGCAACTGCCTGCAGGCCTTTCGATGCTAATGCTAAAGGCGCTGTTTTTGGTGAAGCGGCAGGAACAGTTATATTAGAAAACTTCGATAATGCCCGCAACCGTGGAGCGAAATGCTATGCTGAAATAGTTGGTACTGGTCAGAGTAATAGTATAAACCCAGCCTATGAACATATCGAGCCGGACGGCAAAGGTCTTCAAATAGCAATAGAAAAGGCCATAGACGGCGCAAAGATTCAGCCACAAGATCTGGATGTGATTATCCCCCACGGAACCGGCATACCAGACGACGACCTGGCCGAAGCAAAGGCTATCGAGGCGGCTCTCGGCGAAGCAGCATTTAAAATTCCTGTCTGGCCAACCAAGAGTATGTTAAGCAATACCGGCGCGGCATCCGGAGCCCTCGATATTATCGCTGCGGTTTGTGTAATGAATAGCAACACAATACCCGCTGCGAAAAATTGCGATAAAAAAACTAACGGCTGCAATTTGAATATTATAAACCAGCCTGTTAAAAAAGAGATACGTTATGCACTATGCTGCAGTTATACTTATGGTGGACAAACCACTGCAATAGTGCTGAAAAAAACCATTTAAAAATCAAATAAGGTCAAATAAATGACTGAGCGAGTTGTAATTACCGGAATGGGCGTCGTGTGCCCCCTGGGCCATGACATCGAGACACTCTGGCAGGCCATGATGGAAGGTAAAAGCGCAATGGCTAAAACCACCATTTTTGACGCCTCGACTTTTCCATCGACATTCAGTGCCGAGGTTAAGGATTACAACCCCTCAAAATGCACAAATAATCCGAATCTGCACAAAGACGCTAACAGGGGCTCCGGATTTGTAATTGGCGCAACTGTTCAGGCCTGCCGACAGGCTGGAATTGATATAGAAACCAATTCTCCAGCCGACGGAATAGACCGCACCAGGTTAGGAATTTATCTCGGTGCAGGCGAAGGTTCTGTTGATAACGATGTATTTTTCGATGCGATTGTAAAAGCCTGGGACGACCAGACAAGCCAAATGGATTGGGTCAAATGGGCGCAGGTTGCTTTTGGCCGGATGAAACCGAGGTGTGAACTTGAACAGGAGCCGAATATGCCAGCCGCCCACATCGCTCTGCTGACCGGCGCTCGCGGCCCAACGAGAAGTTGTCTTACCGCCTGTGCGGCAAGCACTCAAGCCACCGGTGAAGCGACAATGATGCTCCGCACTGGCCAGGCGGACGTAATGATTGCAGGCGGCGCGCATTCAATGATACATCCATTAGGGCTTATGGGCTTCAATCGCCTTACCGCCCTTTCGACGAGAAACGACAGCCCCCAAACGGCATCAAGGCCGTTCTCCGCTTCAAGGGACGGATTCATACTTGGCGAGGGTGCCGCCATAGTGATTCTCGAATCGCTAAGTTCAGCTAAAAAAAGAGGGGCAGAAATTTTAGCCGAAGTCATAGCCTATGGCAGCAGTTCTGATGCATTCAGGGTTACTGATATGCACGAAGATGGCAGAGGTGCCATCGCAGCAATGACTGCAGCGCTAAATGATGCAGGTATCAGCTATAAAGATGTCGATTATATAAATACCCACGGCACGAGTACCACTGAAAACGACTCCATTGAAACCAAAGCCATAAAGGCTGTCTTTAAGGAAAATGCAAAAAATATACCCGCAAGCAGTGTGAAAAGTATGCTTGGCCATTTAATTGGTGCAGCAGGCACCGCCGAACTAATTACCTGTGTTTTAGCAATACGCTATAATATAGTACCGCCGACAATGAATCTAAACGACCCCGACCCGGAACTCGATTTGGATTACGTGCCGAACAAGCCGAGAAAGATGCCCGTCAACATCGTGATGAACGAATCTTTTGGCTTCGGCGGACAGAATAACGTCGTTATCATCAAACGATACCAGGAATAATTATGATTGATATTCAAGAAATTCGAGAAAACCCGGATAAGTACAAAAAAGCAGCAAAAGACAAACGCTTTAATGTGGACATAGAAAAGCTGCTCCAAATCGATTCGGACCTGAAAGACCAGAAACAACGCCTGCAGGATATTTCCACCGAAAAGAACCAAATCGGCAAGTCAATCCCAAAACTCTCGCTGGACGAAAAAAAATCAGCTCTTGCTCGGCTTTCAGAGCTAAAAGAGCAGGAAACTACTTATAACGAAGACATCAAGAAGCTTCAGCCGCAATTCGACGAGTTTATCCAGCAGGTGGCCCAGCCGCCCGATGACGATGTCCCCCTTGGCAAAGATGATACCGAAAATATCGAGATAAGAAAAGAAGGCCAGATACCCCAGTTCGATTTCGAGTTTAAAGACCACATACAAGTGGGACTGGCTCTGGATATCATTGATATCGAGCGAGGCGTCAAATTAGCGGGAAGCAGAAATTATTTTCTAAAAGGCGACGGCGCATTACTTCACTGGGCTGTATTGCGCTTTGCTATGGACTATATGGTCGGTAAAGGCTATATCCCACTTTCCGTGCCGCTACTCGCCAAAGACGAGGTAATGAGGGGCACCGGCTACTTCCCCGGCTCGGAGGAACAGACTTACCAGATGGAAAGGGATGATTTGAGTCTGGTAGGGACCGCCGAAGTCCCACTGACTGCTTACCATATGGGCGAAATATTAAACGCTGAAGAGCTTCCTAAACAATACGTAGCTCTTTCAAGCTGCTTCAGGCGTGAGGCCGGCGCAGCCGGCAAAGACACTTACGGCCTGTACAGAATCCACCAGTTTGATAAAGTCGAGCAGGTAATTGTCTGCGAAAGCAGCCACGAAGAAAGTAAAAGATTCCACGAAGAAATTTTAGCCAATGCTGAAGCCGTGATGCAGGCGTTGGAGCTGCCCTACCGCGTCGTCAACGTTTGTACTGGCGATTTGGGCCGAGGCCAGGCAAAAAAATTCGACATCGAGGCCTGGATGCCCTCACGGAAAAACTACTGCGAAACGCACAGCGCAAGCAAATTTTACGACTTCCAAGCCCGCCGGATGAACCTGCGCTACAAAGACCCCGCCACAAAGAAAAACTTCTTTTGCCACACACTGAATAATACCGTTATCGCAAGCCCGCGAATACTGATACCCATTCTGGAACTCTATCAAACCAAGGATGGTTCCATAACAATACCAACAGCTCTCCGCCCATATATGAACGGCAGAGAAAAAATTTAAAAAATCTCAGCTAAGGAACCTAGCTTATGACAAGAGAGGAAATTTTCGAGTTTATCAGGGCAAATCCGCTCTTTGCTTTAGCCACATCACAGGACAATAAGCCCCACACTCGCATAATGATGCTCTACCGTGCCGATGAAAGCGGCATTATATTCACTACCGGCGAAAATAAAGATGTGCACAAACAGCTAACCGTAAATCCTCAGGTTGAGATGTGTTTCTACAACTCCCAGCAGAGTCTGCAGGTCCGGATTTCCGGAACAGTCGAAGTACTTGAAGATATACAACTAAAAAAACAGGTCGTAGAGGACTATCCCTTCCTGAAACAATGGGTCGATAAAGAGGGCTATGACGTTTTGATAGTGTACTGCCTAAAAGCCGGCAGGGCTGTAACCTGGACAATGGAAACAAACTTCAAGCCGAAGAAATACATACAGCTTTAGTAAATATATTCACACGCTGAGACAAAAAACCCTTCACTCAAAGCAAAAGTAGAAAAGAATTCGTAACTTTTGACCTGTAACTTACCGCTTGTATATTATCTTTCCAGTTTGTAAGCTATCCGGCTATGAATAATATAGAGCGAAGATTGGCCCTTATAGACAAGCAGCTTGCCGGACATAAGGATTTTCACAAACAGATTATAAACACTTCTCCCCTTCTGTTTGCTGCTGTCGGTCTTATAGTCGGCATCCTGCTTCAGAACAGATTGGATTTGCCGCTCACTGTCTGGCTGACATTACTTGGCTTTTGTGCAATAGCCACAGTTACATTTTATGCGGCACAAAAACAAAACTTCCCCTCATACATAATCGCATATACAGCTTTAGTTTGTTTTATTTGCCTCGGTGCAATTCGCCTGACGAATTACTATCAGCCTAAACCAAACGATATTCGCTGCATCGTCGCCGACGAACCTGAACTTGCAACAATTCGCGGCTTAATTATCACTGAACCCCGTGTTAACGATTATAAAGATTGGAAGTTCGCACGGTTTAAGTTCACCGACCCCGGCAGCAGTTTCTATCTGAAGGTCAAAGAAGTGGACACTACCGATGGCTGGGCAGAAGTAACCGGCACCGTGCGGGTGCAGGTCGCTGAACCAGTGCTGGACTTAAAAGCCGGCGATTACATACAGGCATACTGCTGGCTGGACAGATTCAAACAGGTTACCAATCCCGGCCAATTCGATACCGCTGAATACCTCGCACGAAAAAATATTTTTGTTGCAGTCTCCATAAAATCACGGAACGGCATTGAATTGTTAGAAAGCCCGCCCGACAGCCTTTTTACAAAAATAAAAGCCAAACTGCGACAGGCAGCCACTAATGCTCTAATCGCAGACCTGTCGCTTGAAGCTCAAAGCAGAGGTTTGCTTCAGGCACTGCTCCTGGGTTACAGGGGCAATATTGACAGTGCCACGTATAGAGCATTTGGCAAAACAGGCCTTCTGCATTTTATCAGCCTTTCCGGAATGCACCTGGGTATTTTGATAGGGATTGTGTGGTGGTTGTGCAAAACAGCAGGTCTGTTGAATCGCAGCCGGGCGGCAGTATGTATCTTTGGGATAATACTGTTCTTATTGGTCGTCCCGCCGAGACCGCCTACGCTAAGGGCCGCCGTTATCGGGCTGGTCTTCTGCATGGCATTTTTCTTTCGTCGAAAACCAAACTCTCTCAACTCACTTTCGTTGGCCGCACTAATAATTTTACTCATAAGGCCTACAGGTCTGTACGAACCCGGCTGGCAGTTATCATTTGCATCTGTGCTCGGCATTTTGATTTTCACAGAGCGAATCTATTTCTTTTTTTACGAAAGATTAACAGAGCACTTCTGGAACAAAAATTCTCAAAAAACAAAAATGCTATTTCGTATAATCTCAAGTCCGGGACCGTATTTATTAAATTTATTCGCGGTAGGCCTTGCCGCCTGGCTCGGTGGGGCCGGCATCCTGTTATATCACTTTTATACGATTAACCCAGTTACAAGCAT
The DNA here is from genome assembly GCA_964539795.1 of uncultured Pirellulales bacterium. Taxonomy (GTDB): domain Bacteria; phylum Planctomycetota; class Phycisphaerae; order Sedimentisphaerales; family Anaerobacaceae; genus CAZTKW01. The sequence continues at coordinate 29,435 of CAZIKS010000013.1, forward strand.
CTGGACAGCACTTGCTTTTCCATTAGTAGCTGTAATTTTAACAATCGGCTTCTTGAAAATTATCTTCTCTTTCCTGTTGCCGACCGTAGCAGCAATATTAGCTGTAGCGGTAAACTTCCTGTCAGGTTTCCTGATTTGGCTTGTAAAACTTTTCGCACATTTAGATATTTCACAAATACTTATAGGCCGTGTATCACTTGCGCTGATAATCTTTTATTACGGTGTAATTCTTTTTGCCGCTTTTATTTATTTTCGTCGTCCTCTAATAAAAATAGTGGTATTGATAGTATCGATTTCAGCAATAGTTTTTTTTCTGGGAGCTTTGAAATGGCAGCGGACAAATCGGGGCTTTTTAAAGATATCCATTCTCGATGTTGGGCACGGCCAGGCAATATTTGCACAACTCCCGGGTAAAACTAATCTGTTGTTCGATGCCGGCTCTCTGCACACCAACGACATAGGCAGGCGCGTTATTGTGCCATTTTTAACTTATAGCGGAATAAATAAAATCGACTCAATCATAATAAGCCATAACGATATTGACCATATAAACGGCATACCTGAGATTTCCGAAGCCTGTCAAGTTGCCGGTTTTTTAGCAAACAACGCCTTTTTCAGCAAAGCCGACCGCTGGAGCACCGCAAAATTTCTCAATGATTATCTTCTCGAAAAGAGCGTTAGAATAAATCCTGTAGAAAAGGATCTGAATTTGACCGGCTCTGTGAAGATAAAAAATCTCTGGCCGACGGAACAAATTGCCAGTGACGAGAATTTAGACGATAATGATAGATCGCTTGTCTCGCTGATTGAATTTGTCGGCAGAAAAATACTGTTGTGTTCAGATATCGGGAGATTTTCACAAAGCCGGCTTCTGCAAATGTTCCCAACCCTGAAACCCAACATTGTAGTTGTTCCACATCACGGCTCAACAAGAACATTGAATGCCGATTTCCTTGAAAATCTTGGCGCCGACATCTTGATATACAGTTGCAGCCGAAGCCAGTATGAAAAACTACGGACAATTAATAAAACAAATAAAGCGGAATTATTCTACACCCCTAAAGACGGAACTATAACTATTCGCATCAGCAAAGACGGCACGATGAAGACCGCAACATTTATAAAAAGCCCATAGCTGCTCAAATAACAAGCCTTAAAATTTCATCGCACATACACAACAATTTCAACCCTGCGATTTTTCGCTTTGCCGCTTGCTGTGGAATTGGAGGCGACCGGCTGGCTTTCCCCGCGCCCCACCGCCCGAATTGTTTCTTTGGGTATTCCCTTCGAAATAAGGTATCTAACCACGGTAAGCGAACGTTGTGTGGAAAGTTCCCAGTTATCTTTCCATTTTGTTTTCTTAATCGGGTCTGAATCTGTATGGCCGACAACATCTATTTCCTTGCCGGCGTATTTGCTTCGAAGTACCGACCAAATATGGTCAAGCTCAACACTGGTTGTTTTCTTTAGTGTTGCTTCTCCCGAGCTAAACAGTATTGCGTTTTCAAGTGTCACTGTAATTGTACCCGCTGAAGGGTCAAATGCGACATCATAACCTTCGCCGAAACCGGTGGCCTCAGCAGGAGACTGGTTGCGCTCGGCTATTTGCCTTTGGAGTTCTTCGATTGTTCTCTGTCCCTGTGAAACCTGGCTGGCCAGCTGGCCTTTTTCATTAGCTGCACGTTCGTACAAACCTCGCAGGTTCTGATGTTCTACATTCAGTGCCTCGTACTTTTTCTTCCAGTTGGTACAGCCGGATAAAACTGTGGTTAATATAAGACCAATTATCAGCAGAATTGTTTTTTTGTTAGCGGCTCGCATTTGATATCTCCTTTAACCCCGTCATAAATCCTTTCCCCCGTTAGAAATCCCCACGGGGCATGGTGCCTTGATTCCAACGGGGTAACGTTTAATTCCGAGTTTTCGTTTTAACGATAAAATATAATACTTAGATAACGCAAAATCCAATCGTGAAGAATCATAACAGTAAATATACCTAAAGACAAGAACGGACCATAAGGAATTTGCCGAATTTTTTTAAAAAACATTTGAAATAGCGCCCAGGCTAGTCCGTAGAAAGGGGCGACAAAAAATGCCACCGCTACCAAGCCTGAACCTATAATCGCTCCTGCCGCCCCCATCAAATGCACATCACCCAGACCCATCGCTTCTTTTCCGAAGCCCAGCGTGCCTAATATTCGGGTGGCCCAGACAATCCCACAGCCGACAAAGTAGCCCCATATACTGCCCAGAACTCCTGCAATGACAGGTCCTTGCGAAAATTCCATCCACCAGGTCTGTATTGATGGAATAGTTTTGCCAAGCAAAAAAGCTACGAGTGCACAAATGACAATCGGCAGCAAAAAAACAACCTCTCTAAAGGCTTCCAGGCGATGATTAAAATGCGGTTCTGCCAATTTGTCATACTGCTTCGCCGGTTCCGAAACCTCAGAATCGTCGGATTCGTAACTCCTTTTAATCAAACCGGTTGCCATAGCACACAAGGATACACCTAAACCTATCACTGCTCCCGCCGCCAGCGCACCGGTCCCGGCAGAAGCATTGGGCAAAAGGTTATAGCTGTTAATTAAAACGGGATCGATTATAAAAGCTCCCGCGCAGGAACCTATAAGCCCTATTGCGGTAACAAACCAGCATATCACAAGTGGAATAATCCATAACTCCATATCAATCGCTGAAGCTGCGATAAAAGCCGATAACATAATAATATGAAGAAGATAAACAATCCAGCCACCCCCTAAAAACGGCGGAATACCCTCACGAAAATCAGTGTAAAAATACAGAAAGAAAAGACCGGTGAAAACCAAGCTTGTTAACAGTTCAATAATGAAATACCGGGATGATATAGGCGATTTGCAATACCGGCATTTAGCCGTCAGAACCAACCACGAAATCATCGGTATGTTATCATAAAAGCGTATGTGCCTGCCACACGAGGGACACGCCGAACCCGGTTTTACCAGTGATTTGTCGCGAGGCAGTCGATAAATAACGACATTCAAAAAACTACCCACACAACAGCCAAATGCAAAAATAAAGATAAACCAAATCCAATCCGGTACCTGCACTACGCCTCCTTTGCGTTTATAACCGGTCTAATTTACTTTTTTGAGCCCTTATTGAGTGCCCCTGCAACTTTCATCTGGAGCCCGAACAAGCGAATGAAACCATTCGCATCAGCCGGGTCATATTCGGCACCCATTTTGAAGCTGGCTAAATCAGTCTGATACAAGCTGTTCGGGCTCTTTATGCTGGCCAAACTGCATTGGCCCTTGAAAAGTTTCAAACGAACCGAGCCTGTCACATTTCGCTGCGTAATATCTATAAATCCGTCAAGAGCCTCGCGCAGCTGCGAAAACCACTGCCCGTAATAAACCAGTTCGGCATATTTCAAAGCAATCTGCTGTTTATAGTGCATTATTTCTCTGTCGAGCGTCAAAGTTTCCAAAGCCTTGTGTGCGGTAACCAGAATCGTTCCGCCCGGCGTCTCATAAACACCCCGAGACTTTATCCCTACCAGCCGATTCTCGACCAAATCCACCTGTCCGATTCCATGCTTGCCGCCGATTTTGTTCAGTGCTTCAATAAGTTTGACATCGCTCATCTTTCGGCCGTTTAGTTTTATAGGCACACCTTTTGTGAAACCAACCTCGACATAATCCGCTTTATTCGGCGTTTTCGATACCGGCTGGGAAATAACAAAAAGGTTCTCTTTAGGCTCATTGGCCGGGTCTTCAAGGTCTGCCCCTTCATGACTGATGTGCCAGAGGTTGCGGTCGCGAGAATAGATTTTCTTTTTGCTCTGCTCAATGGGAATATGGTGTTTTTTGGCGTAATCAACTGCTGCTTCACGGGAAGTTAGCGTAAAATTCGAGTCCTTCCAGGGTGCGACGATTTTCAACGATGGGTCCATCGCCATATACGTAAGCTCGAATCGAACCTGGTCATTGCCTTTGCCGGTCGCTCCGTGGGCAACTGCCGTTGCGCCTTCAGCATGAGCGATTTCAACCTGATGTTTTGCGATTAAAGGACGAGCAATGCTGGTTCCCAACAGGTAACCGTTTTCATAAACAGCACCTGATTTAAGCATTGGCCAGATATAGTCTTCAACGAATTCTTTACGCAGGTCCTTGACCACGCACTTGACCGCCCCGCTGGCAAGCGCCTTTCTTTTAATACCGGCAAGTTCATCACCCTGTCCCAGTTCTGCTGCAAAGGCTATTACGTCATAGCCGTATGTCTCTTTAAGCCACGGTAGTATTACACTTGTATCGAGCCCCCCGCTATAAGCCAATACCACTTTTTCCTTCTTTGCCATCTTTTACCTCAGATATTATTCAAAATCGACAAGTATTATATCGTCTATAACCGCCAAAAACAATGAATAGCATAGCATAAGAAAGGATAATAGACATACTTAATTTGCGGTCAATTTATTAGTATCGTCCCAAAGTTTGGGGATTTTCAACTTTAATGCTCCTGAGAACGAGC
>CAZIKS010000014.1:0-33657 GCA_964539795.1 uncultured Pirellulales bacterium
TTCCGATAAGGGCTGGTATGTTTTCAACGCTAATTACGGCACCAGCGAAGAAAAATCATTTGTCAGAATGCTAGATCGCCAGATTGACGAGTTGAAAAAGAAATATGATGGGATATATCTTATTCGCAATGAACGGCATTTCAAAATTTATAGTTTCTCTGATGGGAGAGCGTTTGAGCCTGATTTTGTCCTTTTCCTGCGGGAGAAAAACGGCAATATACTTACTTATCAGCTATTTATTGAGCCAAAAGGGAAACATCTAAAAGAATTTGATAAATGGAAACAGAATTTTCTTAAAGAGATAACTGTTAAGTTTAAAGAGAGAATTTTGGAATTTAAGAATCCGCGAAAAACACAAAAATATAAACTTGTTGGTGTGCCTTTTTATAATAATGAAGATGAAAATGAATTTAAGAGAAGTTTGTACGAAGCAATAGAATAAGATAGTTAGTTTTCTCGCAAAGTTGCGGGGAGAATAAACCCACGGTGGCTGGCCAATAAAGTGAGCATGACATTTTGGGGAGTTGGATTTATGGCAAAAACAAAGAAGAAGGCAAAACGAACCGCTAAGCCGATTGTCGAGGCATATCTTGAAAGGATAGGGCAGAAAGTCTTTAAGGATTTTAGTTCGGTTATAACAGGTTTGATAAAAGGGAACCAGGGAATATATGCTCTTTATAAAAGGGACAAACTTTATTATATAGGGCTTGCAAGCAATTTAAAGAACAGGATAAAACACCATCTTAATGACAAGCATAAAGAATACTGGACGCATTTTAGCCTTTATATAATAAGCAAGCAGGAGCATATAAAGGAATTCGAATCAGTAATTCTACGAATAGCCTATCCAAAGGGAAATAGCGTCAGGGGGAAACTCAGCAGGGCGAAAAATCTGCGGCCATCACTGAAAAGACGGTTGAAAGCAGAATGGGTAAGACAGGTTGATGGTATAATCGGCGGACGGAACAAATCGGGGGTTCAAAGAATTGTCAAAAAGAGAAGGGAAAGTAAGGTAGAAAGGCCGTTACAAGGATTGTTTAGACATTATCAGCCGATATACGCCACGTACAAGGGCAAGGAGTATAAAGCTAATGTTTTTAAGAGCGGACAAATAAAATTAAATGGTAAATTGTATGATACACCGTCCGGTGCTGGCAAAGCCGTAATAGAGAAGGGGGCCGTTAACGGGTGGCATTTCTGGAAGTACAAGGACAAATCCGGCAAACTAGTCCACATTGTTAAATTGAGGAAATGATGCGGAAGGGTATTTATCTTAAAACGACAACTCTTTCGCCCTAAGATACGACCAAATTAGCAAACCCAAAGCATTCACCTAAGGCACGTGCTGGCGAGGCACCCCAAAGAAGCTTTGTGGCAACTTCCATCCACCAGTTAAAACAGGTGGTATTAAAATCGGAAAAGTAAAGGACCACCAGTTAAAACTGGCGGCATTAAAATTGGAAGAGTATAAGAAAAAAGCAAGTGAGCATCACAAGGGAGATAAATGAAAGGGGCGATTGCCGCAGTCGCCTTCGGCACTTTCGCAATGACAAATTATAATAGACCTCTCGACGGCGCTCGAGGTGACAGTGTTGCTGCGGTCGGGATGACAACTCAAATAAAAATCGGCCGGAGGTCGAGGTGCTGCCGTAGGCTCCCTAGGGGACAGGCGCAATTCGGAACATATAGTATTTTGCAGGTACCTTGGGCACAGGTGGGCAGCATTGGAGAAAATAAGGATAGTCCGAACCGGAGGCAGCACAATCGGAGAATGGATTTGGGAAAATGCCCCGTACCACGTTGGGTACAGGGTAAAATGACGGCATTTATTTCTGGTTTTTTTTGAGCGTTCCTCACGTCAGCACCCCGGCCCGGAGGACCGGGCAAAATACGACCACTGGCGGGGCCAGTGGTTATGGTTTAAAATCAGAGGATGGCGAAAACAATTGGTTATATGTTGACGTGGACAACGTGCGGGACTTTAAGTGCCCCCCAGCACGCGGGCTGGCACCTAGGGTGCAGGTACCTAAGGCACAGGGGCACAGGGGAAAAGGAAAATTAAAAAGGTAAAAGTGTGGCAGACAATATCAGGTTGTGATACAGAATTATGAAATTGAAACCGGGGCCGATTTTTCAAGACATATTAATGCATATTTAATAGAAGTGAATAGGACACTTAGTCCTGTGTCAACAGGAAATATAAAATGTTTGCGTTTTTCGAGAATTTTTTAAGTTTCTGATATGACTACAGTTACAAAATAGCCATTTTTACATTTTTATGAGCTATTAGGCTTTTGGGTTGTATTATAGTTGTACGGATTTTGGCGATGTCACACAGAAATTTTTAGAATATCTTCACCAAATCTAACGAATAAGGTGTATACAAACGTTGACCCTGTCTTACGTCATGCAGTAAAGCAAATACCTGTTGGTAAATGGCTGTTATAATAGATTGATAGTAAACTATAAAGAGGTTCTTCCTTCAAGAACCGTGCTGTTGAAAATATGAATACCCCACCTGTGAAACATGCGATAATTGCAATTACATGTATCTTTAAATAAACAACTTGAAAGCCGAACTGAAATCATATATATAAAGTATATGAGTAGATTACTTGTAGTCTCCAACAGGTTGCCCATCAGTGTTACAAAACGTGGTAATAATCTGGATTTTCAACCAAGTGTCGGGGGTTTGGCCACAGGGCTTGCCTCGTGTCGCGATTCTCATACGAGCTGGTGGATAGGATGGCCCGGGATAGCAAAAGATAAGATTTCGGCACAGCAGAAAGAAGATATTATTTGTAGGCTTAAAGAACATAGCTGTCATTCTGTTTTTCTGTCTGCGAAAGATGTTCGAAATTTTTATCACGGTTTCTGTAATAAGACGATTTGGCCTCTCTTTCATTACTTTCCTTTGTACACTGTATATGAAGAGCAATATTGGAAGGCCTACAGAAATATTAATAAGACCTTTTGTGAGGCGGTTATACAAATTGCTGAGCCGGATGACCGTATATGGATTCATGATTACCAGTTGATGCTTCTACCTGAGCTTGTGCGAGAAAAACTTCCAGATGTTCAAATAGGGTTCTTTCTTCATATACCCTTTCCCTCTTTCGAACTTTTTCGTCTTCTTTCCTGGCGTAAAGAAATCCTCAATGGATTGCTTGGTTCGGACTTAATCGGCTTTCACACTTATGACTATATGCGGCATTTTCTCAGCAGCACTGCACGAATTGTAGGAACCGAGCATTCCATGGGCGCATTGTCGATAGATGACAGGATTATAAAGGTTGATGCATTTCCAATGGGTATTGATTATGACAGATACTCTGCCGCCATAGAAGACCCAACGGTTAAGAAAAGGTTGTCCGCGATTCGAAAAAAGGTGGGAGACCGTAAAATTATTATATCTATAGACAGATTAGACTACACTAAGGGGATTCTTCAAAGACTTGAAGCGTTCGATTTATTTCTTACTCAAAATCCCGAGTACAAAGAAAAGGTTACTCTTATCTTGGTGGCTGTACCATCTCGTACCAGCGTTGAGAACTATGCCGAACTGAGAAGGCGGCTTGAGGGCTTGGTGGGCAGAATAAACGGCGAACATGGAAGCCTCGGTTGGGTGCCAGTATGGTATCTGTATCGTTTTCTGCCATTTGAGGGAATTACGGCTCTTTACAATTCTGCAGATGTAGCTTTGGTGACACCTTTGCGTGATGGGATGAATCTCGTCGCTAAAGAGTTTGTCGCAACTAAAACAGATGGTAAGGGCGTTTTAATTCTCAGTGAAATGGCTGGTGCTGCGAGCGAATTAGGAGAAGCTATCACAGTAAACGCCCATAATAAACAAGACATAATTAATGCAATAAAAGAAGCCCTCGAAATGCCTATAGAAGAGCAAGTTGAACGTAACAGACTAATGCAAAGCCGGCTTTGCCGTCATACTGTTACAAGGTGGGCCAATGATTTTTTAGAGGCTTTAGCTGATGTGAAAAAGAAACAGAATGAACTTTCCGTACACAAGCTTTCTGAGCCTATGCGGAACAGATTAGTTGAGAAATACAATGAAAGTTCGAAACGATTATTTTTACTCGATTATGATGGAACACTTGTAAGTTTTGTCGATAGGCCGGAAAAAGCCGGTCCAGATGAAAAACTTTGGTTATTGTTACAGGCACTTGTGGCAGATACAAAAAATGAGGTTGTAATAATCAGTGGCAGGGACAGAGAGACTCTCAATTATTGGCTCGGCAATACAGAGGCTTCACTAATTGCCGAACATGGAGGCTGGATTAAGGCAAAAGATAGTGTCTGGCAAGCAATAGAACCCCTGCGAAACGATTGGAAAGATACAATAAGGCCTATTCTTGAACTATATTCCGACAGGACACCCGGTTCTTCGGTTGAAGAGAAGGATTTTTCTTTAGTCTGGCACTACCGCAGAGCTGATTCTGAATTGGCTTCTCTGAGGATTCAGGAGTTGAGAGATGCGGTTTTGCACCTTACGGAAAACTTAGACCTCGGAGTATTCGAGGGCAGTAAAATACTCGAAGTCAAAAATATCGGTATAAGCAAGGGTCATGCCGCAGAGCGATGGCTAGCAAAAGAGGAATGGGATTTTATTTTAGCAGCAGGTGATGATTATACCGATGAAGATATGTTTTCAATTTTGCCCGAGAGTGCATGCTCAATTAAAGTGGGATATGGCATTTCAAAAGCCAGATTTAATTTGGATTCAGTGAATGAACTTAGGGGCCTGCTTGAGGAACTAATCAAAAAACAAAAAAAATAGGAGTTATCATGTTAAGACTTGAAGATTTTCGTCACATTGTACCTGATGAAAAAATAGCTGAAATTTATACCAGGGCCAGAGGCCTTTACGGTAAACATATTGTTCACCTAAACGCAACATATCAGGGTGGTGGCGTCGCAGAAATTCTTTACTCGCTTGTATTGTTGATGAATGATGTTGGTGTCGATGCAGGCTGGAGGATTCTGCACGGAAGTCAGGAGTTTTTCGAGATTACAAAGAGTTTTCATAATGCTTTACAAGGGGCAAACTTTAACCTTTCCGAGAACAAAAAACGCGTATATCTTCAAGTCAATGAAAATTTTTCAAAGTTTACACATCTTTACCATGATTGCGTTATAGTACATGACCCGCAGCCTCTATCCCTGATAAGATCATATAGAAAAAGTCAGCCATGGATATGGCGTTGTCATATAGATCTGAGCGACCCTAATAAAGAATTGTGGGATTTTCTAAAAGGTTTTATATTAAAGTACGACCAGGTTGTTTTTTCAAGCGAGAAATATTTCAAGAAGGATTTGCCTGTCGACCAAAGACTTATGTTCCCTGCCATCAATCCTCTTAGTCAGAAAAACAAGGATATTTCTGAGAAAACCATTTTAGAGCAAATTACCAAAGTTGGTATCCCAACTGACAAGCCAATAATTACCCAGGTCTCCAGGCTTGACCCTTGGAAGGATCCAGAGGGAGTTATAGATGTCTTTAAAACGGTTAAAGAAAAGGTGGATTGCAGGTTGGTTTTTTGCTATAACGTGGCCAGCGACGACCCCGAAGGCTTAAGAATGTATAATAAGATCTACAAAAAGGCCAATAGGTTTGTGAAAGCCGGTGATATACTCTTCATTGTGGGTAATAATGAAACGTTGGTAAATGCAATTCAGAGATACTCCAGCGTGATTATACAAAAGTCTATAAAGGAGGGGTTTTGTCTTTGTGTGACAGAAGCCCTATGGAAAGAAACGCCTGTTGTGGCTTCAAATGTAGGCGGCATACCTATTCAGATTGAGGATAGCAAAAATGGTTTTTTGCTTGAACCAAAAGATAACGAAGGATTTGCAGATAGAATCGTACACCTGTTGAAAAATCCTAAAGAAGGCAAAATTTTAGGTCATCACGGCAAAGAAACTGTCAGGGAGAAGTTCTTAATAACCCGTTTGCTATCTGATTATTTGTATATGTTGAATTCTATGATTGGTTAATAACAAGTTAAGTGAATATCAAGCAATGAATGAACTTCAAATAAATAATTTGGTACTTTGGTCTTTACTGATAGTTATACTCGTTGGGGTAATAGGACATTTTTTTATTTACAGAATTTTGCTGGCACTTACCAGACGCACAAAGATCATTACAGATAATCTCTGTATTAAGCATTGCTATCGTCCCTTCCAGTGGATTGTCGTACTTTTAATTATTCGCTTGATTTGGCCTGTTAAGGTATCCGAAGAATATCTTCCCATCTTTAAGCAAACCCTGAGTCTATTTTTTATAGGATTGATATCATTATTGTTTGTAAAAGCAACATACGTTTCGGATGAATATGTCATTGAAGGTATAGGTAACCCAAGGTTTACCAGGCTCCATTTCAAATTCAATGTTACTCCACGGGTTTTCGGTAGTGCTACCCAATGCTAGACCTCCTAAATCAATCCAAAAGACATAATATTAAAGAAAGCTTTCGATTTTCGCTACTCATATCCTTTTTGTCAGCAATTTAGTTTACCGGCCACCACAGATTAAATTGCCTGCCCGTGAGCAGTTACCATTCACCAGTTAAAACAGGTGGTATTAAAATTGGAAAAGACAAAAGATAACAAGCATCACAAGGAGGTAAATTGATAAAGAAGATTGCCACGTCAGGCTTCGGCCTCCTCGCAATGACAACTCAAATATAAATTCGGCCGGAGGACGAGGTGCTGCCGTAGGCCGCAATGAGCAACATACAGTATTTTGCAGGTGCGCAGCACCGGAGAAAATAAAAATAGTCCGAACTGGAGGCAGCACAATCGGTGAATGGAGAGATTTGTATTCTAAGTTGAACTGTCCGTATGAATTCGGCGCCCCCATAAGGGGTAAACTTCGCGAGAAGACAGAACAAAGGAGCAACTCAAGTGTGTTATAGCTTCATCCTGACATATATTGGGGGAAAAACAAAAGATAATGCGAGGAGCATCGCAGGAGGGTGTGCCAGAGGTACTTCGACACTCAGTGCCGGCTTTGCTCAGGGCAATCTCATTTAAAGAGCTGCGATTAACTCCGGCAAAAAAATTATAGAGATTTTAGCTATACGAGATAATTACCAAGTCTTAGAAAGATAGATTGACTATTTGAAATTCTTTTGTAACTATGATATAAGTTTCGGGTTATTTTATTAATTACTCGGCGAGTTAATAGAGTTGACAAACAGCTGCGAGGACACCTTTAAGCTGTTAAATGCAAGGCGCTGAGACTCCGGAGTTTGAATTATGAAAAGAGCCTTTTGGTTTTTTGCAGTTGTCGTATTTGTTTTTGTTGTTTATGGCTGTAAGAAGAAAGAAGACAGCGATGGTAATTATCGAATCGCGGTGATACCCAAAGGTACGACGCATGTTTTCTGGAAGTCGGTTCATGCCGGCGCTATTAAGGCAGAGAGTGAACTTGAAGAGTTGGGGGTGGAAGTGATATGGAAAGGGCCGCTTAAGGAGGACGACCGTGAGTCGCAGATAAGGGTTGTGGAGGATTTTATAACTCGAGGGGTGTCCGGGATAGTATTAGCTCCTCTGGACGATGTTGCTTTGCGGATGGTGGTTAAAGATGCGGTAAATAAGGGCATCGAAGTGGTAATTATCGACAGCGGCTTAAAGAGTGAAGATTACGTCAGTTTTGTGGCGACGGATAATTATCTCGGGGGCAGAAAGGGCGGTGAGCACTTAGCTGGGATTTTAGGAGGAAAAGGGAAGGTGATTATGCTTCGCTACCATGAAGGTTCAGCAAGTACGAAGAACCGCGAGCAGGGATTTCTTGATGTGTTGAAAGAGAAATATCCCCAAATCAAAGTAGTCAGTTCAAACCAGTACGGCGGCGCTACGACCGAGAGCGCTTATACAGCAAGTGAGAATCTTTTGGCGCCGTTACGGACGGGGGATGGGGGTTTGACGATTGACGGAATCTTTTGCCCGAACGAGTCAACGACCTTCTCGATGCTGCGCGCTTTGCAGGACAGCGGTCTTGCGGGTAAAGTTAAATATGTAGGTTTCGATAGTTCCGAGCGTTTGGTGCAGGGACTTGTTAAAGGTGAAATTCACGGGCTTGTATTGCAGGACCCGCTTAATATGGGTTACCTCGGAGTTAAGACGATAGTTGCGCATCTTGAGGGAGAGAAGGTTGATAAGCGGATTGATACCGGGTCGGTAGTTGCGACAGTGGAGAATATGAATGAGGCGGCAATCAAGAATCTTTTGGAGCCAAACTTTAAGAAATGGCTGAACGAGTAGATTCAAACGAGTCGGCTGTGCTGCTGCAGATGGAGGGGATTTGTAAGCGTTTCGGGAGTACGGTCGCGCTTGAGGATGTGGGTATAACAGTTAGGGGGGGTGAAGTTTTGGCGCTGGTTGGCGAGAACGGGGCGGGAAAGAGCACACTAATGAAGGTGGTTTCCGGTGCTGTCAGGGCTGACAGGGGTAAGATGCAGCTTGGGGGAGTTGATTATCGGCCGGGCAATCCGCTTGAGGCGCGGCGCGCCGGGGTGGTGATGATATACCAGGAGCTTTCATTGGCGGGTCATTTGAGCGTTGAAGAGAACATAATGCTGGGAATGGAGCCTACGAGGCTTGGAGTAGTGCGGTGGAATGAGGTCAGGAGGCGCGCGGTTAAAGCTCTAAAAGATTTTGACAACCCGGAGCTGACCGCCGAGGCCCGGGTTAGCAAGTTATCTGTTGGCTCGCAGCAACTGGTTGAAATAGCGCGGGCTTTGGCCATAGGCTGCAGGGTGCTGGTTCTTGATGAGCCTACAAGCAGTTTGACACGACAGGATGCTGACAGGTTATTTGAGATTATTCAACAGTTGAAGCGCCAGGGTAAAGCTATTGTTTATATTTCACACTTTATTGAGGAAATCAATCGTATCGCGGACAGGGTGACTGTGTTGCGAGACGGCAAAGTAGTAAGTACGAGTGATGTATCGGCTCTTACTACAGAGAAAATAATAGCTCAGATGGTAGGAAGAGAGGTTAAAGAGCTTTATCCACGCTCTGAACGTCAGGTGGGGGAGGTTGTTTTAGAGATAAAAGATTTGGGGGGCATTGATAAACCTGAGAGTGCGAGTCTGCAATTGCGTCGCGGGCAGATTCTTGGTATTGCCGGGTTGGTGGGGGCCGGGCGAACGGAACTTTTGCGTACTATATTTGGACTGGATGCAGTGCGCAAAGGAGAGATTCGGATTGGAGTTTATACCGGGCCAGCATCGCCGGTGCGACGCTGGGCACAGGGTGTCGGTTTTCTCAGTGAAGACCGTAAGGAGGAGGGTTTGGCGCTATCGATGAGTATAGCTAATAATATGACGCTTTCCAAACTGAAAGGTTTTGGGCCTTTCGGTTTAGTCTTTCCGAGCAGGCAGGAGAGGGCTTCACAGGGCTGGATTGAACGTTTGGGTATTCGATGCAGCGGGCCCAAAGATTTAGTTTCATCTTTATCAGGCGGGAACCAGCAAAAGGCGGCGATTGCGAGATTGCTTCAAAATGACGTTGATGTTTTGCTGTTGGATGAGCCAACTCGTGGTGTTGACGTGGCGGCGAAAGCTATGATTTACAAGTTGATAGATGAACTGGCCGTTGGCTCAAAAGCTATTTTGATGGTAAGCAGTTATTTGCCGGAGTTGATGGGTATCTGCGATGACGTGGCGGTGATGTGCCGTGGCAGGTTAGGGGCGAGTCGTGCGATTGACGAAGTGGATGAGCACAAGCTAATGTTAGAGGCAACCGGACAGGAGGCAAAGGCATGAGCAATAAGGAAATATTACAGGGCGAACAGAGAATCGGGACCAGATGGGGAGTCTGGCTTAACAGGTTAGGTCCTATGCTGGGTTTGTTGGTGGTTTATGGATTTTTTTCAGTGATTGCGCCAGCGAGTTTTACGACGGGGCGGAATATGGAAATGATTGCCCGTCAGACGACTATTGTTGGGATAGCGGCCCTTGGTATGACATTGGTGATTATATCCGGGGGTATTGACCTTTCGGTTGGTTCAATCGTAGCACTTAGCACGGTGGTGGTTGCGTGGTTGCTGCAATATGGCGGCGCCGGTCCGGTGACGGCAGCATTAGGTGGTGTGGCGGCGGCGGCTTTGTTCGGGCTCATTAGCGGAACATTGATAACGCGACTTAAAGTGGTGCCTTTTATAGTTACTTTGGGAATGATGCTGGTGGTTCGCGGCGCTGCTAAAGGTATCGGGCGTGAGCAGAAAATCGATGTTGACCCGGAGCGTTTGAAATGGCTTGAAGAGTTGTTGGCTTCAGTTGGGCAGGATAAGAGCTGGATGTTGGTTCCTGCAGGGGTTTGGATACTTGTTCTGCTTGCTATTGGGACGGCATGTTTGCTCAGGTACATGCGGGTTGGACGACATATATTTGCCATTGGCTCAAATGAGCAAACGTCCAGGCTTTGCGGCGTTGGTGTTGAACGAGTCAAAGTATTTGTCTATACCGCCTGTGGTGCGTTTGCAGGTCTGGCAGGTGTTATGCAGTTTTCGAGGCTTACGGTTGGTGACCCTACGGTTGCGGCAGGACTGGAGCTGGATGTGATAGCGGCTGTGGTTATCGGGGGCGGGAGTCTTTCCGGGGGCGAGGGTTCGATTCTCGGGACATTGATGGGAGCTTTGATTATGACGGTTATAGCTTCGGGTTGTACTCAGATGGGACTTCCGAACTGGGTCCAGGAGATTATTACGGGTTTTATTATTGTCGCAGCGGTGGCACTGGACAGGCTGCGGCATCGCAGGAGCATTTGAAGAAGCTTGTAAAAAAGTTGTTGGCAAACGATTAAAGCAATCAGGAATGATTTTGAGCAGGGCTGGCGGTAAGCGGAAGAGCATTGTTTTAAAAAAAATAAAATTAACGGAACACTTAGTCGGTTTTGCGCATCTTTACTTATAGACAACTCAAGCTGTAGTTATAAAAGGGCCGGTTCATAGAGGACCTTAGCTTAAGATGATAATGGTTATAGGTGCGCAACCTATAAGGGCATAATACTTTTATAAATTTTTGAAAGGGGAGAAAAATGAGTAAAACAACTAATCTGGGAAATTTAGTGACAAGCTCATTCTTGTTACTTGTGATGGTCGAGAGCGCTTTCGCAGGTCAGATTATATATGTTGACACTGATGCTCCGGGATCAAATAACGGCCTGTCGTGGCTGAACGCTTATTCATATCTCCAGGTAGCTTTGGACGCTGCCTCAAGCGGTGATATTATCCGTGTAGCTGAGGGAACATACAAGCCTCACGAGGGGATAGTTAACATGCCTGAAAACGAGAGAGAAGTGACATTCCAACTTAAAAACGGCGTGACTGTTGAAGGCGGCTACGCCGGCTATGGCGAACCAGAGCCTAATGCGAGAAATGTCGGATTGTATGAAACAATACTCAGCGGCGACCTTGACGGCAATGACGGCGAGGCGGCAGATGTGGAGGATTTGCTTTATGACCCTAACCGGGCTGAGAATAGTTACCACGTTGTAACCGGCAGTGGAACCAATACAACCGCTTGTCTGGATGGATTCACCATTACCGGCGGGTAATGCCAACGGTTCTTATCCAAAGTACGACGGTGGTGGAATGTACAATCATGAAGGCAATCCAGCGATAAGTAACTGTAAGTTTATTAACAATTCGGCCAAAGACGATGGTGGTGGAATGTACAATACTCACTATAGTGACCCTACTGTGACCAACTGTGTATTTAATATGAATTCCGCCGGTGATTATGGCGGGGCAATGTACAACTATGCCAGCGATTCAGTGGTAAGCTACTGTAAGTTCACCGGTAATTATGCCGGCGTCGGAGGTGGTGGAATGAGCAACAGTAACAACTACCCCTCAATAACTTACTGCAGCTTTATCGACAACTCTGCACTCAATGGCGGTGGAATATATAACAACGAGAACGTTCCAACACTGGCGAATTGTACATTCATTGTTAATTCGGCTCGGAACGCCGGTGGTGGAATATACAACAACTACTATGGCGGTGCTTTACTGGATAACTGTACCTTCATCAGCAATTCTGGTGGCGACGCCGGCGGTGGAATATATAACCGCAACAACACTGTTCTAAAAAGCTGTATTCTCCGGGGTAATACCGCACCAATCGGACCTCAGACAACCAACTATGGCGGTAGTTTTGCAACTGTTAGCTACAGTGACATACAAGGCGGCTATCCCGGCACTGACAACATTGATGCTGACCCACTATTTATCGACCTCAATGGCCCGGACGATATCCTGGGAACAGCAGATGACGATCTCCATCTGTCAGGATGTTCGCCTTGCATCAATGCCGGTGACCCATCCGGTGATTATACCGGCCAGGTCGACCTTGACAGCCAACCACGCGTGACCTACGGTCGGGTGGATATGGGTACAGACGAGGTTTTTCCAATTGCCGGTGATTTTGAACCGGATGAAGACGTGGATTTTGTGGACTTTGCGATTTTTGCCAAACACTGGCTGGCAGGTGTTCAATAGCTTTATTACCCAATATGAGGGTATTGCAATGTTGAAATCCAATTGTTTTCTGTGTGCGGCAATAATCTTAACGGTCGTGTTTTGCGTTTGCGGCATGGGCAGCGACTTCTCTTGAGTCTTTGCCTTCTTCAATAGCCTTTATTTTGTGAACTCTTGTTTGATGTCTTCTGCCGCTGAATTCAGTAGTGAGCCAAACTTCAACAATTTTATGAAGTAATATCTCACCGATAAGGTCACCTGAAGTACAAAGAACAGGAGAAGAATTTGAGCAAAACCGGAGAATTTTCTTGCATAATGTGCATGTAATTGGGTATAATAATAATAGAGAAATTAATATTGTTTGAAAGAAAGGAATAAGGCCGGCTCAACAAGTAGTTATTATAAATTTTTGTTTGCTATCATAATTTCACAGTCTTTTATCATACCGAACCGGCCCTTCCTAAATTTGACTCAAACCGAATGTTTTGTGCCAAGAAGATTGAGGTTTCGGGTTTTCAAGCGTTAGCGTTTAGTTGTGCAAGGAGAAGCAAAATGAAAAAGAGGCTTTGTTACATTTTGTTAGCACTTTTGTATTGTCTGGTTCTTTTTGTTCTGATACCGGTGAGGGTGGCAGCGGGTTTGGTTAAAAAGAGAGAATGGTGAATTTGGTACGGTAACAAAGCAGGGCAATAAAATAAAGAACGGGTGAGCAGCGGTGGGGCTGAATAAAGAACCCGTGAAGTAAATCTGTGGTAGAAAGAAGAAAAATTAAGCCCTAAGACTCTTTTGGATAGTGGACTAAATGATTATTCTGGGTTCAGGATTTCGAGGCCGACGGTGGTGATGTCGTCAATTTCGGAGGGTCTTATTTTCTGTTTTTGAGCAAGTTCATTAAATCCTTCTGTCATCCGGTCGACAGGCAAATTTGTGATTTTGGCAAAACCTTCGTTGAAGCTAAAGCCGTTTTGGTCGTCGAAACTTCCGATGAACGGCTCAGCACCGTCGGAGTACAGTAAAAGTTTATCACCGTTCTGAAGCTGAATTGTTTGCTGCGGGAATTCTGCCTGTTCAAAGATACCGAGCAGCGAGCCTCGCAATTCGAGTTTTTGTATATCCCGGCCGGGCCTGATTAGAATGGGATATGGGTGGCCGGCACGAGCATAGGTGAGCTGGAGGGTATTAATATTGAGCAGACAATAGCAGCAGGTTGCAAACTGATAGCCGGAGAGCTTCTGGGCGGTCATACGCTTGTTGAGATTTGTTATAACTTCGGAGGGGGAGAATATACGGTAACTGTTGTTTTCAGTCTGACGCATAACGAGGGCCTGTTTTAGGAATATTGTCAGCAGTGCGGCGGGAACGCCGTGGCCTACAACATCAGCGACGTAAAAGCCTATGTGATGCTCGTCGATGCGTCCGATGTCGTAGATGTCCCCTGAGACCCACTCTGCGGGGAGAAAAGTTGTGGCCCAACGTAGGTTGTCACAGGCTGGGAGTTGTGTTGGGAGGAAATCCCTCTGAACGATTCCTGCCATTCGAAGCTGCTCAGCGAGGTTGTCGATGAGCGCTTCTGTCATGCTAAGCTGTTCAGCGAGTTCATTGCTGTATGTTCCGGCGGCGCCTGGCGGGACGAGAAGAGCTCTTTTACGGCATTCGAGGTTTATGCTGACTGTTGCCCAGAGGTCTTCTATTGAAAGAGGCGAGGTCAGTTCAGAGGCTTGTGCGCCGTTACCGAAAAAGATAGTGTTGATTTTTTCTGTTTCAAGATATTCGGCCATCTCGGACAATTTCTGCCTTTGTGGGTCGTCGAGACCCTCTGGGTCAACAACTACGGTTCCTATTAGTTCGAGGCGGGTGCAAACATGAGGGAACATTTCCATCGGTAGAATTTTGAATGAAAGTCCCTTCTGCTTCAAGAGTCTCATCATCTCAGGGGGCATCTGCTGGCGGCTTGCGAGATAGAGTACATCGGTGAAGGTTTCGAGGACTTCAACAGCGGATTTTAATTCTGTATTTGTCATTTTTACCTGTTCTGCGCAGTCAGGTTATAGGACCTCAAATCCATAATTATTACGGCAAAATCCTTATAAGTAATTTCGTCCTGTTGGGGGGCTGACTTTGGGTTTTTCCGGTTTTTTAGGGAGGTTTTTTGCGAAACGGCCGTACAATCAGGGATTCGAGGGGATTATTGCGTTGGGAGCGGGGGATTAGCTGGTTAACCTGATTCCGTTTTTCAGTTTTAGATTCAGGGTTCTTACTTTATCCTCGACGAAAATTCTTCCGGAGATATCGCGGGCGACACCGACAAAAGCGATTTCGTTTCCGTTTTCATCGTTGATGGGAGAGCGTGAAACCGAGACAGGGAATTCGCTTCCGTCTTTTCTTACGTGGTAAATTTCGACCTCGGCAGGTTCGGAAGTTTGAAATGGCTGGGTGTCATCTTCGGCTTTATCCTGCTGCCTGCAGAGGATATCGGAGTTTTTGCCTATAACTTCGTTATGCTGATAGCCGTAAGTGTTGCAGAAAGCGCTGTTGACGAAGACGATGCAGTTATCCATATCAGTAAGATAAACACTGTCTGTGGTGCACATAACAGCGGCTGAGAGCAATTGTACCTGTTCCTTTACTTTTTTGTGGTTGATGGCGTTTTCGATTGTTATTGGAATTGCTTTGAGATAGTTTCTCTGGATGTCTTTAATGAGATAATCGTATGCTCCGGCCTTCCAGGCCTTGATGGCGACTTTTTCATCTCCGACACCAGTGACAAAAATCACCGGGGCATCATTCACGAAGCCGAGGACATCGAAAGCGGTGCCATCACCAAGCGAATAGTCGGCTATGATAATGTCGAATTTCTGTGATTCCAATATGCTCTGAGCTTCGGCAACAGAAGTAGCTTCGATATAATCGTATGGCAGCTTTTCCTCATCAATCAAGCGTTTGAAAGCCATTCGATAGATTTTTTCGTCTTCTATCAACAGAATTTTGTATCTTTTATTTTCCATAGCCTGTTCTCCCATTCGGCACTTTTGTTAAAGCGCTCCGAGGGTCAACTGTCCCTAATATTTTTTTATAAATTTTCTGTACCATTATCCTTGATAAGCATTATTGGCGGCGGTCTCTGCGACGGCAACTTCTTCCTTTAACTTCGGCAAAGTGAAGAAAAAGGTGCTTCCGGCGCCGAGTTTTGATTCGACCCAAATTTTGCCTTCGTAGAGTTCCACGATTTTCTTTATAACCGTAAGGCCGATACCGGTGCTTTCAAATTCGTCCTTAGGCGATAAAGTCTGGAACATTTGAAAGATTCTTTCGAAGTGTTTCTCTTCGATACCCGGCCCGTTATCCGCAACACTGAACTTCCAGAAGCCGCTTTCTTCGACACAGCCGATTTCTATTTTACCTTCGTGTTTATCCATATATTTAACGGCATTGCTCAGGAGATTTTCAAAGACCTGCCTGATTCGTGTTTCTTCACATTTAACGACGGGCAACCGGTTTTCGATTGTAATGGTAATGTTGTCCGGCGGAGCGACCATATCAATAACATCGGGTACAAGGACATCGAGATTGACATTGACATCCTGTTCCCTGGTTCGCCCGACCCTGGAATACTGAAGGATGCCATCAATCAGGTTGTGCATTCTTTCGACCTGTGCTATAAGCAATTTGATTTGTTCCCTTCCGTTATCGTCGAACTTGTCGGAGCAGTCGGCTGATATCCAATCAGCCAAAGTTTTGATTCCCCAGAGGGGGGCCTTTAAATCATGAGAAACGATATATGCGAAATCCCTCAATTCCTGTATAAGTTCGGCCTGTTTTTCCTCGGCCAGTTTTCTTTCGGAGATATCTCTTGCAACCGCTATTATGTAGTTTCTTTCCTTTTGAACGACGTATTTGAGGCTGATTTCCACGAAGAAATTAGTTTCATCTTTGCGTCTGTAGCGACCTTCTTCAATAATATCACCCTCAACTTTTAACTCGGTTACCCTGTCCTGCCATGAGAGGTCGTCCGGAATGAATTCGTCGATGTTTTTGACTGTCATATCGAGGAATTCCTCCCTTGTATAGCCAAGCGAGTCACAAGCTCTTTCGTTTACATCGAGGAACCGTCCCCATTTAGGTTCTATAACAAAGATACAGTCATTTGAACGGTCAATGAGATTTCTAAACAGATGCAGCCTTTCTCCGGCCTGTTTGAGTTCAGCAACCCTGCCCAGTCTCTCAGCAACGGCATCGAGCATATCATGCTCATCTTTGATGAAGGGGCTTTGGCCGGCTTGCGATTTTTCACCGAGATAATAAATCTCAATTTTTCCGGCTTTTTCCCCTCGCACTTTTATAAGAGCATACTGGCTCTGTTCGCTTTTGGCGAAATTCTCTGTTTTATAAGGTATTCCATCAAAAGTTATTCTTACACAGATTTTATCAGGCTGTTGATAAGCATTTCTAATCAGGTCGGTAGTATTTTGAAAAATCTGTTCCAGGGAAGTTTGAGGCGGTTCAACGAGCCTGGAGAGGTCATAAAAACAATCAAGCTGCTTAACCCGCTGTTGTAAATTTTTCTGTGCTAATTGGCGATGAGAAATTTCTTCTTCGAGTTTTGCTGTTCGCTCCTGCACCGTTTCCTCAAGCCTTGTATGCGATTCTTTTAATTTAGGCACCATATCATTGAAAGACTTAGCAAGTGAGCCTATTTCATCATTTGAGTTAATTTCTATTTTGGTTTCAAATTCACCCTTTCCAATCTTAGTTATAGCATCCTTGAGTTTTATGATAGGATTTGAGATTGTCTTATTGATAAGATAACGAACGATGATAACCGCCAGTAGTCCGACGGCAGTTGCGATAACACTGACCATCGCCTTGTTCCAGGCGGATTTTCTAATATGCTCAGTTTGACTGATTATCTCATCCCTTGTTTGTTTTTCCAGGTCCTTTGCAATTATCTGGGCCTTATACAATAGCGGTTCCAGGTCATTTCTAAAAAACAACAGGGCCGCTTCATTCCCTTTTTCCTCCTGAAGTGCTACAGTTTTATTAACCAAAGGTATGAATCCATCTATTTTGGCTTTCAGATTTTCAAAGGCCTTTGTCGCTCTTACCCGTTTTTCTTCTCTCTCTGAAAGCTGAATTCCAAGTTTTGCGGCATCTTTCCAGATTAAACTGAATTGCTCTAAAGTATAAGTACTCTTTTCAATTGCTATTTTTGCCTGGTTTTTTGCTTTCGTGGTCCGTGCCACCGTATCCAATAATAGCTCTCTGATTTTCGAATTAATTCTTTGAATATGGTAGCTAATCTCTGAAGCCGCTTTTAGCTCCTTGGAATTGCTTAACAGTATCTGGTCAACATCAAATAGTATTTGGGTGTCGTATTTAATGGCAAAGCTGCCAACGGCTCCTACCAACAGAGCTATTGCTATAAATCCCAGGATTAATTTTTGACCTATTTTCATTTACTCACCGCCTTTAATGGTTTTTTGCTATGGCATTGCTGTCTTGCGGGTTTGAATGGAGGAGGCCGTTATTTTTTCAAATCCTCTTCGGCCTCCATCAAAGAGCAAACAGTAACCGCAGAGCGACCTTTTTTACTTGTATTTTCTATCGTCATTTTTTCCTTACTGCGTAAGGTCTTAAACCCGTAAGCCTTTAACGGTTCATTTCAAAATACACAAAAAAAACCGACGAATTCAGCCAATCTTCGAGCTTTTGTTATAGGACTTTCGGCCGATATTCCGACAGTACTAACAATAAGTAATTTCGTCCTGAAAAGGGGTGTACTTTGCGTTTTTTTGCCTTTTTCCTGTCCTGCGGGAATATTAGCGCTCAAACTTTTTGTGTTTGTATCGTTTATAGGGTCTATTTGGCAGTACAGGGTTTATAGAGCGTGTAGAGAAATTGACCTTATTGCGGTATTTTTCAGTGCTTTCAGGCGGCGAAGATTGCCGAGCCAATTCGAAGGATGGTAGCTCCCTCTTCTATTGCAATTTCGTAATCCGAACTCATGCCCATACTGAGTTCAGTAAAGTCCTGTCCTACTACTTTTTCTCCCTGCATCTCGATAAATAACTCTTTTGCTCGAACAAAGCAGGCCCGAATCACGTCCTTATTATACGTCAGCGGCGCCATTGTCATCAGGCCAACGAGTCTTAAGTTCTGTAGGGTCAGCATCTGCTCTGCCAGATGCGTGGCCGCTCCCACGGGGACTCCATATTTCTGCGGTTCTCTGGAGGTATTGACCTGGAGAAGGACTTTTGGGCATAAGTTTATTTTGGCGGCAGAAGTATTGATTTCTTCGGCCAGTCGAAGCGTGTCAACGGAATGTATCAGAGAGGTAATGGGCAAAACCTGTCGAACCTTATTTCGCTGCAGATGGCCTATCATATGCCAATTGACTTTGGGTGGACGTGGCGGTTCCAAATCGGAGTTTTCGAGAAAGTCAGCTATCTGAGCAGAAACTTTTTTCAACTGCTGAACGCGGTTTTCACCAAGGTCGGTGAAGCCCAGGTTAATAACTTCTTTTATAGCCTCGACGGTAGCGGATTTCGTAACAACGACAAGTTTTATCTTATCAGGGTTTTTGCCGATGCGTGCGCAGGCGGCACCGATGTTATCCTTGAGGCGTTTTATACTTTCAGAAACTTTTGACATAAAACCCAGTAAAAATACAAAGCCAGGAAATTTGGAATTACTCAAAAATTTTTTCAAAATATCAATTTGCCGTTTTTTTTGCCGGTGTAAAAAACCGAGAGGAAAACCTTAACAGCATATTCGATTTATAGGACTATTTTCCGGCTTTATTGCTTAAAAACTCCCAAAATGAGCAATTTTTGAACGTTATATGCGGTACTGTAAGCTAATAACGGTCATATTTCAAGTAATTTTGCTTTTTGTAGTGCACAGAATGGCGATATGACGCAAAAAAAACCCAAAAAACAGGATTTTTGACTTGCATTTTATCGTCATAAAGTGTACACTAACTAAGACTTATGCAGATTGAAAGTTTTATTTTTTTTCAAAAAAAAGTTTTATTTTTTTCAGTTTTTCAATTGACAGTTTCGGAGGAAATAGTTAACTTAAATTTAGTTGCTCTCTAAGGTAATGAAATAAAGTTGCATTTTGCAGCTTAAAAACCTCGGCGAGGCAGCGTGGATCGCCGGTTTCCCCCCCAGCCGGTTCCACCACCTCGCCTTTTTTACTCCTATAATTTCACAGCCAATTCGCCCTCGTTTTCGACCAGCTATACCAACGCTTTGCCTTTGATGAATGACATACGGCCGGCAGCAGGAGGCGGGAGTGCTCTATTGTCCACGAATCTGTACAATTACCCTTCTGGTGCGAGGGCCGTCAAATTCACAGAAAAAAATACCCTGCCATGTACCGAGGCATAAGGACTTGTTCTTGAGCAGGACCAGTTCACTGCAGCCGAGAAGAGAGCTTTTGCAATGTGCATCTGAATTGCCCTCACAATGCCGGTAACCAGCAATATGATGAGGTATCAATTGAGTCAAAGTCAGTAGTATATCGTGCGGAACATCAGGGTCGGCGTTTTCATTTATCGTGATGGCGGAAGTTGTATGAGGACAATAGACTATTACATCGCCGTTGGTTATTCCGGACTGCTCAACAGCAAGGCGAACCCGGCTTGTAATATCGACCATCTGGTTTCGGTCTTTTGTGCTTATAGAAAAATCCATATCAACGATTTTCATTCTTCAGTTCCTCACATTTGCTCAACAACTTTGATTCCCAAAAGCTCGCTGAGGCCGTGCCTGATGGTCCTTGCAGTCAAGTCGCAAAGCAGCAACCTTGTAGGTCTTTTATCAGGGTGGGCCTGCAGGACAGGACAGTTGGTATAAAAGGCACTGAACTTTTGAGCCAGCTCGTAGAGATATGCAGTCAGATAGTTCGGCCTGTAATCTGCGGCGGCCGCATCGATAGCTTCGACGTAGCGATTGAGATATTTTGCGAGTTCCATTTCAGCCGGTTCGGTCAAACTTATTTTTTTCAGGCCGGACAGTTCAGTTTCGATATCCACGTCTTTGGTTTGCGCCTTTCGTTCGATTGATTTTATGCGGGCATAGGCATACTGCATATACGGGGCGGTGTTGCCATCCATCGCCAGCATCTTGTCAAAGCTGAAGATGTAATCGCTGGTTCGGTTGTTGGAGTAGTCGGCGTATTTGACGGCGCCGATACCAACGGCATTTGCGATTTGGTCCTTTTTATCATCGTCAAGTTCAGGATTTTTCTCTTCAACGACAGCCTTTGCACGTTCCACGGCCTCATCCAGGAGTTCTTTGAGCTTTACATTTTCACCGGAGCGCGTTTTGAGGGGTTGGCCGTTCTCACCAAGTACACTGCCGAACATAACATGTGAAAGTTCTGTGTTTTCATCGGCCCAGCCAGCGGTCCGTCCAACTGCAAAGAGCATTTCAAAATGCAGTTTTTGGCGTGCGTCGGTAACATAAACGATTTTGTCAGCTTTTAGCTGTTGAACCCGATATCTCAATGCCGCTAAATCCGTCGTAGCATAAAGATACGCGCCGTCGGACTTTTGGATAATAAACGGCAAGGGTTCGCCTTCTTTTGTTTTAAAACCTTCAGGAAAAACACAAAACGCCCCCTTAGACTTAACAGCAAGATTATCTCTCAATAAATCATTGACGGTGGGTAATAGATCACTTCTATAATCACTCTCACCGCGAACGTCTTTCATAGATAAATTAACATTGAGCATCCTATAAATCTCATGGCAATATTCTAAAGAAATTTCTCTAACATGTTCCCAAGCAATTTTTTCCTGTTCATTGTCATTATCATCTATCTTTTGCAACATAGCTGTTATATGACGTGAAAGGGCTTCGTACGGTATTGAGATATACTCAAAAGGACTTTCACTTTTTTTATAAGATTTTTTCTTCACTCGCGTTATAGTCATTAGCCTCAATCCAACTAATGATTCTTCTAATAGATCTACATATTGGTAGAGAATTGTAATCTTATCCCATATTTCGCTTTTTTCTCTTTCCTTAAGATTGTCAAGGAATGGTTTGAAGCGTTTCCTCCCGTCGCCTCGCCACTCAATAAAATCCTCCTCCCAATCTTCTTCATCTCGTATACGTATTCGGTCACAAACGTTTTTCAGTTCCTGTTTGTTGTCCTTGTATGCTTTCAGATATTCAATATCATTCTCATAATATGGTTTACCTCCACGTTTTTCAGCCATGCACATATGCCATAGACCTAAAATCACTTTTCCTAACGCTGTGCCCCAGTCACCGATGTGGTTTTGTCTTATGACTTTGTGTCCGAGGAATTCGAGCATTCGGCAGATACAGTCTCCTATGATGGTGCTTCTCAGGTGGCCGACGTGCATTTGCTTGGCGATATTGGGGCAGGAAAAGTCGAGAACAATGGTCTTTGGCTGAGTGGTTTTTTCTATTGCGAGATTAGTGGGGTTTTCGTTGATTTCAAGGAGCCTTTCTGCCAGGAAATCGGTTTTAAGCCGCAGGTTGATAAAACCCGGCCCTGCAATATCCGGCGGGAGGCAAATGTCGCTGACATCCAGATTGTTTACCACATCTTCTGCGAGTTTGCGGGGGTTGGCTTTGAGTTTCTTTGCCAATGCCATTACGCCATTAGCCTGATAATCTCCGAATTTTGGGTCGGTTGATGGTTTTACTATGGCTGCGCAGTCCTGATGTGCCGTGACGGCAGCCATCGCAGCAGTAATTCTGTCTTCAAGTATGTTGATAACAGATTTCATTCGATAACCAGTTTTTTTGCGTCACCCCAGAGCAGTTCCAAATCATAATATTCTCGATACTGCCTGTCAAAGATATGTATTACGACGTCGACAAAGTCGAGCAAAATCCATCTGCCCTGTTGATATCCTGCCCGGCCGAACCGCTGCATGTGCTGGTTTCTTGCCTGTTCGCAGATTTCATCGGCGACTGCACGCATTTGCCTGTTACTGGTGCCGGTTGCGATTACAAAATAATCGGTGGCCGGGGAAATGCCCCTCAGGTCCAGAACAATAATATCAGTACAGTGCCTTTCAGCAGCTACTTTGGCTGTCGCCAGTGCAAATGCCTTTGCCGGTTTGTTTGCTTTCTTTGCCATTATTCCTTTCAAAAAAAACGGGATGGCCGATTCGACCACCCCGATAGATTACATATATTAAACGGTTACGTCAACCAGTTATCAATCAATTGCCGATGCCAAGCCAACCACCAATAACCGGACCGAACTTGACTATGACGCCTGAGAAGACCACGCTGACCATTGTCATCAATTTGATGAGAATATTCAGGCTTGGCCCGGAAGTATCCTTGAATGGGTCACCAACGGTATCGCCGACGACTCCGGCCTTGTGGGCGTCGGAGCCTTTGCCGCCGTGGGCGCCCTTTTCGATATATTTCTTGGCATTGTCCCAGGCACCGCCGGCATTGTTAAGTGTAATAGCCAGTACAAATCCGCAGGTAAGGCCGCCGACCAGCAGTCCCATTACTCCTGCAACACCTAAAAGCAGGCCCGTCGCTACAGGTATAATAATAGCCAGCGCCGAGGGCAGAATCATTTCTCTTTGCGCACCGGCGGTTGAGATTGAAACGCATTCGGCATAATCCGGCTGGCCTGTTCCTTCCATTATTCCGGGTATTTCCTTAAACTGCCGCCGTACCTCGTTGACCATAGCACCGGCGGCCCTGCCAACGGCTTTCATGGTCATCGCACTGAAGACGAATGCCATCATTGCTCCCATGAAAATTCCGCCGATGAGCTTGGGGTTCATTATGGTAAGGTCGTAAGCGGCGATGAAGTCGGAAATCGCTGCGGTTTTGGCACTGATAGTTCCATCTTTACCATCCGCTGAGAACAATATCTTTCCAACCTGATAAGTTCCGTCGACACTTTCAGTTGCATATCTGACTATCCAGATACGCACTTCTTCAATGAAGGCAGCCAGAAGGGCCATAGCGGTAAGAGCTGCCGAGCCAATTGCAAAGCCTTTTCCGGTAGCAGCAGTGGTATTTCCAAGGGCATCGAGTGCGTCGGTTCTTTTTCTGACTTCTTCACCGAGTCCGCTCATTTCCGCATTTCCGCCGGCATTATCTGCGATTGGCCCATAGGCATCGGTAGCCAAGGTAATACCTAATGTGGCCAGCATACCGACAGCGGCAAAGCCGATGCCGTACAGCCCCATTGCCATATTTGAAAATCCTCCGGCAAAACCGTACGCACAAAGTATGCCAATAACTATAGTAATTACCGGCAGACCCGATGAGTACATACCAGTTGCAAAACCATCGATGATTGTAGTTGCCGCGCCCATATTTGTCTGCTCGGCAATGCCTCTTGTCGGGGCATATTCGTCGGAAGTGTAGTATTCTGTGAGCTGGCCGATTATAACGCCGGCAACGAGACCGGAAACAACCGAACCAAAAATTCCCCAGCTAATCCAGCCGGTCAGGGCCATAGCAGCAACTGCGACGAGAATGAATACCGAACTGCCGAGCGTCCCAATCAAAAGTGCCCGCAACAAATTCTTCTGGGTCGCGTCCTCTTTGCATCTAACCAGGAACATACCGACAATCGAAAGGATAATGCCGATTCCCGCAACTACCATCGGGGCCAAAACCATTTTAAGAACATCGGCACCCGATGACATTGCCAAAGCTGCCCCCAAGGCCATCGTCGCCAGGATTGAGCCGCAGTAGCTCTCGTAGAGGTCGGCGCCCATACCAGCGACATCACCTACGTTGTCGCCTACGTTGTCGGCAATTGTTGCGGGATTACGAGGGTCATCTTCAGGTATGCCGGCTTCGACCTTGCCGACCAAATCGGCGCCGACGTCGGCGGCTTTGGTATAAATTCCACCGCCAACACGGGCAAACAGGGCCTGGGTTGAAGCACCCATACCGAAGGTTATCATCGTTGTTGTAATTTCGCTGAGTTTATGACTTGCATCCATTCCGGCCGGGACAAGCTGCAGGCCGAGGAATGGCAAGCCGTCAGCCATATGTGCTGCGGTATAAACAATCTTATCCAGCACCAAATACCACATTGAGATATCAAACAGGCCGAATCCGACAACGACCAGACCCATAACCGCGCCGGAGCGAAAGGCAACCTGCAGGCCGCGATTGAGGCTTTCACTTGCTCCCTGGGCGGTTCGGGCGGAGGCATTGGTAGCAGTTTTCATTCCTAAAAAGCCGCAAAGTCCGCTGAAAAATCCGCCGGTCAAAAACGCCACCGGAACAAAGGGGTTCTGCACCCTGAAATAAGCCAGTACCATGAAGATAATCAGCAGTATCAAAAACGCAATTGAAACGACGCCGTACTGCCTGAACAAATACGCATATGCGCCTTCTCGAACGTAGCGGGCAATCTCAATCATCTTGTCGGTACCTTCAGGCGCAGACATCATTTTTTTATAGAAGTAAACCGCAAATCCCAAGGCAAGCAATGAGCCTATAGGCGCTATCCACCAGACTAATGGGATACTGTCAGCGGCGGCTTCGGCGCCCTCGGCGGCCGTTGCAGTGGCAGTAAAGGCAAATACAGGTGATAAAAACGCAATTGGGCTCTTAAAAATTTTCACTTTTTAACTCCTTTAGAATTTAGCTACAGTCCTTATATAAACAACGAACATAAATTGTTTTGCAGTTTAATCAAATGGGTATAGTTTTCAAGTGTTTTGTGTGGAAAAAACGAAATTCCACCGACTGGCTGTATAATTTACATCTCGGCTATGTGTGATAATCGGCGTTAATTGTTACGTATTCGGTGCTGAGGTCGCAGCCGTAACAGAAATCGATCGCTTTTGCTGTGCCCAAATCAACTGTTATTGTGTGGTTGGTTTGCGAGACGACGCTGGCGGCTTTTTTCGGGTCAAATTTCACAGGAGAGCCGTTTTTAAAGACGGTTATATTGTCTAATTTGCAGGACAGCTTATCTGGGTTCAATTTTACCCCGCATGAGCCGACGGCACAGATAATTCTGCCCCAATTGGGGTCTCCGCCGTTTATAGCGCATTTGACCAGAGGATAGTCGGCTATGGCCCTTGCAGCCTTTGCCGCATCTGCTTTTGTAGCTGCGCCTGTGACGATAACCTTGAACATCCGCGTTGCGCCTTCGGCGTCCAGCGCCATTTGTTTGACCAAATCATCGCATAAATCAGTCAATGCAGCGGCAAATCTTTTATATCGCGGACACCGGCTGGCAATCGGTCGATTTCCCGCCAGGCCGGATGCCAGTATTATCGCTGTATCGTTAGTGCTTTGGTGGCCGTCAACAGTCAATTTATTCAGTGTATTGCCGACGGCATCTTTCAAAGCATCGGCCAACAGGGGTTTGCTTACAGCGACATCAGTCGTGATAAAGCAAAGCGTCGTTGCCATATTCGGGGCAATCATACCAGCCCCTTTGATGGCGCCGGCTATTGTTACTTTTTTGCCGGATATTTCGATTCTGCGGACAGCCTGTTTTGGCCTGGTGTCGGTTGTCATTATCGCTTTTGCAAAATCCAAACCGGCCTGCGCCGAAGCTGAAAGCGAAGCCGCTGCTTTTATAATGCCTTTTGTGATTTTTCCGATTGGCAATTGTTCTCCGATAATGCCGGTCGAAGCTACAAGCACATTATGCGGTTCAATTTCAATCTGCTTTGCGGTTTCAGTGCACATTTTAATTGCATTTTTGATTCCTACTCTGCCGGTACAGGCATTGGCATTGCCGGAATTGACGACCACCGCCGAGATTTCTGAGCTTTTTACATGATTTTTACTGACGGTTATCGCTGCTGATACGATTTTATTTGTTGTAAAGACTGCTGCCGCCTTTGCGCCAAGTGGGCAGACGATTAGTCCTAAATCGTATTTGCCTGATTTTTTAACGCCGCAGGCCAGACCCGCCGCCAAAAAGCCACGCGGCGCGGTAATAGTATTATTTGCCATAATGTCCTCGCTAAACCGCAATTAAAGGCAGAATTCAGATAAGTGGAGATAGCCAGCCATTTTCCATATCCTGATTGCTTCGGTAAACTCCGAATTTCGGTGCACTTGCTTGTTTTGGTTTACTGTCTCAGCAGACCATTGAAACTTTCCAATATTCCTTCGTGTTCGGAAATCCTGCTGAACTCCAGGAGCCATCTTTCGGTGTATTTAAGGTCAATCGAATTCCTGTTTTTAATTAAAATATTTTTTACATCTTCGATATCAACGGCTCTTGCTGCCAACATCTTATGAATAATAACATCCTCACAGGATGCAAATTTCACGGGATAATCCTTCATCGGGATTTCTTTGGCCCTGTCGATAGCCTGTGCCTCATATGGGGTAAATGAAAAAATGAAATCCACACGTATCCTTGAATTTGACTGTTCTGCAGGAAGTACTTTGGTGTCTCTTGCAAAGTCTTCGGGATTATCAGGCAGAATTTTTAATCCTGCTTTTGTGCATACGCCTTCTATTAAAGCCAATTTATCCGTATCTACCCCTAGGGTTATATCGATATCCCGCGTCAGGCGGACACTGCCGTATAACAGAACAGCCTGCCCACCGATAATCATATAAGGGACTTTATCTTTGTCTAAACATTGAGCTATGCTTTTTATTAATTCTTCAATCACGAAGTTAATCCGTTTAATGCTTTGGCAATCCTCAAATCAATTTCCAATCCCTCTAAAATATTTTTTGAATTGATAACTCCTAAAGACACGGCTTCTTTGTGCAGTGCCTCGTATATGGACAAAGCCGTTTTATGAGAGATATTCTCCTGCTCAATTAATTTTCGATAAAACTCATTCAATCTGGATTTGTTTCTTACCATATAACTTATTATAACGCCAAACAGCTCTCTGAGCCAGTCGTTTTTTGTGCCGGAGAATAAACAGAAACCGCTGGATTTTTTCACTTCTTTATTTTAAAGGATTCTTGTGTTTTTCGAACGCGGGTCTTTGATAGTTTTCGTCGCATTGTCGAGTTTTCCGGCAACCGCCATATCTCTAAAGTCCACCATCGGGTCGTAGAATTTGGTTTTCAAATCAACCGTGTTTACCATAATTCCGGCCTTGTTGGAGCGCAATTGCCTGACAATTTTGCCGTCCGGCTGAAGAAAATACGACGGATACGGGGAATAGTAGGCGCTGGAATTAGTGCAGCTTGCCCAAAAAGCATTTGTAGCCGCCCTGCACTGCATCGTCTGTCGCATAATGTAAGTATGTACGCTTGGGGATTTTTGCCGGGCGTTGTAAAATGACTGCAAAATACACTTTACACCCTGTTTATACAACTGTCGATAGATTTCCGGAAACCGCAAATCAAAGCATATCAAAAGTGAGCACTTTACGCCGTTGATTGTAAAATACACAAATCTGCTTCCCGGTGTTAAGCGTCTCAGGTCGCCTGTGGTGCAGAACCTCTTGTCATAGCGGTCAACGATTTTGCCCCTGGGGCTAATCAAATACAGGCTGTTGTGCGGTTTGTTCGGCTCGGTCAGTCTGTGAGTGCTGCCCAATACAACCCAAAGTCCCAGCTTTTTGGCAAGGGCCATAACCTTCTCGGTTTCGGCTGTGAGCAGTTGCCAATCGTATCCGTCAAAAGACGGAAAATCTGTGCCCACATAGCCGCTGAGAGCACATTCGGGAAAATGCACAATGTCGGCTTTACTTTTCCTTGCCTTATATAGGAGTTTATGAATTTGCGAAGCGTTTCGTCTAATAGAACTGCTTACCGCAAACTGACAGGTAGCTATTTTCAATATCCCGGCAGGCATCGGCGCTCCTATAACAGTCCAATCGTTTCTTCCATATCGAAGATGATGTTCATATTCTGTATTGCCTGGCCGGAAGCGCCTTTTATCAGATTATCAATCGCCGAAAAGATTATGATTTTGCCTTTGGCGCAGGTAGGGAAGATGTGACAGTAGTTTGTACCGGCCACGTCTTTAACGGTCGGGGCACTATTGCAGACCTGCACAAAAGGTTCATCGGCGTAAAAGTCGTTGTAAAGTGTTAAAAGTTTCTCGGCGTCGATATTGCTTTTCGGGTTACAATACACCGTCGAAGCAATCCCCCTGTTGAAAGGACCAACGTGGGGCTGAAAGAGGATTTTGACTTCACAGCCGGCGATTTGGGCGGCGATTTGTTCCATTTCCGGCATATGACGGTGCGAGCCGATACCGTAGGCGAAAAAATTCTCATTCATATTTGGAAAATGGAATTTTGCGGACGGATTTTTGCCTGCTCCCGATGCACCGGTTACTGCATCGTCGATAATCGAGTCTGTCTCAATAAGGCCATTTTTAAGCAGCGGCGCCAGGGCCAGCAGCGCGCCGGTAGGATAACAGCCGGGATTAGCGATGAGGCTTTTACCTTTTATTTGTTCGCGGAACAACTCCGGCAGACCATATACCGCCTTTTCGAGGTTAGCTGAATCGGCATGTTTTACTTCGTAGAACTTTTCGTAAACTTTCGTATCTTTAATTCTATAATCGGCGCTGAAATCGACGACTTTGAGCCCTGCATCGAGCAGTTTAGGTACAAATCCCATAGAGACTTTGTGCGGCAGACAGCAAAGGGCGACATCTGCCAAACTTGTAAGCTTATCGAAATCGAGCGGCTCAATGAGTAAATCACACCGTCCTTTGAATCGTCCGAAAACCTGTCCCACGGCCCCGCATTCTTCCGGCAATGCCGTTAAATAAGTCAGTTGCGCTTCACTATGGCGCAGTATAATCTCAATTGCCTCGGCACCGGTATATCCGCTTGCCCCGATTATTGCAACTTTCACCATATTTAACCCTTTCAGCCTGCAACATAAAAAAAGCCGCTAAGAATACATCTCGGCGGCCATTGTAATAGTCCAAAACCAAATTTGCAAATCAACGTTTCGAGAACTGGAATCTTTTCCTTGCACCTTTCTGGCCGGGTTTCTTTCTTTCGACCATTCTGCCGTCACGGGTAAGATAGCCACCATCCCGTAGAACGTGTATATAGTTTTCATCGTAGTTTTTCAAAGCTCTTGCGATTCCAAGCATCGTTGCGCCGGCCTGTCCTGTGGTTCCACCGCCTTTAACGTTCACAAAGACATCAAACGATTTTACCCCCTCGACCGCCATCAATGGCGACATAATTGCTTTTGTGTCCTGTTGTCTTTTGAAGTAATCATTAAGCTCTTTTTTGTTGACGAGGAGTTTGCCGGTACCGGGTTTTATCCTTACACGCGCCACAGAGCTTTTTCTTCTGCCAGTACCCCAGTGGTAACCTCCCTTGTCAGAGAGCTGTTTCTTAGCCGGTTTCGGGGATACCTGCTTTGCCTGCTGCTGTGCCGGTGCTACTACAGATCCAATATCGAGGTTCTCACCGGGAGTATCAGTTTTGGTCTCTACCATGATTTATTTTCTTTCTCAAAATAATTGTATCTTCTCTGGTTTTTGGGCCTGATTATCATGTTCAGGCTCTTTGTAAACCTTCAGTTTCTTGAGCATTTGTCTGCCAAGCTTATTTTTCGGCAACATCCGCTTTACTGCCAGCCTGATTACTTCTTCGGGCTTTCTTGCCATCATATCGGCGAAGCTGACAAACTTATGCCCACCGGGATGATGGGTATAATAATCATATTCCTTTGTTTGGGCCTTTTTGCCGGTAACTTTTATTTTGTCGGCATTTATCACAATCACATAATCACCCATATCGACATGTGGCGTGTATGTGGGCTTGTTTTTTCCCATAAGTAAGGGGGCGATTTTCGCAGCCATTCGGCCCAAAACAGCATCTTCTGCATCCACGAGCAGCCATTTATGCTCGGCCTGTTCTTTTTTTGCCATAAAGCTCTTCATAGAAAGACTCCAACTTACCACATAAAAACCGGTATTTTAGCGAATTAGCTTATTCTGTCAAACTATTTTTAGAGTAAAAAACGAAAGGATATTAACTTTGGACAGTTTCGCCGAGCATCATCAGGTTTTTTCAGGGCGGTCAAACTGCGGTATCTTTTTCAGAGATCCTCCCTGCATTGCCGACTCATGCGCCACGATACCCGGCACAGTGTAGGCCAGCGACTCGTACACATCGATTGCGGGGCGGCGGTTGTGAGTCAGCGCATCGATGAATTCGTGCGTCAGGAAGTTATGCGAGCCTCCGTGGCCGCTGTTGTATCGCAACGGTTCGGGCAGCATATCTATTTGCCACCATTGCGTCTGGTTGTACTCTTCCCGCTCCGGCAGATGACGAACGAAGCCAGCATCGTCTTTTTCCTTTCTGTACTTATCGGAACGGATGATAATCGGGCCAATACCGTTGGGATGCGCATCGTAGAAGCTCATTTTGATGCCTATCCACTCAGCTCGCTCGGTTCCGCGGTGTGCGCCTCTTCGCCAGATATTGGCGCGGAATGCATTACCAAGATTGGTCTTGAACATTGCAGATTCGTTCCAGAAAGGATTGCTATAAATGTTGTCTTTACGAGTAGGGTCATCATCACCCCAGCCGTGACAGACTACTTCAGTCAGCCGTTCACCGGTCACGCCAATCAAAAAACCTGTAGCGTGCGTCGGGTAGTACATAGGCGGCCTCCCGTAACGCCAGGTGCGCACACGACGTCCATTTATCTGCTCAAAATAAAGGGCTTCTATACCGGGGTGCTGATATTCGGCCTGGCAGTAGAAAATTTCTCCGAACTTGCCCTGCTGGAATAACCTGCGTACGGAAATTGTTGATTGTCGGTAGTAGCTGGTTTCAGCCATCATATATCTCAAGCCGTACTTTTTAACCGTGTCAAGCAGCAGCTCGGCTTCTTCGAGCGAGCCCCAGCAGGCCGGCACAGCCGAGAGTACGTGTTTGCCATTTTTCATTGCTTCGACGGTGTGCCTGACGTGATTAGTCCCTTCTGTAAAGAGAGCCACCGCATCAATTTTTTTGTCAAGTACCAGTTCCTCAAGGCTGTTATAGGCCTTTTGGCATTCATATCTTTCCATCAGCCGTTTTCGTCGCTCAGCCCGCAGGTCACTGACCGCCTCGACAATGCAGTCGGGGTGTTCGTGCCAGGGAAAGGAGGTTCCGAAACCTCCACCGACGATGCCGATGCGAATCTTTTTCGGGGCGGTATTGACGGCCATCACCGATTTTGAGGCAAGGGTCATACCAGCTAAGGCATAACCACTGCTTTTTAGAAAATCCCGCCGTGACCAATCGGTCAAATCGCCGGAGTTTGCCTTACTGAAGTTATGTGAAGCTGAGTAATTTTTTTTAGACATTTCCTTCTTTCGAATTGTCATGATTTGCTCCTTAGCCTAAGATTGTGTCATTGTCTAACCAGAGTGAAAATGCAGACTCAAACGAACTGATTTTGGTTATAATGATACCCCCGCCGGAGGAAAATTTCAATAAGCGATAGCTGATAATCGATTCTTATGAGCAGCCCATTGAGTTTCCACAATTGAAGCATTTATAACAGGTGCCGTTACGAACCGTAATCGCTCCACAAATATCACAGGCCGGTGCATCATCCTGGAAATGTCTGAACTGGGTGCTGAACTGCTGCATAACCTTCGTTTCAGTCTCTAAAAGGCCCACCTTTTCAGCCATGGTTGAGCTACTTGCCGTGGCTTTAGGCTGCAACGGCCCGGATGTCTCGGCAATGGTAGAGCCTAACAAGGCTCCAAGTCGGTCTATCGGGTCAACAAATCTGTCTGTCGAAGCTGAAGGGAAGTGTTTGGTTATCGGCTTTTCGGTTGGAAAATCCTTCTTTTCGTGTGCAGCTTCAGGTTTTTCCTCGGATTTTGTTTCAGACTTTGCTTCGGCGATTTTTTGTGCCAAGTCTTTGGTCTTCTCAACCAATTGCTTGGCGGTTGTTACGTTCTTATTTTCCGCTGTTCTCGCTGCTGCGGCCTGATTGGGGAAGTTTTTCTCGACATAACCGGGCAGGAACTGACAGCCCAGCCAGCAGAAAATATAGTCTATGAGGCTCTTTGCAAAAGGTATGTCCTTGTTTGAGGTCATTCCCGATGGGTCAAACTTTGCGTGTCGGAATTTATCCACCAGCGTAATTAAAGGCACGCCGTACTGCAGAGCCATTGAAGTACAGGTGCCTATGACATCCATAAGGCCACCGACGGTGCTGCCCTCCTTGGCCATAGTGATAAAGACCTCACCAGGCTGACCGTCCTCATATAAGCCCACCGTCAGATAGCCTTCATGTTTTGCAACAGCGAATTTATGTGTTATGCTGTTACGAGTATCCGGCAGCCGACGCCGGAAAGGCCTCGGCTGAACGGGCACTTCTGCTGCAGCTTTGGTTTCCTTGTGCTTTTTTGTGGAGACAGGCTGCAACTTCTTGGAACCGTCACGATATATCGCCACCGCTTTTAAACCGAGCTTCCAGCCTTCCATATAAGCTGTGGAAATGTCTTCTGTTGTACTTTCTTTGGGCATATTAATAGTCTTGCTGATGGCTCCTGATATAAATGGCTGAACAGCGGCCATCATCCTCAGATGTGCCATATAATTAATACACCTGTTTCCAGTGCGCGGCTTAAAAGCACAGTCAAAAATCGACAGGTGGTCTTTGTTGAGCTTGTCGGCCCCTTCGATAGTCTCATTTTCATCTATGTAATCACAGATTGATTTAATATCTTCGGCACTATAGCCGAGTTGTTCGAGAGCCATTGGTACGGTCTTATTTACAAGTTTGAACATCCCGCCGCCGGCCAGAAGTTTATATTTAACCAGCGCTATGTCCGGCTCGATACCGGTGGTATCACAATCCATCAGAAAACCAATAGTCCCTGTCGGCGCAAGAACCGTTGCCTGAGCGTTGTGAAAGCCGACTTTTGAGCCGGTGTCAAAAGCCTCATCCCAAGAGTCTTTG
The DNA here is from genome assembly GCA_964539795.1 of uncultured Pirellulales bacterium. Classification (GTDB taxonomy): domain Bacteria; phylum Planctomycetota; class Phycisphaerae; order Sedimentisphaerales; family Anaerobacaceae; genus CAZTKW01. Next base: position 33,373 of record CAZIKS010000014.1, read on the forward strand.
GCGGCATTGAGCAAATAGTCGGGACAGTGGGAACCGCTGATATCATAAGCCTGTTGGCGATGCATAGTTATGACCTTTAGCATCGAGTCCCTGTTTTTCCCGAATTCTTCAAAAACCCCCTTTAACGAAGCAATTTCTGCACTCGCTGCATAGGCGGTTCCGGTCATTATAGCACTAATCGCCGCAGCCAGGGTCCTGGCCTGTTCGGAATCATAAGCCAGTGCCAGGCTCATAACCAAAGAGCCGAGATTTGCATAGCCCAGGCCGAGCGGGCGGAAGTAATGG
>CAZIKS010000015.1:0-30165 GCA_964539795.1 uncultured Pirellulales bacterium
GTACATGTGGTTGGACTGGTTGGTTCCGCTTCCTGCGTTATAGAAGCTGAATAAGCCCGCTATCAGGAGACTGGATTTGTGGTGGGTAACCGAGTACGGGCCGGCAAAGACCGAGCAGCCCTCGCCGTGAAAAGCCTCGCAATTAGCGAAGAAAAGAGAGTTTTCGGCTGAGTACTGTTTGCCGACGAGGCAGCCCTGGCCGACAAATACATTGTCAAGGATAGCGCCGCCGGTTACGGAGGAACTTTCGGAGATGATAAAATTTTCGGCGATGACCTTGGCTCCCACGATTGTCGGAGCATCCTTAGAGCTTAAGATTGTGCCGTTTACCAGGCTCGATGCACCGTTTACTGTTGCACAGGGACCGATATTGACGTCAATTACTTCCTGGGTTGAGCAGATACGGACGCCGGTGGCTACTCTTCCACGGTCGGATTTTACGGATTTGACGTACCCGGCAGCGATGGCTTTGAGCTTTTCAATAAGTTTAGGACGGTATCTGTGCAGGCACATTATGTAGGCAAATTGAACGCTTAACCGGTCGAACAGTACGACTTCTCTGCCGCTGGCTTCGTTTAGAACGTTAAGCTCGATGCCATTACCGAAGGCGGCGCCGGGGCCGGTTTGCATTGTTGCGACATTTTCAATGCAGACTTTGTCGGCTATGTCATAGCCTGCGAGGTGCACGCCGATATTTGCAATGCGTGTATGGTCGCCAATGGTGCAGTCAGCAACTATTGCGTTGTAAATACCGCAGGGCTTTTCGAGTCCATGGACGCTTTTTACTTTACCGGTTAAATTGCCGATTCTGACGTGACCGAGCAAGTCGGTATTTCTAACAAAGGACGGGTCGAATCCGTCGGCAACAAGGACTCGGTTCCAGTCTTCGGCGGTGCAGCCGTTAGCCTCGAGAGTTTTTATCTGGTTTTGTGTAAGGGACTGATAAGATTTGCGGTCAGTCATAATCATATTCCTTATAAGACAAGTTCATAAGTGTTGCCGGCGATGGCTAATTCTTCATCTGTTGGAATGACCAATATCTTGACCGTGCTGTTTTTTGTGTTTATTTCGCCCTCTTTTCGCAGCGTTGTCTTATTTTTTTCAGGGTCGAGCTCAATGCCGAGCTGTGTAAGACCACTGCAAACAGCAGCGCGGACGTCGGGGTCATTTTCTCCAATACCACCGGTAAAGACCACGGCGTCAACAGTATTAAGAACAGCGGTGTATGTTCCGATGTATTTTTTTATGCGGTAGCAGAAGATGTCGATGGCAAGCTTCGCACGAGCGTTGCCGGTTTCAGCAAGTTCGCTGAGGTTTCGCATATCATTCGATATGCCGGATATTCCGAGAAGCCCGCTTTTCTTGTTACAGAGGGTATTAAGTGATTTAATATCATAACCTTTGTCGGCAAGATAAAAGAGGATGGCCGGGTCGAAGTCACCGGAGCGCGTTCCCATCACTACGCCTTCGAGAGGTGTGAGGCCCATTGAGGTATCCACTGATTTGCCGTTCTTTACGGCGGTGATGGAACAGCCGTTGCCGAGGTGACAGGTAATTAAATTTACGCCATACTTATCTTTGCCCATCATCTCAGCTGCCCTGCGGGCGACGTACCTATGGCTGGTTCCATGGAAGCCGTACCGGCGGACACGGTATTTTTCATAAAGCTCATACGGTAAAGCATATATATAAGCTACCGGCGGGATGGTTGTATGAAAAGCAGTGTCGAAACAGGCGACCTGTTTTGCATTCGGCAACTTGTTCCGTGCGGCTTTTATGCCGATAAGGTTTGGGGGATTATGCAGGGGAGCCAAGTCAGCGAATTTTTCAATCGAGGCTATAACATTATCATCGATAATTACCGAACCGGTAAACTCCTCGCCTCCGTGGACGACCCTGTGGCCGACAGCGCTGATTTGTGAAATGTCTTCGATAACTCCCACATCCCTGCTGACAAGTGTATTCAAAATCAGCTCCATACCTTTTACATGGTCACCAACTTTTGTTTCGAGGGTGTAAGTTTTTTCGTTATAAAAGTGAGAGAGTTTCGAGCCTTCTTCTCCGATTTTTTCAACAAGGCCCTTAGCCAGGACATCGGCCCCGGGCATCCGGTACAACTGATACTTGATTGAAGAACTGCCTGCGTTTATCACGAGTACTTTCATTTCGGCTTTATCCTTTTGCTATATACCGTTTTTATTGTCCTGCTATAATAATTGAACCAGAGTCAATATTGCAGTTGAAACTATGTCCTCGACACTGGCGCCGCGCGAGAGGTCGGCTATCGGTTTTGCGAATCCCTGCAGGAACGGCCCGATGGCCTGGGCATTGGCCATATACTGGGTTAGTTTGTAAGCGATGTTTCCTGAATTAAGGTCCGGGAAGATGATAACATTTGCTTTTCCGGCAACGGGGCTTTGATCTTTGACCTTTTTTGCCGCCACCATCGGTACGATGGCGGAGTCAGCCTGGAATTCGCCGTCTATAGCCAGTTCCGGGCTACTGGCGCGGACTATTTCCACAGCCTTTTTGACCTTATCCACGCTTGGTGACGAGGCGCTGCCTCTGGTGGAAAAGGAAAGCATCGCAACTCGTGGTTCTGTGCCGAGAATTCTTCTGGCACTTTGGGCAGAAGCCAAGGCAATGTCGGCGAGCTGCTCGGCAGTAGGGTCGATATTGACGGCACAGTCGGCGTAAATGAAGGGCTTGTCCTTTTCTCCGAGAAATTCGGGGATAACCATAAGAAAGTAGCTGGAAGCGGTTTTGATACCTGTCATTAAGCCGACGGTTAAAGTGCCGGCCTGAATAAGTGTTGAGGTTGCATGGGCTACGCCGCCGACGGCTGTGTCGGCGTCGCCGCAGGCCACCATCATAGCTGCATAGAATACCGGCTTGGCGAGCAGACGTTTTGCCACACCAGCGGTGATATCATCCCTTCCGGCAATGTACCTTTCAACATAAGCGTCAAGCTTATCGCCCTCCCTGGGATTTATGGTTTTGATACCGTCGAGACTAATGCCGGCTTTTTCGATTGCCGCTTCGAGCTTTTCAGGCTTTCCGAGCACTATCGGCTGGGCGATGTCCTGGTCTTTGAGTATTCGCGCAGCTTTAATTATGCGCTCGTCGGCACCTTCAGGTAAAACAACCAATAGTTGTTTTGCCCTTACCTTTTCCCGGAAGACATTTATAACACCCATTTTTCGTTTCTCATCAATTTATAAAAGCTTGTTAAAAAAACGAGGATTAGTATGTATATTTGAACCGCTGACTCTAAAAAAAACAAGAAAATTATTTTTTATACAACATACATAAAGTATTGTGAAAAAATTCTTCGGTTAAAGTTCCCTGAGCCAGGGCCTTGAGAACTTCCTGAAACTGTCCTGAAGAGCCTCGGCGGGAGCATATTGTTTGGATTGCGCAATTATTTCGGCCCATCCATTGCGGTGCAGCAAACGATAAATATACGGCACTGAAACTTTTCTTTGAAGCTTTTGCTCAATTAATTGCTTTATCAGCACCGTTTTAGGAGGGCGGCCTGAGCGGGCTTGCTGAATGAGAGGCTTTAATAGTTCGGCCTCCTGTTTTCTGGTTAAAAAAGCCCATCTTCTGCCGCCGCGACCTTTCCTTTTTAGACCGTCAGGGCCGTGAGTGTTATACTGGCGAATCCATAACCAAACGGCCTGAGTGGATACGCCAAGGCTTTCAGCCACCTTGTTGGCGTGAAGTCTGTCCTTAAGAGTCAGCCAGACAGCCATACGCCTTTTATAAGACGGTTCATCAGGGGCTTCCTGAATCCATTTAAGCATTTCCTCAATTGAGAGCCATGGTTTTATCGCAGCCGGCTGTTTCATAAACAGTCCTTTCCAGCAGGTGATTATACCAAACTCTATGTTTGATGTATACAAGTAGATAAAAAATTTGGTTTTCGAGCCTTGAAAAAATGCAGAACTGGGAATTGGGGTTTTATAATCGTCCGTTCAAGCGAGTTTGCCCTGCTCCCTGGCGTGTATGGCCAATGAAGCGGTGCCTATAATCCCGGCATCATCGCCGAGTGTGGCAAAGCACAGTTCCATCTTTTCCTTATTTATTGTCCAGATGTACTGGTCGAAAAACTTCCGGATAGGCTTTAACAGCAAGTCGCCTGCACCAATCATTCCCCCGAAGAAGACCACTCGTTCAGGCCCGGTAGTGTGCAGCAGCACGATGCAAAGAATAGCCAGGGCCTTCGCCGTGCCGTCGGTGATTTCTTTTGCGAGTTTGTCGCCGGCGGCTACGTGCTCAAAGACCTCTTTACAGGTGATTTCGCCTTTTTCATCGAGCAGTTTTTTCAGGCTGGACTGGGCGCCTGCCTTTATTGCCTCGGCGGCTCTGGCAGCGGTCGAACTCGCCGAGGCGTATGCCTCGACACAGCCTTTTTGGCCGCAGCCGCACAATCGGCCGTCCGGATATATTATGATGTGTCCCATTTCGCCGGCATTGCAGCCAAGGCCATGAACCAATTCGCCGTTGCTGATAATGCCGCCGCCTACTCCTGTGCCGAGGGTTACCAAAACCATATCGTCGGCGCCTTTGCCAGCGCCGGCGACGTGTTCGGCCCAGCAGGTTACGTTGGCGTCATTTTCCAGAACGGCGGGTTTACCAAGCCGGTCGCTCAGGATTTGCCGCAGGGGAACATTTGTAAATCTCAGGTTCGATGTCGCTATCACGATACCGGCGTCGATATCCACCGGCCCGGGCGAACCTATTCCGGCGGCGCAGATGTTATCCGCCGACAGACCGGCTTCGAGCACCAATTTTTCGGCGGCCTGAACGGTTCTGTCAATTATGGATTCAGGGCCTAATTCAAGCTGGGTGGGTATGGAGGTTTTTGCAACGAGTTCCAGGTTGCTGTCAAAGCAGCCAATCTTGACGTTCGTTCCGCCTAAATCAATTCCTACAAAAATTTCACGCATAATTTTCAATCCCTGTAACAAAAAGTGTTTCTTGCATTACAATCGGTGTAAAGTCGGGGTGATTATAACGGCTATCCGAGGAAGGCTCAAGAATCAATCCGGGGATTTTTTACGAATACATTAAGCCGACCAACTTTCGTTTTGCTCACACTTTCCAAACTTTATCCACGCAGGCTTCATTCAGAAACCTTGAGCAAAAAGTTGGCGGCAGCTTCCTCATTTTTGATGATCTGTTTGATAATTCCCACAATTTCCTTTTCCACCTGCGATTGTTCTTCCTGATGTTCTCTTGACCATTTAAGGAGATTTTCGCCTTTTCTGAAAAGATGGGCTGAAGTTCGAAAGCATCTTGCGGCACTGGAAAGGTTTGTATCATTCGTAGCTGCGGCATATCCAGCGATAAAAGCCGAGGCATTTCGGCGAAAACCAACACCAAGCTCAAATGTTGTTTTGAAATTGTGCAAGGTCTGGCGAAATTTCTGCTCATCCTGTCCGAAATGTTTTTCGATGCTCTGTGACAAAGTTTGTAATCCTTTTATGCCGGAATAATTCGGATAGTCACCAGTTGCAACACCTAAGGTTTTTTGTGCCGCTCTTTCCCAGATGCCCTTCCATTCTATCTTTTGTTCTTTGGTTTTAGGTCTAACCACCACCATTTGAAATTGCCGGTACTGCCAAAGATATGGTTCTCGTAACCATACCGATACATCGTGTTTGTTCTGCATCCATTGTGTTTTAGGCATTAATTTTGCTCTCGGATCACCTGGATTATGAATGATTATGGTATTACCATCATATTCATATCCATATGCCAAGACTGTATGAGGTGTCCATTGAACTATAACAGGTATGTTCTGGGAAAGATATTTCCTAAGGGAATTTTTTTGCTTGCTCAAGCGAACGATGAGTCAAAACTTTAGCCTCAAAACCTAAAATATTTGAAACATGAACGATTTCTGCAACTGGCTCAGTACAGGGGTATGCAGTTATATAAAAAGGACTATTCAGTAAGAAGAATCCGTAATTCCAGCCAAGATTAAGTAAAAGCGACTGCTCTACATTAACGTCGTAGTAATTTAAGTTCATTCGTAGAGCGGTCATAGCACAATAGCCATCCAGCATTGGATAATACTTAACATCTTTAATAACATGACTTTTTGGGAAATCGGCTCCAAATGCTGAGACAAAAAGAATTAAAGGTAAGATAACAACCCAGAACAGTTTTTTCATTTCTTTCATTTCTTTCATTTCTTTTAACATCGGATTTTCTCCAAACAGAACATCGTTTCAAATAAGTTTTTATCTATAGTTATCTTCATCAGTGTGGATGATGCTTTCCAGTGCAGCAACATGTTCTTCGAATGCGCTTCGGCCTTTATTTGTGAGCGAGATGAACGAACGAGGTTTTCGAGCAATGAAGGTTTTTTCGATTTTGATGTAGCGGGCTTTTTCAAGCTTTAACAGGTGCGCCCCGAGGTTGCCGTCAGTTACACATAGGAGTTTGCGCAGATACACAAAATCCACCTGCTCACTTTGGTCAAGTGTTATCAACGAAGCCATAATACTGAGTCTCGTTGGCTGATGAATGATTTTGTTGATATCTGGCATTGCTATCTCCATGCTTTACGAATATAAAGCCCTGTTATCATCAATGTTCCGCCTCCCATTGCCGCCATCCAGAGCCAAAAAGCAGGCTGGAAAAGAAACAGATAAAAGCCCACAACAATCAGTGCAGTGACAGATAGACCGAGCCACAGCAAAAATCTGTCAAACCAAAGCCCCATTATTACATATGCAAACATAACCAGTACCGCTACAAAAGCATGCATCTGATAGTTATTCCACGGCCAGAGTAAAACAAGATAGATGTCAGCGAATATGAACAGGAAAAACCAGAAAAATCCGAAGCGTTTGTTGTGTGGGCTCTTGGTCGGAGATTTGATTGCACCGAAAATAAATGATGTTGCTATGCCGACGAGGATAAGCACTGCCCAGATAATGGTAAGTATCAGAGAGAAATTCGGATACTTGGGCGGTTCTGCAGGCCGGGGCGTGAAGATATACATCGCCAGGTAGCCTACAACCCATACTGCTCCCCAGACTATTAACAAAGGACTTACTGATCCTGAGGCGATAATTTTACGAGTGCGGGAAATGATAGATTGAATTTGTTCAAGCGATTCTTTTGCATCTTCTCTTGATATATCCATGGTCTAATCTCCTTTCATTCTATTTTACAGAGTACTCTATAATACAGAGTAAATTTTGTCAAGCCTTTTTTTAATTTTTTTTGAGATTTTTTGCGGAATGTGGTTTTTGGGTATTAAAAACAGGCTTTGGGCGGGAAAAAATCGTCGTTCCGCCAAAATTGGGCTTATGAATTCACTATTAAAGCACGCTTTTTAAACCGACCAGTTTTTCTTTGGCGGCTGTTACAGTTACATCTGCGGTATCCAAATTTTTTTGGCTGTTACCAGTTCGACAGAGGCGGGAATCAACAAAGGGTCCTTCGACTGTGAGAAAAAAATAAGCCCTTTATAGCTTGTCAGATACTTGTACTTTGTAAAAAATCCGCTTGGAGAATGAACAACCAGAGGTTTTTCGGTTCTTCCCAAAATAGTAAGAAACTCCTGTGGCTCGACGGAAATAATGGCCCCGCTGGCTTTTATGGCATTGGCAATAGCCGCCCCTACGGCGCCAGCTGCCGCTGCACCGGCTGCTCCATTGGTCATTTGTTCTCTCCTTCCAGAAAAAATTAAATCTGCTGAACTTATGTCGCTGCCTGTTAACTTATCATTACAGCAAGCATTGCTCTGAGTTAATATTACGGCTCGTGGGGGAAATATTCATCGATAGGCGTATTGGCCAGCTCTGCCAGAAAGCCGCTTATCCGTTCGCAAACAAGGTTTAGGTACTGTCTGCCTCTTTCAGCGGATGAACCAGATGGGTCGCCAACTGCGCAGTGGTCGTTTAGCCGGGCAAAATTTCTGCTGGTTTCGACCCATCCTTTTCGCAGGGCCTCGAACCTGAAAGCCCTTGCCCTGCCGTCACCGGCAACATTCGGCTCAATCAATTCCGGATACAATGCCATTGCTATCGAGGTTTCCATCTGGCCGGCGTGGTCGTCGGGTTTGGTAAAAATCTGCTCGTACTTATCGAATCCCACCTTCCACCAGTCGCACACAAATACATATACGTCCAAATCGCTTTGGATTTGACGAATCAGAGGCTTGAAATCGTTACCGCCGTGGGCGTTGATTAAGACTATTTTACGAATCTCATGTTTTCGCAGCGAGACGATAATTTCCCGCACCATTGCATCCAGCGTCGTCTGTGAGACGTGTATCGCCAATGGATAGGTCATCTGATTACAATCGATGCCGTAGGGCAGGGTGGGCAGGCATATCACAGATTCGCATTTTTCCCAGGCGAGCTCACAGCTTCGCCGGGCAACGTAGGTAGCGTGGAGGAAGTCCTGTCCTTCCGGCAGATGGCGGTTATGGGCCTCGATAGCACCGATGGGCAGAACGGCCAGTTCATAATTGCGCTGGGAAATACGGTAAAGATTAGTGGCGGTCAGGTCCCATTCGTTGATTTTCTGTTTATTATCGGGCATAAACCTTATTTTTCGGAAAAAATTGATATAACCGGAAGGTACTATATACGGCTGGGGGTTTTTGAGCAAGGATTTTTGTATGTGGCGTGATTATGAACAGGCTTTAAGTGGTTGATGCAAATGTAGATAGAACAAAAATGGAGGGAAGGTTTTTTGAAGCCGTGATATATGGCTTAAACAGCGATATTTGGCTAAAAGCAGGGATATTGGGCTAAAAATGGGATATTGGGCTTAAAATGCGATATCCGGCCAAAAGTGGGATATTGGGCTAAAACCAGGGATATTGGGGTTAAAACAAGGCATATACGCTTAATACCGTATGGATATAGCAAATTTTTCGAGTTCTTTTTGGCATAAAATCCGTCAAAAATTTGGGAAAAAAAGCGAAAAAAAGGAAAAAAAAGTTAAAAAAAGACGCAAAAACGAAAAAAAAGTGAAATTATGAAAAAAAATGGCGAAAAATGACCAGGAAAATGGTGTGATTTTGCATATTGTTGGCCAATGCGACGGGCCCGGTCAAAAATTGAAAAAAAAATAAATTATGAAAACCAACGGCAAAAAACGGAGAAAAAAATGATGAGATTTTGCATATTTTTTACCAATTGGGCCAACTTCGACAGAAATTGAAAAATGGGGAGGAAAATGGTGTAATTTTGTTTATTTTCTTGACTAATTCGGCAGGCTTATATAAAATGAGTATTCGTAGTTTTGAGGATGACGAGATGATAGTGAAAGGTAGCCTGAATATTTACCGCTTCCGTAAGTGGTTGTATTTCAGGTTTTTATGCCGTTCGCAGGAATAATATTATTTTAGCCGGAGGACAGATGACACAAAAAGCGCCGTTTTTTGCGATATTTCTGTGTATGGCTCTGTGTATAGGGTCGGCGGCTTTGGGGGAAGTGTCGGCAGAGATACGTCTGCCGGACGGGAGCACACTTTCTGAACCAGCGGAGGTTATGGTTGGGACACAGCTTACTATAGTCGTTGCTTCTGATGCGGATGAGATTTGGCTCGGAACTTTACTGCTGGAGGACGCAAACTCAGATTACGCTGTTTTATACGGCAGAGATTTCAATGACTACAATGACAATGACCCGCCTTACCCTGGGATTCTTGACTCTTATGAAGGTTCTTGTTTGCCTGCCGCCGGGAGATATGCTTATGTTCGGGACTTGGAAGAAACGGGCATTGACGGGTTACAGTTGTTCACGGGTTGGTATTATATAGCAAGAGATGACTGGTTTGTTGTTGACTATAATGTCATCAATCCAGGCGATTGCAAAGTAGTTTTCAACGGATACGACCCCTCCGGGCAAGAGCCTATATTAGTCGAGCACCGCCATATCGAATTTACACATGTCCGCACGCGTGATTTTAACGGTGACGGCTATGTTGACTTCGGTGATTTTGCCGTATTTGCCTCGTACTGGTGCGATACAGGATACAGCGACCCAAACCAGTGTGATGGAACAGACCTCGATGCAAACGGCAATATTGACGTGAATGATTTAATGCTGTTTTCCGGCTACTGGCTCGAAGAGACGGACAAGCGGTGGCAGCCGGGGCCAGTTCCCTCACGTGATTTCAATAATGACGGCTTTGTTAACCTTGTTGATTTTGCCGTCTTTGCTTCATACTGGCGCGAAACAGGTTATAGCGACCCAGACCAGTGCGAGGGAACAGACCTTGACGCCGACGGCAGCATTGATGAGAATGATTTAAGGCTGTTCACTGATTATTTGTATGGGGCCAGTTACTGGTGGTGGCCAGATTAATATACAGTTTAACGAGCTATTAACTATCTTTTCCGCTGTCTGAGATTAAGCTTATAGACAGCGTCTGGCCGGAATCGGGACGGGTGATATTAAATTCCTCCGTTTAAGATGGTTATTTTAAGCTTTCATCAAAGCCCTGAAACGTGTCTTAAAACAGTCAATATTATTTAGTCCAGAAACGCCATATCCATGAGTAGGTGTGCCTTTATACTTAAGCCTTACCAGCGAGGAACGTACTTATTGTGAGGATTTACTACCAATTTATTAACCAGAGGTTTAACAGGAGGCAATTATGAAAGCCAGATGTATTTTATCAGCGGTTATTTTTTTAGCGGCCACAGGGGGCATCGCCCCTGCCGAGAGGCAACTGGACAGCGGCGAGATTTCGCAAATCCTTCAGCAATTGACAAGCCAGCCGAAGGAGACCTGGATACCGGCAGGCGTCATCGAAGCTCGACATCAGGAATTCAGGGCTGCGACAATAACGGACGTGAATGAAATAAGAAGCAAAATAAGGCAGAGAATTACCGAATATCTGGGCAGCACGGACAAGGTTGAACGGACGGAAGCCCTGCAGAAAGCGAGGCTCGATGCAATACCGTTTAATACCCGTTACGAATTAGCCAACGAATATACAATGAGTTCAAGCGTTATTGTGCGATATGACGGCGAAAAATTTTACTGGGAAATCAATGTTGACTCCCGGTCCGATTCAGTCGAACCCGAGAAAGAGTTAGCGGGTAATTTTATGACCAACCAGTTCAACCTGGCCTGGAACGCCAAGCGCGTATTTGCCTGGGACGGCGAGAAATATGCTACATACTGCTTGCCTGTTAATCATGCAATGGTTGACTCAACAGGCTACGTGCCTCTTGATACCGGCGGGCCGTTAACGGCGGGGGTTGTCCCCTGGGGACACGAATATTATTCCTATGACAGCTTAACCGCCGCCGAAACAGAGGCGGTCGAGACGGATGTCGACGGCCAAACGTTGATAAACCTGACGTTTAATAATTCCGAGGGTATGCAGACGAGTTTTGTATTGGACCCGGCAAAAAGCTACGCTGTAATCTCCAATTTAATTACAGGTTTTGGCAACTCGGTTTACTCCAATCAATACTCCGATTACCAGTTGGTATCAGGCAACTGGGTCCCTGAAACCATTTTGTTAGAAAGATTCGAGGCCGGTTCAAACAGGCTGCTGGCCAGTGACTTATGGGAGATTACCGCTATTGACGGGAGTATTCCGGGAGCAGACAGCTTCGAGGTCCAATACGAACACGACGCCCAGATAGAGTACGTCTCTTCGGTAACCGACAGACCTGCAATGTACCGCTACTCCGAGATGATTGATACCGAGCAGCTTTTAGCCGAAAGACTGGCATTTGCGGCAGACGAAGGGGTGCAGCCCCAAAACTGCGCCACGGCCGCTTTAAAATACGCCGCCGGCCAGTTAGGTAAAAGTGTAACCTACTCTCAATTAGCCGTACTGGCGGGCGAGCCTGACAACGATACGAGCCTTTATGCAGTGAAGCAATTCGCAGAGGGTCTGGGCCTTTACTGCCGCGCCGTAACGATAGATATCAGCACTCTAAAGGAGATGGAAAACTGCCGGGCAATACTGCATGTCCCCGGTAAAAAGCATTTCGTTGTGCTCGAAAGTATCGATAACAGCTATGTAAGAATTGTAGATTTGTCGAATAATAAATTTTACTATCGAACCGATATAAACTTCTTTAGTATGGACTGGAGCTCAGGGACGGCGCTACTGCTTTCGAACGATTCCATAGAAGGCGATTTTACTGAAATCCCCGATACCGAGCTTGGCGGTATCGTCGGCGCATCGGGCTATACCTGCACAAAGCTCGTGCAGAATGAAGGTGAAATACGATGTGACTATATCGGTGGGATATGCGCAGGCCTTATCGTATATTATTATGAAAGATGGGGCTGTGAAGGAGCTGAGAGCGGCTCCTGCGAGGAGGAGTGGATACCGAGGTGTGCAACAAGCCAATGTATAAATCACCCTTACTATCCCTGGATTTGTACAGCAGGGACATGGCCATGGAATATGTATTATATGTGGGCGTGCTCTTAGAGCCTATCCTAAAACGTGTTCTATTTCGGCCGGCTGCAAAGCCCGATGCCTTCGTTGTCGGTGAAAAAACGTTCTCAACGTGGAGTAAACCACGTTTTGTGAGCCTTTTTGTCCTGCCGCCCTGGCCTCGAACTTTTCGCTCGGCCTCATAACGACCCGGTTATTGGGATAAGCTCTAATGTGTATTGACACCTCCGCAGGATGCCTATAAAATAATGGTTATGAGACGCTGCGGTTTCACTCTTATTGAGCTGCTGATAGCAATTGGCGTGATTTCACTTTTGACGGCGATATTAATCCCTGTACTTCGAAGCTGCCGAGAGCAGGCCAGGGCGGTTGTGTGCAGCTCAAATATCAACCAGTTGACGGTGGGCTTGCTTACATACGAGGCTGAAAAGGGGGGTTTTCCGCCTGCCTTCGACAACACTCATAGGGGGCCGCCTGAGGGAGGTTGTGCCGGGGACAGTAAATACGACAGAACGGGATGGTGGTGGTTTAACTATTTAGAAGGATTTTACAAGAATACTGATAGAAAAAGAACGGTGCTGCGGTGTCCATCCAAACACCTTAGAAATGACTCTGTTAGAAATATCGAGCTTGCAGATAATATTCTTTGCGGAAACTACGGCGTCAACCGGTCGGTATGCAAAAGCCCGGGCAATGTCCGAGGCCGAATGAAGGAATTTTTCGGGGCGACTTTTTCTATGGCGGACATAACACAACCGGCTAAAACGCTGCTTCTGGTTGACAGCGGCTACAGTATGATAACCTGGTGGCATGCAGCGGATACGCCCCCCTATAAGCTCGGCAATATGATTGAAGATACCGCCTATATACCCGGGCTGAAAATCAACGACCAGAAAAGGTTATGGTTCGGGCAGGAGGAAGATGCAATAGAAGGGCGACACCCCGGAAAAACAGTCAATGCCGCATTTGCCGACGGCCATACCGGTCGAAAGAAAGCCGACGACTTTCTTGTTGAGAAAACGGATCACGGCTACGAAAACCTCAAACCCCCCTGGCAGCCGGACTGAACCATCTTACTTAAAAAGAAACTTCTTCAAGAACACCCCTGATTTCATTTTCATCCGGGTATTCTATCAGCCTGACAGCTGTTAAGGTGTATCGGCTGTTGGGAGTCAACTGCTGATAGAACTCTATTCTTCGAAGCAGGTATGTTTGCGGATCCACAAAAAATCGCCATTTAAAAAATACCCCATAAGCTTCTTTAGTCCATTTAAGCTCATATACTTCTATACCCTCGGCGGCAGCTTCCATACTTTCATCGGTTATGCGGCTCCACTTAGCATCGGCGGGGACCTGTGATATATTATAAAACGGCATCAGGCCCAAAGAGCCCCCCATCATTTTCTCGATAGCGGCAGCGGCTTGCCCGGTTAACAGGCCCTCCGCGGCTATGCCTGTAACCGGGTTTTTTGTTTTTCTTATACCGCTGCCGATATCATTTAAAACGTATTCATTTCCTGTTTTGGTCATATAGATATTTAACGCCTTTGAGAGCCAAATCTGCTGAAAGGGCTCTGTTTGGTCGGGAGCAAAACCTGCAACATAAACATTATCAGGGGCAAAACTTGCGACATAGACATTTTTGATTCTTTCAATGGCTTTATATACCTGCTGAAGGCTGACGGCACCGGCGGTCGAGGTATTCATAAATAAAGCCGAGGCGATTAATATCACGGCGGCGGCGGCAACGGCTGTTTTCAACAACGGCTTTAGATTTACCCCAGAAAGCCTGTTTTTTACAGCGGAGGCAAATTCAATGATTTTAGCTGGCGCAGCAACTTTGGCCCGTTCCTTACGTTCTGCAACTTCTACTTTTATCGGGAAGCCGGCATAGAGGGCGCCGGATTCGCTGGCGGATTTATCTATTTTATATATTGTTGCGACCTCTGACTGCGGCCTGTCGATAATTGATTCAACGGCACTGTAAAGCTGCTGTTTTTGAGCGGCGGGCTTTCCGGCAAGGATTTGTTCTAAAGCCCGCAATTGAACGCCGGTAAGGTCAAGAGCCCGAAGGGTTTCTAAATCTTCACGGCAATCCGGGCAGTTGTCAAGGTGCACCGTAATCGGCGTCGGGACTGCGAACTGAACGGTTTCATCAAGCAACCCGGGCAGAAAAGGCTTAACCGTATTACAGGTTACGCTCTCGCCGATATGGGCGAAGTGACGTTCGAGCATATCGTTAATTACAGCCCTATTTTGTTTTTGCTGCGGGTCGGAATCTTCGGCCTTTGACAGCGTCTTTTTGAGACGGTCGAGCTGCTCACTACAAAACCGGCAGGAGCCGATATGCTCAGCAAGAAACTGCGGGACAGGGTCGCAACTTTCGCTATCGAGAAAGTCGTAATAGTACGACTCGGCCTGTCTGCATAACAATTTAGTGTCAGAATCCGTCATTTTCTCATACCTCACTTTACATTTAAGAGCCGTCGCAATTTACCCAATCCCACACAGATATATCTACTTACCGACTCCTTTTTCACATTCATTTCTTTCGCTATTTCTCCGATACTACGGTCTTTTTTATACCTTAAAGTAATAGCTCTCGCTTCACTGGGTGTCAAGTTACCCCCAATAAGCTCAAATATTTCATCGGTTCGCCCTTTACCACTAAAGGCGTTTCTCGAGCTTTTTTTATTGATGAAAGAGTCGGTGCGCTCGGCGTAACCGCTTTTGAGATTACGGTATCTTTCCGTGCGTCGGCCGGCATCAATGACGTCGTTTTTCAAAGATTTGTAAAGATAGCTTTTGATATTCCTGACATCTGCGGGGACAGGTTTTGAAACAAGAGAAAGGAAAAAGTCCTGGTATAAATCTTCCGCCAGGGTCTTATCATGAACTTTGTAGAGGATAACACCGAAAATAAACTCTCCGTACTCTTCAAAAATCTTCCCCGCTTTCTTTACATTTGCCCGGTCATTATTATTTGTGCTCGGCAATGTCATCCAGGTCCTGCTCCATCAATTTCTCAGAACCGCCAATAAGCGGAAGAGTTAAATCGGTTATCAACATTTACATTTATTTGTGACCGCGTTATTGTAAACTATTATACAAAAAGCAGCGGACAAATGCAACTAACCCTGTAGAAATCAGCTTCACCTTTGTACAGATGAAAAACGCCGTACCGACGTTAAGTCCGGTTTTAAGTTATTTTGCTTTTATCATCAGCATCAATCAATATTCAAACCACGAAAATCGCTTTCAATAAGGAACCGGTCTATGCGCCGAGGAAACCGGATGGCTGAGAAAAAAAGGGGCGTGCTTTTGCATTCTTTTATTAAAGCCAGATTTTATTTATCCAGGGGGGAATCTGGCCTTATGGCGGCAACGTGGTTCTTTTGTTATTCTCGATGCAGGATACGACATTGTCGAAGGCAGGGGTAAAACATTTTTTTGTTTTCATTTTAGATAGCTTAAGGATAACTTTTATGCACCCCGACCATGATGTTTTTGTAAAGGCCCTTGAAGACGGAAGAAATGTCGAAGTGGTCTTTTTCTATGATGAAAATGACATGTTCCGGGTCAGGCTTTGCGCTGCTGCGTATTATGGCCCCAGTAGTATTGAAGGCGACAGTTTAAATTATTATCACTTTTGGGATTTAGAAGACGGCACGTGCGAAGAGGCTTTAATTTTGCCCGCCGACCAGATAGTAATCATAAGTCAGCCCGAAGAGCAGTTTGAGCCGGCCGGATTTTTGAGCTTTGAGAAAAATTAGCTCAATGACACCAAGAGCCGGTTTTGGAAAAAATCAGGCAAAAACACAAGCCTGAAAAAGGGGTCAAGCGTTTATCAGAATTGCATTTATGAAAAAAAGCGGGCGAAGGGATTCGAACCCTCGACGTCCAGCTTGGGAAGCTGACATTCTACCACTGAATTACGCCCGCAATAAATTATCCTGACACTTTATTATACAAAAACCACCGGGATATTGTCAAACATTTTAACAGTGTGAAAAAAGCAACATAGTATCACAAAAAGTTATTTGTTTCTTTACATGAGATATCCTGCGCAAATCAAGATAAGCCCGTAACATGTAATAACTCATGTCTGTCTTTTTCAGGCCGGAACTTGATTTTATCATTAATTCGGCGGGAGCTTCTCAAAAGTCAGGTTAACCATCATATCGAAACTCAGTCTCTCGGTAAGTTCGTCATTTAGCCTGCCGGCCGTGTGCACCGTATACTCAGGGAAACCCGTCCAGTAGGCCTGCCAGAAGTTGTTGTCTTCTGAAATCGTCCCGACAAACACATCCTCACACTTTCCTTCCACTGCATTTTCATTGAGGTCAATATACATATAAAGTCTCTTTATGGAAATCTTAACGGTCAACTCCCGACTCGATGGTGAGTAGTAAACCATCCATTCGCCGGGCTCGACCATTCCTTCACCGCCCATCTCTTTCGTTATCGGGTTTGGCTGTCCGGGTGTTACAGTCATCCTGCCGAAATTGATTACCGCTGATGAAATTTTGCCGTCCTCCTCGAAAACAAATTCCCAGCCATGCCCGTCTGCCACCCATCGGCCGACAAGAAACTCGGGAAACTCACCGCCGTTGTCAATAATTACTTCAACTCCTCCGGCCCCGTTGTGACAGCCGGAAAGACATGATAAAACAACACAACATCCGAGCAAAATCAATAACCTTTTCATAGTCTTAAGCTCCCAACATCCGTACAAAAAATGACAATATACGTCGAGTACAATATATCCGAATTTGGAGATTTCGGCAAGAATTTTACCCGACCTGCTTTCTCTGCTGAGAGGTTAACCTTTTTTAACCGGGAGAAGTTTCCGGCGGAGCCTCCGTATATGGTTTACCCACCCTATACAAACTGAGGCGTTTGCGAATCTCTTCCGCAAAATCCGTCTGACCTGACGACACCGCCAGCTCTAGCGCCTTTTCAGCGGTAGCAATAGCCTCAGCAAATCTTCCCGCCGCAGCATAAGCGGCGGACAGTGTATCCAGTGAGCCGGCTATTTCATAGTTGCTAAGCTCACAGGCCCTTTCGGCAAGGCCTATTGCCCTGTCAAGATTGCGGAAGTCGGCATTTGGATGCGTGGCGATTATCCAGGCCAGATTATTCATAAGCTCGATATTGTCAGGCTTAAGCTCCAATGCTTTTTCCCAGTGATAAATGACTCTTTCAAAATTACCCTGTTTGTGAAAAAGAACTCCCAGGTCTCGATGTACCTGGGGCTGGTCCGGCTTAAGCTCGACCGAGTATTCGTAGTGAACGATAGCATCATCGGTTCTGCCCTGCTTCAGATAAACAAAGCCGAGATTGTTATGTGTTTCGGGCCAATCAGGTTTCATCCGAAGAGCTTCCTGAAACTGCTCAGCCGCCTCATCGAGTTTGCCCTGCAGCTGAAGCGCTAAGCCAAGATTGTAATGGCCGTCGTGAGCATCGGGGTCAAGCTTCACCGCCATATTAAAATGCATGACAGCCTCATCATATTGACCCCGCTCGGATAGGACTATCCCGAGATTGACGCGAGCCTTGAAGTTCTGCGGCTCTATTCGCAGTGCCTCTTTATAGTGCTTAATAGCTTCGTCAAACCGCCCCTGGTCATACAGTGTCACCGCAAGGTCATAATTCATATTGGAATTGTTCTCCGTCACCGCAACTGCATGACTGAACAGGGTATAGCTGTTTTGCCAATGACCGGTTTGTACCCATGTGCGTACCATCATAGCCGATATTAATACAACTGCTGCCAAAGCAAGCATAATCTTCCTGTAACGCAATCGTCCCAAAAGCTCCGGCAATCCCCAGGCGATGATAATAAACAATCCCGTAAAAGGTATGTAACTGTAACGGTCTGCGATGCCCTGACCTCCCACCTGAACCAGACCAATCATAGGTACAAGTGTCCCAAGGTACCAAAGCCACCCCACTGCGAGGTATTTTTGGCTGCGGAAAAGACGAATCACAAAAAGAGATATAATCAACAAAACCAGCACTGAAACACCAATCTGCCATACCGGCGTCGCGCCCACAGAGGAATGAGGATAGAACACCGCCAACCGGCTGGGCCATATCATTTTTCCGAGATATTTTCCGTAAGCAATAACAGCATTGGCAATCCGTGATATTATAGAAAGATGTTGGAGTCCTACTACGGTATCACCGCTTTGCTGGTTAAAAAAAGTGACAATACCTGAGAAAACCGAAAGGGCAAAGAAGGGAACTTTTTCCAATACCAGCCGGTAAAATGTCCGCCAATGGAAAAAGCTGTCTGGCAATTCCCGGCCCGGCTCTTCAGCATCTTTAACTCTCTGCTCGTTCTCAAAACGCCCGAGCGGCCAATAGTCAAGCAGCAGCAGAACAAACGGCAAAGTTACAACGGTCGGCTTGGACATAAGACCCATCGCAAATGCAGCCAGCGTCAGCAGGTACCTGCCTGCCCCCGGTCGCCTGGTATAACGCATATATGCACCCATTGTAACCAGCCAGAAAAAACCGCTGAGTACATCTTTGCGCTCCGATACCCAGGCAACAGATTCGACGTGAAGCGGGTGCAAGGCAAATGCAGCCGCAACAAAAGCGCTTTGCCATAGACCTCCGGTCATTCGTTTAAGTACGGTAAAGAGCAGCAGGGTATTTGCTATGTGAAAAAGAAGATTCACCAAATGGTGTCCGCCCGCGTTAAGGCCGAATAATTCGCAGTCCACCATATGACTCATCCACGTCAAGGGGTGCCAGTAGCTGAAATACCCAGTGGTGATGGCCCAGGTAAAACCCTCTCGCGTCAGCCCGGCTGTAACATTGGGATTGTCGTAAACATATTTATTATCGTCGTAAGTGACAAATTCATAGCGGTGCACCTGCCAATAGACCGCAAAGGTACTGACTGCCAGAATCAGGCAAATGCTTAGAGTCAAATATTTATTCGCTGTTTTATCCATCTGTTCGGGGGAAATTTTTTATTTAATCAGGTTCATTCCGGCTAAGGCTCAACATAAGGCTTACCAGCCCTATACAAACTCAGATGTTTTCGAATCTCCGTTATTAATTGCCGCTGATTCTCGGATTGCGCCAACTCGATAGCTTCCTGAGCGGTCTCCACCGCGATGTCAAATCTTCCCCCGGCAGCGTAAGCCGCAGCCAGGGTGTCCAGAAAATCGGGCCGTTCATAATTGGTAAGTTCACAAGCCCTCGTAGCCAGCCGAATTGATTCGGTCGCATCGTGAAAGTTCTCATTTTTGTGTACTGCTTTGACCCAGGCCAAACTGTTAAGCACATCGGCCCACTCAGGCTTTAACTTAAGCGCCATCTCCCAGTGATAAACAGCCTTTTCAAAATTCCTCTGATTGTGGAAAAGTATCCCTAAATTATTGTGCAATTCCGGCTGATTGGGTTTCTGCTCAAGTGACTTAAGCTGACGCAAAATAAGATTTTCCAGTTGACGCTTTGCTGCCTGGAGAGCCTCTTCAACTTTAGGCTTACCGGGCGTCACTTTCAGGACATTGTTAAAGTGCATAATAGCTTTATCGAAATTTCCCTGCTTAAGTTGTATATTGCCCATCATATAGTTAGCCTCCGGCATCTCGGAGTCCAAATCTAATACCTTGCTATAATATATGATGGCATCGGCCAGTTTATTCTGTCTAAAATAAACACCGGCCAAATTATAGTTCGCTTTCACCGAATAGGGATTGTAAAACAAAGCCTTTCTATAGTGTTCCATAGCCTGGTTAAGTTTGCCTTCACGTGCCAACATAACGCCTAAATTGCTGTAAGCAACTGAATACTCAGGTTTAATCTGAAAGGCGTCCGAACTGTCGTAAGCCGATTCTTCATTTGCAAGGTATGCAGAAAAATTTCTGATTATCGCTTGTTTGTCATTCTCGAGAAGTGCTATTTTGCCCAAATGAAAATACGGCTCTTTCATATCGGGCCACTTTTTCAGCATCTTATTACAGATTTCTTTTGCTTTACTATATTTTCCGTCTGCCGTGTACGTCAATACCGCCTCAAAAGAATTATAGGCTTCGACTAATTTTTTGGGGTCGGTACGGCTTTGATTAAATTGGATACCCTCGTCTATGGTCTTTCCTGAGATATATCCTAATGACTGGAGGCGGTTTCTGGTTTGTTCGTCTAACAAAGTTTTTTTAGCCGTTACAGCTTTAAGGTTGGTATTTTGCACAACCGACTTTAGCTGCTCCTGCATAATACTTGCCTGCTGACTTTGCTGTTTAAGGAGATTCTTAGTCTCATGAGGGTCCCTGCCAAGGTCATATAATTCTGATTCTGAAGTATGGATGTATTTCCAGCGGCCGCTCACCAAACCAATCAACGGTCCTACATCTAACTTTGTGGGCATCAGTGATTCACAATATAAGAATCTGTCATTTTCACCTTCACCGGCCCCTTCTTTTAGGAAATATTCTGAGAGGTCTTTTCCCTGAACAGCCGAAGGCGCCTTTAATCCGAGAAGACCGCACACGGTGGGCACTATATCCACGAGAGTTACCGCATCATTGACCACCGCTTTAGGGCCTCCCGGCACTTTAAAAATCAGGGGAACATGCAGAGTACTGTGATAAATAAAAAAGCCGTGTGTTGTTTCATTGTGCTGCCTGAGACTTTCTCCGTGGTCGGCGGTAATGATTAACAACGTGGAGTCATAGAGATTTAACTCCTTTAATTTCCTGATGACCCGGCTGATATGATAGTCGGTATAAATGATTTCTCCATCGTAGAGATGTTTTCGCAAAGGGGGCACAAACCGCTTGTGTCTTCGATACGGTGCATGGACATCAAAATAATGGAGAAAAAGGAACATTTTCTCGTTTTGGTGCTCCTGCAGCCATATATTGGCCAATCGGGTTACTTCCGCGGCATTGCGTTCATTATAAAAAACTCGAGCTTTATTTTCTTTGCCTTGCAGGCTGTCATCATAGCTGTCAAATCCCTGGTCAAGACCGAACTCGGAGTCTAAAACAAAAGCGCCGATGACCGCCCCTGTTGAAAACCCGTTGTCCCGCAGTATTTCCGCAAGTGTAACATTTGAGTCGTCCAGACGATAGTTCTCGTTGTCACGGACCTTGTGATAGAGCGGAATGGTGCCGGTCATCATAGAGCTGTGCGCGGGAAGGGTAATAGGCACAGGCGTAATGCAATGGTTGAATCTGACAGCCTCTGCTGAAACAGCGTCGATATTGGGGCTGGTTTTTCGCGAATAGCCGTAACAGCTAAGGTGGTCTGCACGGCAGGTATCAATGCTGATAAGGACAACGCTGCGTATTTCTTTTAGTGGAACTTTTGTCCGACTCACATCTTCCCGGCTAAATTCTCCTTGAAGTTTGCCCTTTAGGGACCAGTTTGTCCGCGGAAACAGCCACAATGCCGCCGGTATGAGCAGCACCAGTATCACTACAACCGGCGCCAATATGTGCTTTATATACTGGATTTTTCGCTTTTTTTTCAAGATTTCGTTCATAATACATTTTCTTTTGGTTCGTGTTTTTGCTTCTTCTGTTGCTTCAGGATCTACCTGACCAAATCAAAATAGGCTTGCCCTCGTTTATAATGTTCCAGGTGTTTTTGAATTTCCGTTATTAACTGCCGCTGATTTTCGGATTGCGCCAACTCGATAGCTTCCTGAGCGGTCTCCACCGCGATGTCAAATCTTCCCCCGGCAGCGTAAGCCGCAGCCAGGGTGTCCAGAAAATCGGGACGTTTATAGTTGATAAGCTCGCAAGCCCGTTTGGCCAACCGCAGTGCTTCATTGGGGTCTCTGAGTTTTTCGTTTTGATTTGTTGCTCTGACCCAGGCCAGACTATTCATAAGCTCAATATTATCAGGCTTAAGCTCCAGCGCTTTTTCCCAGTGATAAACGGCCTTTTCAGAGTTGCCCTGACTGTAAAAAACAACCCCCAGGTTGCTATGTACCGATGGCTGATTAGCATCCTCACGAAGCGACTGTTCCCACAGGGCAATAGTCTTTTGGGTTTTTGCCGTTTTTAGATTGACGCCGGCCTCATATAAATCCGGGTCCACGGCAAGCGCCTTTTCGTAGTGCATAATAGCTTTGTCAAATTCCGCACGCCTGAAATAAATATTGCCAAGATTGTTGTGAACCTGAGGCAGGTCGGGATTTAGCTCCAGGGTCTTGTTATATTTCATAATTGCCTGTTCAAAGTCCCTCTGCTTAAGATAAACGTTGCCCAGATTGTAGTATGTTTCAGGATCGTCAGGTTTCATCTCCAGGACCCTGGAATAATGAATGACGGCCTGTTCAAAATTGCCCTGTTGGAAAAAAGCCATACCAAGTTTTTCGTGGGCCTCACAAACATTTAAGTCATTGAGGGAAAATGGTTTATCCCCGGAATCACGATTATCTGTGCCACCTGTTCGGGCCAGAAACCTAGAAAAATGTGTGATTGATTCGGCGACATTATTTCTCTCAAAGGCAATTTTGCCCAGCAGGAAATCATTAAGAACAAATTGGGGATGCTCTTCAAGTATCTGCCTGCATATAGCTTCGGCTTCAGGATATTGTTTCGCTTTAATATAGGTGTTTACCCACATAACCTGCCCGTGTACAGTGACCCAGTCTTTGGGGTCTTCTTTGGTATTGTCAAATTCAAAATTTTCTCTTACATCTCCACTGGCAAGGTATCCGAGAGACTCCAGGCGTCTTTTGCTTTGGGGGTCCAATGTTAATCTGCTCTTTTGCTTGTTATTGCTTAACTCGTCCTGCAATATAGTCTTGAGGTGTTCCTGTAAAAGCCTTGTACGCCCGGCCTGCTGCTCAGCCAGGTTCTCAGTTTCACCGGGGTCTTTGCTGAGGTCATACAATTCCTCTCTTGGCGCCTGAATATACTTCCAACCGTCAGTGACCAATCCCAGTAAAGCACTACATCCATATTGAGTCGGGTAAAGTGATTCGCAATATATATATCGTTCGCTCTTGCTGGTTGTTCCTCTCTTTTTGAAACATCGGGACAGGTCCTTTCCCTGTACAGTTGCCGGCGCCCTAATACCTGACAAGCTGCAAATGGTCGGAACAATATCGATTAAGCTCACTGCTTCGTCCACTCTTTTACTTCCGCGTCCGGCCGGAACTTTGACGATAAGAGGCACATGTAAAGTGCTTTGATAAATAAAATACCCATGTGTTTTTTCTTGATGCTCCTCCAGCCCTTCTCCATGGTCGCCGGTAATAATCAACAATGTCGAATCATAAAGACCAAGCTTTTTGAGCTTTTCAATAACCTGGCCGATACAATAATCAACGTATGCGATTTCTCCGGCATAAGGATTATCTTTGAAATTGGTGGCGAATGGTTCCGGAGGACGGTATTTGTGATGAGGGTCGTAGTAATGCAAAAAAAGAAAGAATGGTTCTTTACAGTGCGCTTCAAGCCAGTCGCAGGCGAAGTAGCTCGCTTCGTCGCCTCTGCGCTCGCTGTGATAGAAACTCGACATCGGACGGACAAAATCGTCATTATAAGTATCAAAACCCTGGGCAAGCCCGAACTGGGCGTCCAGAACGAAGCTGCTTATTATCGCCCCCGTTGTGTAGCCGTCTTCCTGCAATATTTCAGCAACGGTCTGGCTGGATCCATCCAGCTTATAACCGATATTATCATGAACACCATGAGAAGTTGGATTAACGCCGGTTAACATTGAACCGTGAGCGGGCAAAGTCAAAGGAACCGGACTGACGGCATGCTCGAATATTACCGCTTCCTTGGCAACGGCATCTATGTTTGGCGTGGTTCTGCGATAAAAACCATAGCAGCTTAGGTGGTCCGCCCGACAGGTATCTATGCTGATGAGCAGTATATGACGGTTGTCTTTTGAAAAAAGACCTTGCCGAAGCACAAACCACACCGTCCAGACAACGGCCAGTACCAACAGGGCCGATGATATACGACGTCGCCATCGAGAAGGCCTTTTTCCTTTAGAGTTTTCAACCATAATAGCTCACTGTAAAGTTCTTAACGGGGCTGCGCTATGCCTGCTGCCCAAAAACAAATGTAAGTTCATTATACCTGATAACAGGTTCTATAACAACCGGTTACTGAAAATTTATGGCAGCGATTCATCGTTTAGAGCCTATCCGAAAACAGGCTTGTTGACATCATCTGAGTATGGTATATTGCTGTTTTAACACAGTTTAAGGAAATCAAGTATGAATAAATCCAAAGGTTTTTTTCCAATCCTTGTTCCCGGCGCAACCGTCTTTTTCTCCAGCGCCTGTATAATGGTGCTTGAACTGGTTGCAGGCCGGCTCATAGCCCGCCACCTTGGCTCGTCGCTGTACACCTGGACCTCTGTAATCGGCGTTGTACTGGCCGGTATCACAATAGGCAATTATCTGGGCGGCCGTATCGCCGACCGCTTTGCCGCACGAAAGACGGTAGCTGTTCTTTTTGCAATCTCTTCCATGGCATGCGTGGCGGTAGTTGTCCTGAACAATCTTGCAGGTGAATGGATATGGATGTGGCGTCTTTATTGGCCTGTTCGGGTCTTCACCCACGTCTCTATGGTTTTTCTGGTTCCTTCGACGCTACTGGGCACAATCAGTCCGGTGGTTGCCAAAATGGCCCTGGATAAGCACCTGGCGACCGGAAGAACTGTTGGAACTATCTACGCCTGTGGGGCGGCCGGAAGCATCGTGGGGACTTTTCTTACAGGATTCTACCTCATCGCAGTAATGGGAACTGTCAATATCATCTGGGTAGTCGGGGCCGCTCTGCTGCTGATGGCCTTTCTCTACTGGGCAAGGCTCTGGGTGCTCTATCTGTGGGCGGCAATCTTCATTGCATTGATGACGATGGGTGTGGCGCCAGGCGACTGGGCCAAAACCGCCGGCTCATCGGTCGCTTTGAGAGAAAAACCCGACCCCAAAATTTTATACCAGGACGAAAGCCAGTATTGCTACATCGCTGTCGAACGCTTATCGGAAAAACCGGACAAAAGAGCTTTTATGCAGGACAAGTTAAAGCACAGCGAAATTATTATGGAAGAAATTAACCAGCTCCAATACTTCTATACGCATATTTACGCTGCTATAACCAGGGGGCTGAGCCAAAACAAAGAAAAGCTCTCAGCATTAATTATCGGTGGAGGCGGTTATGTTTATCCCAGGTATATTGAAAAGAACTGGCCCGGAAGTCGCATAGATGTGGTTGAAATCGACCCGGGGGTAACCAAAGCGGCTATGGAGGCGTTCGGATTATCTCCGGAGACCTCGATTAACACGATTTCTATGGATGCCCGAAACTATGTTGACCAGTTGCTGGAGAAAGAACGCAACGGCCAACAAATACCCCGGTATGATTTTATCTATGAAGATGCAATAAACGATTACTCGGTGCCATACCAGCTCGTTACCAAAGAATTCAACGACAAAATCGCCCGCATTCTCAACAGCGACGGCGTGTATATGATAAACCTGATAGATTTTTTCGACAGCGGGCGGTTTTTAGGAGGTATTGTCAACACGCTCGAACAGACCTTTACTTATGTCTATGTCCTTTCCGAAATTGCCCCGCGAAACGTCCGCAATACCTTTGTGGTGGCTGCTGCTAACACGAACATAAATGTCAGTACTATCGTTGGTCAATACATCAAAGGTGTTGATATGTGGTATCTAAACGATACCGAAATCACTGAACTCAAACAGAAAGCGAACGAAATTATTTTGACCGACGACTACGTTCCGGTGGAGAATATGCTGGTGCCGGTGGTACTCCAGAGTTCTTTGGAGCTTTTATCGGAGAGATTTCGCGAACAGGCAGCGAAATTAAAACGAGAGGGCAAAACCAACCAGGCCATTACAAAATATAAAAAACTCGTCGAGTTCGACCCTGCAATGTCGCTGCTGGCCTATAATGAAATAGGTATGCTCAGCGCAAAACAGGGAAGGCCCAACGATGCAGTAGAAGCCTTCCAGAAGGCCATCGAATATAACGAGCAGGCCGAGTTCAAAATCAATGTATCAAGCATTCATCACAATTTAGCTGTTATGCTGAAGCAATCGGGGCGGGTGGAAGAATCAATCCGGCACTTTAACGAGGCAATAAAGGGCTTTCGACAGGAACTGGCAAAAGACCCCGATTCGCTGATGACGCTTTCACGGCTTGCAAATGCCTTCGTTGGGACGGGTGATTACAACGGGGCGACTGAAATGTTCCAGCGACTCGTTGACCTGAACCCTTACGACCCGGTAAACCATATATCACTGGCAAAATCGCTTGAAATACAGGGAAAATACGATGAGGCTATAGCGGCATTGAAAAAGGCCGCTGGTTTTATGAGGTACATCGACAATAAAGAGGCAGCGGCAAAGCTGGAAAAGTACGTAGAACTGCTCGAATTTAAGAAATCAAGGGCAAATAAATAGCAGCCGGTTACGGCAGAACTTTCTTAAATATCAGAGGTTTCGACATGCCGTATACAAGGTCCGTAGGGAGCTTGTAATTGGACCGCTTTGTGGTGTGTGCCGTGTAGTCGGGAAAACTTGTCCAGACAGATTCCCACACCCTGCCATCCTCCGAAATCGGCCCGAAAAATAAATCCTTGTTCCTCCCTTCCAGAATACCTCCTCCCAATTCCGTGGAAAAATACTTTAAAGAAATATTTACTGTCAGGTCCCGCTGGTCGGGAATATAGTAAACCATCCACTCTCCCGGCTCGAATACCCCTTTGCCCCCTTCTCTCATTGGTACCGTCGTTACCTCGCCCGGCTTGAGTCTTATCCTCCCAAGAGAAATTACCGCCGAGGAGATACGCCCGTCCGCATCAAAAACAAATTCCCAGCTGTCCGTATCCGCCCGCCACGTGCCGACCAAAAACGGCGGAAACTGCCCGCCACCCTCAACGATTACCTCGACGTCCCGTCCAACCTGCTGACAGCCAGCCACAACAGACAGGATGATTCCGACCAATAATACCAATAGCACAAGTTGCTTCATAAGCTATTTGCTCCTTACTTTTTGCCGAAAGACAATAAGAAACCATTATAACCGGGAATCGGTTTCTTAACAAACAAAAAAGAGGCAGGTCAAAAAACCTGCCTCTTTATTAAACTAATTGGTCAGTTCTGGTTGCGTCTTATTTACGACGACGCAGGAACAGTCCTCCGAGACCCAGTAACGCAATGGTAATCGGCTCAGGGACAATAATAGTCCCGGTGACACTTTGTGTCGGAACAGTCGTGCTTGACGCGTAATCATAGAGGTCTAATTGAAATGCGCCTAAAGCCTCACCACTCAGGTCCACGGTGAATATGTCACCGGTGGATATACCTGGTCCCATCAAATCATCATAGATCCATTCATAACCCTGATAACCGCCTTTCCAGAAAATATCGCTCAGATTACCGGTGTCAAGAACACCCACGGTCGAATCCGCGGGTCCCAGATGATCCCAGTCTGAAGCTGCCCAGGCCGGTCCATACAGACCGCCGGTTGTCGCAACCGCTGCGTCGCTGCTGATAACCGCTACATAATCCGAACCTAACAACATCGCGTTTAAATTGGGAACAGGTGTTGTCCCGTTAGATTCGCGTATTTCAAGCGATATCGTCGCGTTAACCGCAGATGCCAAACCAAGAACCAACATCAAAATTAAAATTTTCTTCATCATCAATCTCCTTCCAAAAAACATTCTTAGGAGTTAAAAACACAATTAAATCCTTACTTCAAATTCAACAATCCGCTAACATCTGTTACGGCACCTCAAGACAGTTGGGATCCGGGTCCGATGCAAAATTCGCAACTAAAATATCCAGGTCGCCATACCCAACTCTATAGTAAAACTTACCTACCTTATCCAACTGGTGGTTAAAATCAGCAGAAATCCAGGGATACGTCTCAGTGTCTGCGTGGGTAGCGGACTCCGGATATTCTGTCGCAAAACCATCAACGAAGGTATTCAGGTCGGTATAGTTGACATAGTAATAATACTTGCCAACTTTGAACTTAAGATCGTCCGTATCGCCGTGACACTGTCTCGAAATGCACCAGCTATCGGGCTCACCCACGGCAAGCCACTCAGCGTAATCATCGTGGCCGGGCGGGAAGCACCCCTCGGGGCAACCATCTACGTGACATCCAATAAAATCAAAGTAACTTCCGCTGAATTCCTGGGTGGTGTCTTCCATAACCACGCCGCCGCGGATTGCGTTCGCAAGCAGAGTGACATTGCAATCTTTGTCATTCTCTACCATAAAGACCAACAGAACACCATTCTCTGCCGGCTGCTCTGTATGACACGGGTCGGTATCTGCATACAGCGAGCCCATCTCAACAATCATGCTGCTGACATCACTCTCAGCGACCGGCGTACCCTGGTCGGTTACCACGCCGCCGGTTATAACGATAGAACCGGGATAAACGTGGAACTCAGAGTGCACGTAAGTCACAGGCCCGATGTTCGCATCGTTATCGAGAGAGATTTCCAGAGCAAACGCCCTCGGCCGGTTCGGGTCGGTATCGTCCATATCATAGGTGATAGTGACCTCATTACATTCTGTTGCTGTGGCCTCAACCACCAACCCTGCCCAGGCTGGATTGGCAATCAACAAGATTGCCAGTGCTAAAAGGATTTTTTTCATAATACAACCTTCCTTTCCTTGTCTTTTCTTCTTCGCAGAGAGACAAACTCTGCACTACCTTTTGGTTTCTTCTTACAAACTTCCTGCCTAAAAAACTCATCTGTCTCTTAGCAACGCCTGTCCAACCCGCCGGTAGCTTCGCGCGATCGAACATAACGCCCCGGTATAGCAGGAATAACCGGCTTTACGAGTTTTCCCCTGTCCCCTCCGGTTCCTCCTTTCTCACCCTTCAGGTGATTTGCTTGCCATACAACAGCAATGCACAGGGTTAACATTGGTGAAGGTTGATTGTATAGTATCAAAACGCACTGGGAAAATCAAGAGAAATTTTTAAAAAATTCAAAAAATTTGCAAAAATTAGGGTTTTTGTTAATTTAGGAAATGTTAATCCGGGCAACATAAGCCCATTCCAGCCGTTATTGGCCTAACCGCACCCAATCGCCCCTTCATAACTGTTTTTTAGCTCGAAAAACAATATTTCCTCCGATTTTCCCTGCGCTTTGCTTTTTTAGCAAATCTGTGTTATATATTCAGTATTATTTGGCCGTTATGAATGATTATGTACAACTTCTTCAAAGGACGACTTATCATTGTCAGAGTTACCCTGATGGCGGCAGCTTTAGCCCTGATTGCCATCGGGATAATAACTGTCTATTCTGTCGGACACCCCGCAGAGGACTCCCCTGCCTCACAGGCCGAAGACCTCGGCGGCTTCTGGGCTAAACAGGTAAAATTCGCCGCCGTTGCCGCCATTGCCTTCATCGCACTCAACCTGATTAATTATCGAAAATTAGGAGCCGCAAGCTACTGGATATATGCCTCTGTGCTTCTGCTCTTGTCCCTGCTCCTGGTCGGCAGGTACGTTATAAATCTGCCTTTTGTCCCCGAGATTAACAACTCTCACAGATGGATTAAATTTGGGGGCCTGCCTGCACTACAGCCCTCGGAAATCTGCAAGCTCGCTTATATCCTCGCCCTTGCCTGGTATCTGCGATACCGCAGCAACTACCGAAGATTCACCGCTCTTATTGGGCCGTTCGTCCTGACGCTTCTGCCGATGGTTATGATTCTGCTCGAACCGGACCTCGGAACCGTCCTGCTTATGATGCCCGTCTTATTT